>CABVDH010000018.1 GCA_902497065.1 uncultured Collinsella sp. | reverse complement strand
GAGCCGTAACTCGGGCAGAGCAGGCGCGATTCGAGCAAACAACTCGGGGTCGTTGTCGACCGGCGGATAGCCCTCGGCAAAGTCGAGATCGTACGTGCAGCCCGTTGCAGCGCACGCCCCATCAAGCACGCGGCGCACACCCTCGCGTGCACGGTCGAACATGCCGTCCGTAAACACACGCAAGCTGCCGGCCACATGGGCCTCCCCCGCCACCGCATTGCAGACGGTGCCTGCCTGCAGCAGGCCGAACTTGCCAATGCAGGGCTCATCGGCACCCAGCTCATCCATCAGCTCGCGCTCGGTAACCAAAAACTTCGCTGCCGCCAACGCGGCATCGCGCGATTCCTCGACTGGAACGCCGTAGGTCTTGGCGATATGGATACTCGTTCCATGGATATGAATGTGCGTCTCGCTTGAGCGCGCCAGCAGCGGACCGGGGCAGCTCGCCAACGTGCCGGCGGGCAGATCGGGCCACACATGAAAGCCAAAAATGCGGTCGGCCCCATAGCGCTCGAACACACCACTCTCGCATACCGTCTTGGCACCACCGGTCGTTTCCTCGGCCGGCTGGAACACAAAGAGAACGTTGCGCCTAATGGCGCCCGGCTGTTCGCGAATCGTACGGTCAACATACGTCGCGGCGGCAAGCGCCATGGCCATGTGTCCGTCATGTCCGCAAGCGTGCATCTTGCCGGGATGGGTTGAGGCAAAGGCCGCTCCCGTCGCCTCCGCGATGGGCAGCGCATCCATATCGGCGCGAATCGCCGTGGCATGCGCGGCATCAACACCGGCGTCGAAGAAAGCACAGACGCAGCTGGGGCACGGATGGGTCACCTCGCAAGCGAGCGGTGCCAGCACGCCCTCGATATAGGCAATGGTTTGCGGAAGATCGAAATCGAGCTCCGGAATGCGATGGAGATCGCGGCGATAGCGACGGAGTTCTTGGAGCTCGGTCATAGAGGATCCCTTCGTGAGGCAGATCTGTTGCAACTTATTGTGATACAGGATTGTGGCGCACATGTTTCCAGCATATCCCTGCATTTTTTAAACGTTATATACGAATACTCTTGTTTGGTAAAGTGCAACGTGATAGGGTCTTTACCACTTGATAGAGGCGCGGGCACGAAGAGCCGCGGGCGAGCCGGCAGGCTTTGACCCCGTGGGGAGGCGAAACCCGCCGAACTGGGTTTTTCGGGCACGAACAACCTGGTGGGCCTGTGGGAAACACCCACAGGACTGTCTGCAGCAATGCGGGAGCGCTATCCGGACATTGGGTCCACGCTATGCGGATTCGATGCGCAGATGGCGCCGTCTGGATAGCGAGGTTTACGGGACATGGTATTGACCCCCAACGAGGCATATGCGGCCAAGCAGCCGTTTGTGGACAAGGAGACACTCGAGCATATCGTCGAGCAGTTCCCCACGCCGTTTCATCTATACGACGAGGCGGGCATCCGCCGCAACATGCAAGAAGTGCGCGACGCCTTTGCATGGAACCCGGGCTTTAAGGAATACTTTGCCGTCAAGGCCAACCCCAACCCGGCGCTCATCTCCATTCTCAACGAATACGGCTGCGGCTGCGACTGCTCGAGCTATACCGAGCTCATGATCGCCCGCTCGCTGGGTATCACGGGACACGACATCATGTTCTCGTCCAACGATACGCCGGCTGCCGACTTTGAGCTCGCCGACAAGCTGGGTGCCATCGTCAACTTTGACGACATCAGCCACATCGAGTTCTTTGAGCGTGTTGCGGGACCCATCCCCAAAACGGTCGGCTGCCGCTTTAATCCAGGCGGCCTGTTCCAGCTCTCCAACGGCATCATGGACAACCCAGGCGACTCCAAATATGGCATGACCACCGAGCAGCTCTTCGAGGCCTTCCGCATGCTCAAAGCCAAGGGCGCCGAGGACTTTGGCATCCACGCATTCCTTGCCAGCAACACCGTCACCAACGACTACTACCCCGAGCTCGCGCGTATCCTCTTTGAGCTTGCCGTACGCCTGGAGCGCGAGACCGGCGCACACGTCGCCTTCATCAATCTGTCCGGCGGCGTCGGCATCCCCTACCTGCCCGAGCAGCAGGCCAACGACATTCGCGCCATCGGCGAGGGAGTACACGCGGCATACGACGAGATCCTGGTTCCCGCCGGCATGGGCGATGTGGCCATCTGCACTGAGATGGGCCGCTTTATGATGGGCCCCTACGGCTGTCTGGTCACCAAGGCTATCCACGAGAAGCAGATCTACAAGGACTATATCGGTGTCGATGCAAGCGCCGTCGATTTGATTCGCCCTGCCATGTATGGCGCCTACCACCACATTACGGTGATGGGTCAGCCGGGCGGCGCCGACAAGGCCACGGCGCCCGTCACGAACACCTATGACATCACGGGCAACCTATGCGAGAACAACGACAAGTTTGCTATCGATCGCAAGCTGCCGCATATCGACATGGGTGACCTGCTTGTAATCCACGATACCGGTGCGCATGGCTACTCCATGGGCTACAACTACAACGGACGGCTGCGCTCGGCCGAGGTCCTGCTGCGCCCCGATGGCGCGGCCAACCTCATCCGCCGCGCCGAGCGCCCGGGCGATTACTTTGCCACGCTCGACGTGCTGCCGTGCGGCCGAGAGCTGCTGGCCAAGTCGCGCGCCGAAAGTGCCCGCCGTCGCGCCGAAGACGAGCGCCTGGCAGTCGCAGCTCAATGGAACAAACGCATCCAGATCGCGGAGGCGAAGGAGAAGAACATGGACATCCGCAACCTCGAGGGCTCAATCGTCGCCCTGGTTACGCCGTTTAAAAAGGACGGCAGTGTCGACTTTGACGCGCTCGAGCGCCTTATCGATTTCCACTTGCAAAATGGCACCGACGCCATTCTCACCCTGGGCACCACCGGCGAGAGCGCCACGATGACCGATGACGAGGACAACTCCGTCGTCGCCGCCGTGGTCAAGCATGTTGCAGGACGCGTCCCCGTCATCGCCGGCTCGGGCTCCAACTCCACGCAGACCATGCTCACCAAGTCGCTTACTTACCAGGGCTTGGGAGCCGACGGCCTGCTGCTCATTACCCCCTACTACAACAAGTCCAACGAAGAGGGTATCTATCAGCACTTTAAGACCGTCGCCGATGCCGTTGACATCCCCTGCATCCTGTACAACATCCCCGGCCGCTGCGGCTGCGGTATCAGCGAGCGCAACGTAGAGCGCCTAGCCGCGCACCCCAACATCATGGGCATCAAGGAGGCCTCGGGCAACGTCGCCTACGCGGCCAAGATCGCCCACCTGCTGTCCGATGACTTCCGCATGTACTCGGGCGAGGATGCACTCACAGTGCCGCTCATGAGCCTGGGCGCTTCGGGCACCATCAGCGTGTGGGCCGACGTGCAGCCGCAGCTCGTACACGACATGTGCCGCGCTTATCTGGACGGCGACGTAGCGCGCGCCCGCGATATCCAGATTGCCGGCCAGCCGCTCATCAACGCCCTCTTTAGCGAGGTCAACCCCATCCCCGTCAAGGAAGCGCTCGCCCAGATGGGCATGATCGAGGCAAACTACCGTATGCCGCTGTGCCCCATGGCAGACGACACGCGAGCCGCACTTACCGATGCTCTGAAGGGAGCTGGTCTGCTTGATTAAGACCGTCATTATGGGAACGGGCCGCATGGGCTCGCTCATCCGAACTACCGCCGAGGGCGTTGTCGACGCCGCTGGGCAGCCCGTTTTTGACATCGTCGCCCAGATCGGCTTCGACTTGTCCGAGCTCGAGAGCGCACCGGCGGCCGACGTCATCATCGACTTCTCGAACGTCGTAACCTTCGATGCCGTCGTCGCCTATGTCGAGCGCACGGGCGCGGCGTTGGTCTCAGGCACCACAGGCTACACCCCCGAGCAGATGGACCGCCTGCGTGAGCTGGGCCAGAACACCCGCGTTATGCACTCGGGCAATTACTCCATCGGTATCGCAGCCCTGCGCCATCTGGTAGCGCAGGCTACACGCGAGCTGCCCGGCTTTGACTGCGAAATCGTCGAGACGCACCACAACCAAAAGGTCGACGCCCCCAGCGGCACTGCCAAGCTACTGCTCGACGCCGTCGTCGAAGCCGAGCCCGAGGCAGGCTACCACCCCGTCTATGGCCGCGAGGGCATGTGCGGAGCACGCGATCCCAAGGAAATCGGTATGCACTCGCTGCGCGGCGGCACCGTCGCCGGCGTGCACGAGGTGAGCTTCTTTGGCCAGGACGAGGAGGTCACGCTCACCCACCGCGCCACGAGCCGTCAGATCTTCGTCAACGGCGCCTTGGCAGCAGCCCAAAAGCTCATCACCCGCGACCCCGGCTTCTACACCTTCGACCAGGTCATGTTCGCCTAACTAGTTATCAACCATACCCCCTCAAAGGAGAGACAGCATATGAGCAACGCAGCCGAGATGGATGCACAGGAGATTATCAACTACATCGCCACCGCGCCCAAAAAGACGCCCGTCAAGCTGTACGTGCGCGAGAAGCCGGGCATGAAGGTTGCCTGGGGCGACGCACATGTCTACGGCGGTCGTCGTGGCAAGACCGTCTTTGGCGACTGGGATGAGCTTAAGGCCATCCTGGACGCCAACGCCGATTCCATCGATTACTACGACGTTGAAAACGATTGCCGCAACTCCGCCGTGCCCATGCTCGACCTTAAGGGCATCAACGCCCGCATCGAGCCGGGCGCGATCATCCGCGACCGCGTCGAGATTGGCGACCGTGCCGTCATCATGATGGGCGCCATCATCAACATCGGCTCCGTTATCGGCGAGGGTTCCATGATCGATATGGGCGCCGTGCTGGGCGGTCGCGCCACCGTGGGCAAGAACTGCCACATCGGCGCCGGCACCGTGCTGGCAGGCGTTGTGGAGCCCGCCAGCGCCACGCCCGTCATCATCGAGGACGATGTCATGATCGGCGCAAACGCCGTGGTCCTGGAAGGCGTGCACGTGGGCAAGGGTGCTGTAGTTGCCGCCGGCGCCGTGTGCGTCGAGGACGTCCCCGCCGGCGCCGTCGTGGCCGGTGTCCCCGCCCGCGCCATCAAGATGCGCGACGAGAAGACCGACAGCAAGACCGGCCTGGAAGAGGGCCTGCGCCAGCTGTAGAAGTTACGCGGTTTTGCCAAACCGCGTAACGGCTCGACGCTGCAAACGCCCCTAAGCGGCAATCTGACGTTCAATCGTCGGTCGCGTACCGAAGTACGCTTCCCTCCTCTTTCACGTCACCTTGCTCGCTTAGGGGCGTTTTCGCTGACGTGAGCTCAACCTGCGGCGCAATGTCAGCGACCAAGCCGAAAACAAAAAAGGCCGAAGTCCCAAAAGGCTTCGGCCTTTGTTTTTTGCAACGTCCAAGAGCAGTTTATCGATTCTCAATACTTCCGATGTTCTTGAGCTCGATGGAGATGAGGCCGTTGGGCTCGTTGACAAACTCGATGTACTCAGAGTTCGAACCCATCTCGGCCGGGAAGCTGATCTCGATGCCCGTGTCGGTACGGATCTTGTGGTTGCGCACCGCCGCGCGTTCGACCTGCTTGCGCTCCACGGGCACACGCTCAGGCACCTTCTCCTCAGTCAGTGCCGCGCGCACGCTCTCCTTGATAACCGGCTCGTCCTCAAAGACCTCATCGACGATATCCCAAGGGGGCAGTTCCTCGTCATCCTCAACTTTCTCGGCAACAGCAGCCTTAACCTTGGCGAGTGCTACAGCCGTGTTGGCACCGTGCTCCTCGGCGACTTCCTCGACCACACGCGTCACGGTGTCGATGACCTCCTTGCCCGATACCCCCGTGTCGCACTGCAGCAGGCCATCGGGAATGAGCATGCGATCCTCGCCGGCAATCTTGCGCTTCTTATCCACATAGCCGATCTCCATGGTGCTTGCACGCACGATTGCATAGCTCGGCACCTTTTGCGAGGGATTCGGCAGAATGGCGTAGTGGCGCGCAATGTCGTTGCGCACCTCGCCCTCTTCGCGACCCACCTCGTGCATAAAAGCCTGCTTGGAGCCCAGCAGCATCACGGCAAACCAGCGGGCATCCTCATCGTCATCAAAGTCCGCCACAAGCACGTCAGTGGACTCGGCTTTCTCGGCCTTGGTAAGTTCGGAAGAGATGAACTCCGCAATCTGCTGAGACAGATCCACGAACTCACGCTCACCAAAGAAATAGCCCTTGAGCTCGCCGCCGAATGCGGAGTTCTCGGCAAACGTGGCACGCTTGTTATCAGCCGAGGTACGAGCGCGCCGCAGGTGCGTGGTTACGAAATTACGCACGGTGCGGCTCTCGATATCGAGCTCGCGCTGGCTCATAACGTTGACGGCAGAGTCAAAGTCCAGGATATGCAGAATCGCGTGATTGATTTTCATATACGGCATTCCGTTCTAGATCGATTTCGGCACGAACCAGTATAGCGGTCGATCCCGCCCCAGGCGCATCGAAGATTGGTGCATCGGGGACAGGTTGCTTTGCACCAATGGTTAGCGCAGGAGCTCGGACTGCCAAGCCTCGAGCTGTTCTGCCAAGCTCTTGCCGGCAGCGGGCATGTCGATCTGGGGACGTTTGGGCAGAAGCGCACACTTAAGAATCGCAACGATAGTCTGCGAGACAAAGCGTCGCGTATCCTTGTCAAAGCCTTGCGCAGCCTGGAGCATCACAGGCAGGCTCTCGCGCAGATTCCCAGCGATATCCGCAAACCGCTCAGCACCCGTAGCCTCAAGCACGGAGAACAACGCATCTACAAAACGCTCGCGCTCGTTAGGCGACACCGCAAGCAGCATCTCGCGAATGGAGCCATCAACGTATCGAGCACCGGCGGACAGGCGCTCACAGTACACGAAGTCGCGACCATCAACCACCCAGCTAAAGGGATTATGCTGAAGCAGGCTGAACTCGGTGCTCTCAACGATGGCATAGTCCTCCTGTGTCTCGAACATCATGCCAAAGATCGACGACCGAGGTAGCGTCTTGTCGATTCGACCGGATAGATCGGCGAAGGCGTTGCCGCTCAGAAACTCCTCGACGAAGCCCGGACCATCATGGGAATACGCCCGTTCGATTCGCTCACGGGCGACATCGGGGCACATCGCCGCACCGTACACCGCAAGGTTTCCACCCTTGGAATGACCTCCGCACAAAAGCGGCCCGTCAATCGCATCCGCCGCCTCGTCTACATAACGCGCCGCGGATTCCTGGGCCGGCACAGGACACCGGAACGCCATGTTAAAGTCCTCTTTCCAGCCCACAATCGTGCTGTCGGTCCCCCGGAAGGCAAGATAGCTAAACCCCGCCGGAAATCGGAACGTCATGGCCGCAAACTGCTCCGTTGTCTCGGCATCACTCACGCTACGATAGCCGCAAACACGAACGCCACGGTAGCGAGGGCTTGCTGCCACAGCCTCCAACAGGGCACGACTCCCCTCCGGATCCCACAGGTCGCCAATCATGTCTTGGTAGCACTCGGCGCGCAGCAGCTCGCGTACGTCTAGGCCCTGCCAGTTCGTCAGCTCCGCCATATCACCCGGCAAACGCAAATAGGACAACCACGCAAAGACCAGGCTATCCACCGCGCAGAACGGCCGTTCCTCAAACGGATCAAACGCTGTCTGGGCATAGGTCAAAAAATTAGGCGAATCCGACATGGCCCTCCCATCAACTATGGTGCATTGGGGTCAGGTTACTTTGCACCAAAAAGGCGCCCGGGCCGTGTGGACCCGGACGCCTTCATTGTAGCTTTTCGCTCTAGCGAGCTTGATTTAGCAGGAGAAGTCGACGCTGTCGATGATGTCCTTGAGGGCCTTGGCGGAGGCGGTGAGCTCATGCTGCTCGTCATCGTTCAGCGGCACGGGGACGCGGCAGACGACGCCGTCGCGGCCAACGACCGTCGGCATGGAGATAGCCAGATCGGACAGGCCATACTCGCCCACCATGAGCGAGGAAACGGGCAGAACGGTCTGCTCATCGCGCATGACAGCGGTGCAGATGCGCTTGACGGCCATGGCGACGCCGTAGTAGGTGGCGTGCTTCTTCTCGATGATGGTGTAGGCGGAGTTCTTGACGTCCTCGGCGATACGCTTCTCGGCAGCCTCGTGCTCCAGATGACCGTGAAGCTCGCAGAAGGTGTTCAGCGGAACGCCAGCAACCTGAGCGCTGGACCAAGCGACAAACTCGGAGTCGCCGTGCTCGCCCATGACATAGGCCTGGACATCGCGCGGGTCAACCTCGACGTGGGCACCAAGCATCTGCTGCAGACGGCCAGTGTCGAGCACGGTGCCGGAGCCGATGACATGGCCCTCGGGCAGGCCGGACATCTTGATGGCAGCATAGGTCAGAACATCAACCGGGTTGGAGACGATTAGCAGAATGCCGTCGAAGCCGGACTTCTTAATCTCGGGGATAATGGACTTAAAGATGTTAACGTTCTTGTTGACCAGGTCCAGGCGGGTCTCACCGGGCTTCTGGGCAGCGCCAGCGGTGACGACGATCATGGCGGCGTCGGCGACATCGGAATAATCGCCGGCGTAGATCTTCATCGGCTCGGCAAACGTCATGCCGTGCGCGATATCCAGAGCCTCACCCTCGGCGCGGTTCTTGTCCACGTCGATGAGGACCATCTCGGAGAACAGACCGCTCTGCATCAGAGCGAACGCCGAAGACGAACCGACGAAACCGCAGCCGACAATAGCGACCTTCTTCTCGTTAACCATTAGAAACTCCCATCTCTCTCCACAAACAAGCCGCCCGGGAACGACCCGAGCGGCTTGTCGTAATCCCAATACATCCAATCGGGACTTTGATTATGCCCCTATTCGCAGCCGAAAATCGACCGTTTACCGAAATTGTTTGCAGTATTCGTAAAATAACTGCACGAAATCGGTTTCGAGCTATTGACGGGCCGAAACAGGTTTCTAATACAGGCCCGCCTCGCGAATGGCCTCGACAGCCAAAGCGATCTGATCGGGCGGCAGGACCAGCGCCATGCGCACGTGCCCCTCGCCCGAAGGACCAAAACTCGCGCCCGGCGTCACCACAACGCCGGCCTTCTCCATGAGCTCCTCGCAAAACGCCATGGAATCGGTGCGACCACCGGGAAGCTTGGCCCACACAAACATAGAGCCATGCGCGTTGGGACGCTCCCAGCCCAGGCCCTCAAGACCGTCGCACAGGGCATCGCGGCGTTCCTGGTACTTCAGACGCTGCGCCTCGACCTCATCGCGCGGACCGTTCAGGCAGGCGATGGCAGCCTTCTGAATCGGGAAGAACATACCAAAGTCGATCTGGCCGCGCAGCTTGGCAAAGGCCGAGACCACATCCTCGCGACCGACCAAAAAGCCGATGCGTGCGCCGGTGACGTTAAACGACTTAGAGAGCGAGAAGAACTCCACGCCCACATCGAGCGCGCCAGGGTACTGCAGGAAGCTGCCACCCGGCTCGCCGTCGAACACGATATCGGAGTAGGCATTGTCATGCACGATCAACAGATCATGCTCGCGGGCAAAGGCGATAATCTCCTCGTAGACCTCGGGCGTGCCCACCGAGCCGACCGGGTTGGCGGGCAGCGACACGATCATATACTTGGCGCGATCGGCCACCTCGGGATCGATGCCCGCCACATAGGGCAGGTAATTGTGCTCGGCAACCAACGGATAGTACTCGAGCTTGGCATCGGCGATCTTGGCACCCGCCTCAAAGACCGGGTAGCACGGATCGGGAACCAGAATGGTGTCACCCGGATCGAGCAGGGCCAGGCCCAAATGGCCCACGCCCTCCTGCGTGCCGTTGCACGACTGCACCATAGACGGCGTAATGCCCGAAACGCCAAAGCGACGCTCATAGTAATCGCACACGGCCTGCTTGAGTTCGGGCAGGTCGCGCAGGGCATACTTCCACATCTCGGGATCTTGGGCTGCCTGCGTGAGCGCCTCGACCACATGGTCGTACGGCTTAAAATCGGGCGTGCCCACGCTCATGTTGTAAATGGTCTTGCCCTGAGCCTTCAGCGCGAGAAGCTTGTTGTTGAGCGAGGCGAAGACCTCCGCGCCAAAGCGGTCGAGACGCTGCGATGCCTGCATGGTGCCACCTTTCGATATGAAAAACGCGGCGCTCCGACAAGAGCGCCGCGCGATACGGGCCATCAGATTGCAAAAGTGTAACGCTTGCAACCCCCGTATTGGTTCAATTTAGCCAACCTTAGTCAACCGGATTGAGCGCATCGATCTGCGCAAGCCACAGACGCGAGCTGGCGTCACTCGGCATACGCCAATCGCCGCGCGGGCTGAGCGTCACCGAGCCCACCTTGGGACCATCGGGCAGGCAGCTGCGCTTAAACTGCTGGGCAAAGAAGCGACGGTAGAACGTACGTAGCCACGTGTGGACGGTCTTGGCGTCGTAGACGCCCTCGAAGCTCTTGAGCGCCATGCGGTAGATCTTGCCCGGCTCAAAGCCAAAACGCAGCAGGTAGTAGAGGAAGTAGTCGTGCAACTCGTACGGGCCCACCAAATCCTCGGTCTTCTGCGCAATCTCGCCGTCGCCCGTGGGAGGCAGAAGCTCGGGGGACACCGGCGTATCGAGGATATCGAGCAAGACCTCGGCAATGCGCCCGCCAAAGACATCGGCGGCATAGCGTACCAGATGGCGCACAAGCGTCTTGGGCACGCTCGCGTTGACGGCGTACATGCTCATGTGGTCGCCGTTATAGGTAGCCCAGCCGAGCGCCAGCTCCGACAGGTCGCCCGTGCCAATGACAAAACCGCCAGCCTGGTTGGCCAAATCCATCAGAATCTGCGTACGCTCGCGCGCCTGGCTGTTCTCGTAGGTCACGTCCTGCACGGTCGGATCATGCTCGATATCCTTAAAGTGCTGCTCCACGGCAGCATGGATCGAGACCTCGCGAAAGCTCACGCCTAGGTCGCGAGCGAGCGACTCGGCATTGGACTTGGTGCGGTGCGTCGTGCCAAAGCCGGGCATGGACACGGCCGTGATACCGGTGCGCGGCAGGCCCAAGGCGTCGAACGCACGCACGGTCACGAGGAGCGCCAGCGTGGAATCGAGGCCGCCCGAAAGGCCGATGACGGCCGCCTTGGTGCCCGTATGGGCAAGGCGGGTCTTGAGGCCGGCGGTCTGCAGGTCGAGGATGGTCTCGCAACGCTCAGCCAGATCACCGTGGTCGGCCGGCACAAAGGGAGCGCGGGGGAAGACTCGGTCGATGTCGAGCGCATCGCGCAGGACAGGTTCTTCGGCCAGTACGCCCTCAAACGAAAACTCAACGGTCGCGGATTCCGGCGCATCGTCGGTGCGCGTCCACGTCGTCGAGCGACGGCGCTCGGCAACCAGGCGGTCAAGGTCAACGTCGGCGATGGCCATATCGCAGGTAAGCAGTTTGGTCGCGGCGAGCTTGGAGCCGTTTTCGTAGACGAGGTTCTCACCCGCAAAGACCATGTCAGTCGTGGACTCGCCCTCGCTCGCGTCCGCGTAGGCATAGGCGCAGTACAGGCGCGCACTCTGATTGGAGATGAGGCTGCGGCGATAGTCTGCCTTACCGATAATCTCGTCCGAGGCCGACGGGTTGAGGATCACCGTCGCACCGGCAAGCGCCATCTCGGTCGAAGGCGGCGCCGGCACCCACAGGTCCTCGCAGACCTCAACGCCCAGCACCAGGTCCTCGGCGCCCTCATCACAGCAGCGGTAGACAAGCCCCGAACCCAGCGGAACCGGACCCTGACCGGCAAATTCAACCCACACGGGATCTGTGGGCGCCGGAGCAAACCAGCGGCGCTCGTAGAACTCGCCATAGTTGGGCAGATACTTCTTGGCCGTGAGGCCCAAAAGCTCACCCGCGCAGCACACGGCGGCGCAGTTGTAGATATTCTCGGCAACTGCAACGGGAAGACCGATGGTAAAGACAATCGGCAGCTCACGAGTCACATCGAGGATATGCACCAAAGCAGCCTCGCAGGCATGCAGTAATGTGCGGTTATGGAACAGATCGGCCGCGGTATAGCCGCACAAGTTAAGCTCGGGCAGCACCAGAGCACGAACGCCGCGCTCGGCAGCCTCGCGAACAGCCGCCAACGCAACCTCGGCATTGCCCTCGACATCGGCAACGCGAATCTGCGGCGACGCCGCCGCCACACGCAAAAAGCCATCGTTCTTATTAGCCGAAACGCAGCATTGCCTTGTTGATCTGGACACTGGAGGCCCCTTCTACCCTGAGATTCAGTCTAACGAACGTTCACATACCTCTAACTAGCCAAAGCAACCTCCCAGTTTACTGAGAGGCCAACCTGTGCTAAGAGCATGTATTTCAAAAAAATCTTTAATTAAAAAAGGAGAAATCGATAATCGACTTCTCCTTTAAGCGAGGCGAGTAAATTCCGAAACTAATGGCAGAATTTATCCATGTAGTCCTCAAAGTCGAACACTTCTACCACGACGCCCTCTTCCTGAAACTCTTTCAGTTGCTCCAAGAGATCTTTGTTAATAACGTCCATGCAGAAACCTCCTCTATCTAATCAATTGTAGTATATCTGCTTTCATGCAATTATCAACCAACTTGTTTAATTGCTCCTCGTTTGCCGATAGTCCCTCTTTTTTCAAAATGTCGCGCACCTCGTTCTTAGTAATCGGCTTTTCAAACAACGAAAGCAAAGCGAACGAAAAATCATTAACCGCACACATTCTATGGGTGGCACAACTCAGCAGTACTCTTAACCCCTCTTTTGAGCGTCCGACTTCTTTCACAAACGAACTTTTAACCAATTGAAAACCATTATCGTGCATTACATAATCGGCATCGATATTTGTATTCAGCAATCCATAATGCAACAGTTCTTCTATCGCCCTTGTCAGCTCGAGATCGCCCTGATCAAGAATAAGAGAAATGCTACAATCAGCCTCCAATAAACGGGCCAACTTAAGGTATACCAACTGGGAAACAGCATAGACATGATGGTATTCAGAATTATAGAAGTAGGCAAATGGCTCAACGAGCACGACAGAGGTCTTGGAATCCAGCCAGATTCGATCAGCTGGATTTAGACTAGTTAGCCGTCGCTTTACTTTGGTCAAATGTCCCTTATACCTGACAGCGTGAATAGAATCTAGGATCCAGGTCACCTCTGAAATATGAAGCCGCTGGGGCAAGTCAATTGTGTCGCTACCGTTTATGACCTCTTGCATATAAAAATCAATATGATGCTCATCAGATAAGGATTTTGCTTCATTTAAAGTTAAACCAGTGCCTGAAACATAATCCACTTCGAGGCGCAAATCCTCATATTGGGACTTCGGCATTACAGAGACACCATACTTATCGGGATGATTCCAAACATCCGACCCCATAACGAGACCAAAATTCGTAAATCCTCTCGTGGAATATGGAACACCACATACCTGTTTTGAATAATTCAAAACATTCTCTGTATAAGCTAAGGTGTTCAGAGCCTCTTCTTTAGTTTCGGTCGGAAAGCCAATCATAAAGAATAGATGAACAGGAATACCCGCATTGAGACAATCATGGATATTGCGATCAATCCAATCAACTCTCGTGTTCTTCTTCATTAGATCAAGAACTCTTTGGTTGTATGACTCGAGGCCAAACTGAATCTGCCTACATCCACTTTGGTATATCTTGTTGAAAACGTCTGTACTTAGGGTTGGAGAGAACCTCGTTTCTCCATGCCAGAAAAACGTTTTTCCCGATGCGTTTATTTCATCCGCGAGTTGCTCCATTCTTTTGCCTTCGAATGTTTCATCCACAAAAGAGAAAACTCTCGTGCCGTATTTTTCATTTAACCGACACATTATTTCAAATACTCTCGATATGGGCATCTTTCGGTAACAACCACCAGTAGCACCGGGAATGGTGCAGAAGGCGCAATGATTAAAACACTGCCTAGAGGAATAAACCGGCAATATTAACTCAGGCATGAAGTATTTAGAAAGGGCGAAGCCATCGAAATCGGGAACTGTATCGTTGATAAATGTTTGCTCAATCCGATGGTTTTTATATATCTTTCCACCTTTAGCATGGCAAAGGTTTGGAACACAGTCGAGATTGTCATCACCAGAGTCAAGAGCCTCAAGAAGACGTGCAAGCGGCTCTTCGCCGTCATACATCATTATCGAATCAATGTATTCAAAAAAGGGATGCCATTCTTTCATGCAGTCATCTGCTAAACGAGTAATGTAATTGCCGCCCAATGAGACGTGTTTAACAGATGGACATTCTTCTTTAATCAGTTTCGCTAACGTAACTGCGGAAATCAATTGGAAACAGCCGCTCACCGAAATCCCAAAAACTCGATTTTTTCCCTCTGAATACGCTTAAGAAAGGCAGTTTCATAGAAGGAAATAAACGGATTATGCAAGGTATCCGCAAGCGATTTCATTATTTCTGGTGTCGAATAATAATCATAGGGCAGATCTATGGAGTTGAACGTGTATTTAACTCCATATGAGACGTGATTTATGATATAGAGTGCATTTCTAAAAATGTTTTCAGCATATTGTCTTTCTTTTAGATTAAAGTATCTCTTTGATCTGAAAATATCTTTTGCTTCGTCAACATTAAGTGCTGACTTTTGTATCAACTCGATTGTTAATTGAACATTCGAACTAAACGAATCCTTTGATTCCCGATACCTTTTACAGCACTCTTCGACATGTCTAAAAGATAGGAGGTCATCGTAAAATTCCACGTTTAAGTCAACAATGTCAACTTTGTATTGTTCAACCTCTTGAAGATATGACTTCAAAACAGGCAAGGCAAGATACGGCCCCACTGGACTCCATCCTGGGGGAAATACTAAAAGCGTTTTAGGCATATCAACGTCACATCTTTCGCAAATAATTCAATTGAAACACAACTACCATCATAATTGAAAATACACCAAGTCCTGTAACGAGAATTGAGAACATCGCGATGCTCGTGAACAGCGAAACAAGGAGTGTTGAAATAACAACAGCAACCGATTGCAAAGACTCCCTAATTGAAAACAGGCTTATCGATTCAGATCCGTCTCTCGCCAAATCCTGCAGCGATGTTATGAGAAGCACATCTTGAATGGCGTTTCCGGCACCGACGATAAAAAGGAAAATAAACGATATCCCAGACGCATAGCGATAGCCAAACGCCAGATACGCACCGAGCGCAAGATACGTCACAAAACAATATGATTTAACGCAATCGGAACCACTGATTAAACGACCATATATTGTATTTCCGAACAACAGTCCGATTGTAAGACTACTCTGAAGGAATCCGTATTGTATCGATGACGAGTCAAATTGCAATTGCGCTATAGCTGGCAAAAGAGAATTCAGAGAGCCGAATGCCACGCCACTAGAAATATCGATTAATAGGAAACCAATTGCCAAGTGCTTCGCGCTAAGATCACTAAATGCAGTCCTGTTTTTTTCATTTTTTCTTATCCCCTCTTTATCATTAACCTCGATAACCGACGGAACATCTCGCAGCAACCAGAACGACGCGGCAAAAGAAAGCGCGTCTAATGCAAGAACAGCCTCCGCCCCAAATTGAGCGACAACAAAACCGCCGGCAACTGGCCCCAGAACCATCATCAAATTCTGCAGAAACCCAAACGAATTATTAATTACGTCGCGATTGATACTATTCGTATTGGCTCTTAACAACGAGTAAAAGCAGGGCATTTCAACCGTTCGGCAAAGCGATACCGCGCACGTAATAGCAAACATACTCCATTTACTATCAACAAAAATATAGCAAACGAATAATCCCGCGCGAATTAAGTCTGCCAATCTCATGGCCTGCAGTGTCCCGATACCCATCTTCTGAGGCAGCTGCGCGAGCGCAACTGAAAACAGAGAGGGGGCAAATCTGCAGCAGACCATCAAAGCAGTTGCAGAAACATCGTGAGTTACCTCGTAAATCAGCATTGGCAAAGCAATATTCGCACACCAATTGCCTATTTCGCTTATCCCTCTAGCAATATATAGGACCCGAACCGGATGGCTAGCTCTCAATACCGTGAACATCACGATTAACCTCGTATTTCAGGCCTCGTTCATCCCTTAATAGGAATCCATAATCAACCAAGTACCGCCTCAACACGGCATAATCAGGATAGAGCTGTGACAGCACACGATTAACCTGAAGCTCCGTATAACTTGTATTTAATTCAAAGAAAGAGACGGCCCATAGCAGCATGATTCTTTTATAGCTTTCCTTTTTTGGAATTGAAACCAGCTCGCCATTCTTGAGAAATCGTTTTTTAAAGTCTATTAGCTCATCCATTCACATCCTCCATTTCATACGCATCTAATACTAAAAATGCATACGCTTTAGGTCATCTCATTCGGCTTCTATATTCGAACTAAACTCGAACTAATCTAAATGATTTGCTCAAACACTCTTCGAAAGCTCGTTTTTCACTCTGAGTAAAATGCCCTTCCCAGTCAGTCCACGAACAGGAAGGCAACTCACAACGAGCGGAGTCGAAGCCCTCTGCCGTCGGTCGTTCAAAATGCACGATAACCTTTTCGATATCCCCATCTGTTATCAGGTCAGAATGAACGACCTCGGTACCGTCTTCGAATGTCATATATGGGTACATCACGTAAACCACCTCGCAATCGTAAATCCAGTTTAGCATCAAGCTATTGCACCAAAGACAGCAAGCCCCCCCTTGATGAGTTGATGGTATCTGTTAAATGTCACGTACGATTCACATCTGGTGGGTACCCTGATGGCTACACGAAACGAAGCAGATTTACACCGGGAGGACCCCGTATGACAACCAAGTACACCGACGCGCCGCGCACGCGCGTCATGACGCCGGCATCGCTCAACAACGGCGTGCACGAGAACCATTCCATCGGACAGACCATGGCCATCGCGCCCAAAAAGGGCCTGTTTGACGACATTTCCATTCCCCAGATCATCGCCGGCGCCGCAGCTGCCGCCACGAGCGTTGCACTTGCCTCCAAGATCGGTATCGCGGGTTCAGTAATTGGCGCCGCCGTGAGCTCGGTCATCACCGTTGTGTCCTCGCAGGTCTACCGCCACTTTATCTCTGCCAGCGCCAAAGCCCTCAAAGGTACGCACGCCGACGTCGACTACCCCGCCGGCGCCTATAAGCCCGTTGAGTTTGATGCCGAGGAGCACCTAGGTGGCGCCGCGACCACGCAGGAGATGCGCCAGGTTGCGGGACGCGCGACCACGGCGCGTGTCGCCCCCAACAGCCTGCGCGCCAAGGCGGCGGCAGAGCGCAGCCAGACGCAAAAGAAGGTCATCATCTTCTCGATCGCCATCGCCATCGTCGCGGTCATCGCCTGCGCCGGCGCCATCCTTATCACCACCGCCGGTGAGGGTCTGGGCGAGCGCCCCGAGCCAATCCTTTCGTCGCGCACGACCGAGAGCGATGCAAATGACAACACCCGGTCTCAAGATCAGCAGACGCAAACGGACGACACGCAAGACAGTTCCACCTCTGCCAATTCGTCCTCGAACACCCAAGACCAATCGCAGGGCACCGATTCCTCTACGGCCAACAGTGGCACGCCATCCGGCACGACCGACTCAAGCCAAACGACTGACGGTTCGCAGCCAAGCACGGGCGGCCAGACGAGCGACACCGCTTCGGGAACGGGCACAGCAGACAGCAGCAACGCCAACAGCTCGAACAGCTCGAGCGGAACCGCGTCCGGCACGGCATCTGACAACTCGAGCCAAGGCACGGCATCGGGCAACTAGGCGCTGCATCCCCAGATAGGCAACCTGTACAACGGGCGCGAATCGATAGCGGTTCGCGCCCGTTTGCCTTGGGTGCCGCCATGGCAAACGCTATGCGATGGTAAGATACTTTACGTGTGTAAAGAGGAGATTTGCCATGAGCAAGACAATAGTTAGGCCCACGCTATCGCTGGGCAACCACATCTATCTGTATCGCCTGCTGCGCGATGCGATTGGATGCGGCAAGCAAACGTTTATGACGCAGGTCGAAGAGGCGCTCGCCGCGGGCGACATGGCCGCTTATGACCTGGGCTTCGAGTCAACGCGCGAGCTGCTCGAGGAGCTCGACGACTGCATTAAGCTGACCGTCTTTAAGGGCGGTCGCCTGTATGCCACCGTCATCGCCAACGATGCCTGGGATGCCGCCCTTGCCAAGGGCGAGGACAAGCCCAAGGCAGCCAAGGGAGCCAAGCAGTCCTACAAAAAGAAAAAGCGCGGCGAGAAGGACCTCAAGGCCGTGCGCCCCAAGCACGTTAAGCGTCCCGAGCCTGAAGCCATGGTTGAAGCCGTGCCAGAATCCGAGCCCGAGGCAGAGATTGAAGTCGCTATTGAGGTAACGGCAGAAGCCGAAACCGAAACCACCGCCACGACTGATCCCGAAGTCATATCCGAGCAGGAAGCCACTGCGGAGCTCAACGAAGCTCCCAAGTCGACAACCGAAAAAACCGCCGACCAACCCGAGACGCCTTCGTTCCAAAACAGTGATGTCTTTAGCGACGAGGCCGAGGACGATCAGCCCGCCGATCAAGACGCTACCGAGTCGACGCCGAAGCCCGAGACGCCGCAGCCCGCCATCTCGCTCACGGTCGTCTATGACCCCGAGAACGCCAACGCCGGCATCACCACTATGGCATCCACGCCCATCGAGGCAAAGTCGAGCGTCGAGAATGAGAGCGCGATGCAGGTTGAGTTTGAAACTGCAGCTGTAGACGCGCCCGTCACCGTGAAGCCCGCAGATTCCGCAGTTAAGCCGGAACCGGTGCCTGAGCCCGCACCCGTCATCGAATCCGTGCCCACCTCTACTTGCGACCAAGTTCCCGCACCGGCACCGGCTTCGGTACCCGCAGCGGCCCCAACCCCCGCACCCGCAGCGCCCGCCATCCCTGAGGACTTCCCCGTCGATTTCGCAACCGAGGTCTTCTGCCCCGGCCCGCTTCTGCACCAGTTGTCGACCTATCTCCCCTACGGCGCCGACACGCTCGGCATTGTCGGCGAGTACTACTGGATCGCCCGCGAGCGCGGTACCATCGAGGCCGCGCGAAACCGCGCAAACTTCCCCCTGTGCTACACGCAGGCCGGCGAGCGCCGCGAGGTTACCGTGCGCATCCGCCGCAACACCACCGGCGGTCTCGGAGCCGCCTGGGCCATCGACAAGGTCGAAGCCCCGGTCGAGTAAAAAACGGCCTCGGATAGCCAATTGACCATCCGAGGCCGTTTGAATTCAGGCCTTTTAGTTGTCATCGGTGCATATAGACACCAGAGAAGCAAGCTCATCCTCAAGTTGCGGAGCAAAGTATCTAAAAGAAACCTGCGCTCCAGTCGGTATCGACTCAATCATATTCGCAGCATTATCTGAAACTCGGTACGATGCAGTTTCACCTGTCTTCAAATCCTCTATTGAACAGACAGAGTCTTCAGCATCAATCGACCTAAGCACGCCTTTTCCTTGTAACATCACATCGGCATGCCCGCCAGCTATTTCTAATGAACCTGAGTCTGTCGCAGTCACTTCTCCGGAACCTCCGCGCGATATCTCTTCCTTTGTTGAACAGCCCACCAATGAAGCCATCAGCACCAAAGACAGAGCTAGACGAATCGCCCTACTTCGAAAAAGTCGTTCCATAAGTCCACGCATAATAGCTCTGATCATACTTCAGGAAGGATAAAGATGAATTCCAGCCGTCCGCTATGCCAATCATCTGCCTTGTCTCTCCAGTTTTCTTACCAGTAAGTGTGGCGTAAGCCTCCGCTGTTACAGAATGGGCTGATCCGTTGTACAAACTCGCATGTAAAACATTCGGTCTATTAGAGTTAATCTCATTTTGAATGCTCGCGACAGCCGGAGAGGAGACAGTGCGGGCGATAAGAGTACTTCCTCTGCTTGCGCAGTAATTTGTAAACCCCGTTGCACAGGTTGATATCGGCGTTCCACCCAAAACAACGCCGGGAACAGTCTGTTCTTCATCGGAAAGAGCATGGGTATTGGTGTAATTCCATATCTGCATATATTGCGAAGGGTCGCTATATAAATTGGCAATGCCATACAGTTCCGCAACGTTCGAAAAAGCTGTCACCATACAAGCATAGTGGGCGGTAAGCCTCTTAATCTCGCTTTCATCATATGACATAAACTGAGAAATGGAACGAAATCCAGATACTGTGTAATCCTGCATTTGAGTTGCGTAAATTACAACATCGTTCCAGCTTGAGGGTTTATTCGATAAAACGACAGGCCGTCCTTCTATGGAAACAGCCGGGATTGTTCTTCCGCAATTTGTTGTTATTGAACCGTCCAAAGATTGCACGCCGAATTCGAATGGATTGATCATTACGACTGGGTTATTGAACGAATAAGACTCGACACCAAGATCTCCTCCCCGATCCATAGGGCTGACTAAGCCGTCTCCAAAACGATATCCCGTAAGTATTTCATCATCTGAAGCATCTAAAACCAAATAGCCCGCGGCTCTATTGGATGTCACAACCGGAACAATGTAACCAAGCGGGGACCCATCAACATCTACAAAAGGAATAGGGTCAGAAGGCGTATACGAATAGCCGAGGAGTCCCTTTATATATTTATCGGCAAGCTCTTGCGCAATTTCAGAAGTAAATTGTATCTGCTCACCATCAATATTGCCCGTCGAAGCAAAAACCTCTTTCGGACGTGCGGCTAAGGCGACAATTGAAGACGCGACAAGTTGCAGAAAACGACGACGCGAAAGCATATGTTCTTCTTTCTAGAGAAGCGACTTATAAGGTACTCCTATTCTATAATCTTTTTTTTAACGTTACAGCACTGGTTATATTTCAATTCGATTTGCTTATGTCCTTGCAACCCAATGCGTCTTTACGTTTTAAACGGAATTAGAAAATCACTCATAGCAAAAACGGGCTTTAATCCCAAAGAGATGACTTTGATTATGAATCAAACCAGCAGCCAGGGCATAGCTGCAGTGCAATCGCTACAAGAAAGGCCGCCCTTGGTGGCGGCCTTTCTACTTGCTACTAGTCGCGCGTCAGCTTGCGGTGGATACGATGCGGCTGGGCTGCGTCCTCGCCCAGGCGCTCGATACGGTTGGCTTGATAGGCCTCAAAGTTGCCCTCGAACCAATACCAGTTGCCCGGATTCTCGTCGGTGCCCTCCCACGCCAGAATGTGCGTGGCGACGCGGTCCAGGAACATACGGTCGTGGCTAATGACCACCGAGCAGCCCGGGAACTCGAGCAGCGCCGCTTCGAGCGAGGAGAGCGTCTCGACGTCGAGGTCGTTCGTGGGCTCGTCGAGGAGCAGCAGGTTGCCGCCCTGCTTGAGCGTAAGCGCCAAGTTCAGACGGTTGCGCTCGCCACCGGAAAGTACGCCAGCGCGCTTCTGCTGGTCCTGGCCCTTAAAGCCAAAGCTCGCCACATAAGCACGGCTCGGAACCTCGGTCTCGCCGACCATCATGTGGTCCAGGCCGTCCGAGACGACCTCCCACAGGTTCTTATCGGGGTCGATGCCGGAACGGTTCTGGTCGACGTAAGAAATCTTGACGGTCTCGCCCACCTCGAGCTCGCCCGAAGTAAGCGGCTCCAGACCCACAATCGTCTTGAACAGCGTGGTCTTACCGACACCGTTGGGGCCGATGACGCCCACGATGCCGTTGCGCGGCAGGGTGAATGATAGGTCGTCGATGAGCACACGGCCATCGAACTCCTTATGCAGGTGATGGGCCTCGAGCACCTTGTTGCCCAGGCGCGGTCCGACGGGAATGCGGATGTCGGTCCAGTCGAGCTTCTGGCTTGCGCGGGCCTCGGCCTCCATCTCCTCGTAGCGAGCCAGACGGGCCTTGTTCTTGGCCTGGCGAGCCTTGGGCGAGCTGCGTACCCACTCGAGCTCGGCCTCCATGCGCTTGGCGAGCTTGGCGTCGCGGTTGCCCTGCGCCTCGATACGGGCGGCCTTGGTCTCCAGATACGTGGAGTAGTTGCCCTTGTAGGGATAAAGGTGACCGCGGTCGACCTCGCAGATCCACTCGGCAACGTTATCCAGGAAGTAGCGATCGTGCGTGACGGCAAGCACCGCGCCCTGGTAGTTGTGCAGGAAGTGCTCGAGCCACAGGATCGATTCGGCGTCCAGGTGGTTCGTGGGCTCGTCGAGCAGCAGCAGGTCGGGAGCCTCGAGCAGCAGCTTGCACAGGGCCACGCGACGGCGCTCGCCGCCGGAAAGTACGTTGACCGGCATGTCGGAATCGGGCAGCTGCAGGGCGTCCATGGCCTGGCCGAGCTTGGAATCGATATCCCAGCCGTCGGCGGCGTCGATCTCGTCCTGGAGCTTTCCCATCTCGGCCATGAGGGCGTCCATGTCGCAATCCGGGTCGCACATCTCCTCGCCGATCTTATTGAAGCGATCGACCTTGGCGATCATGTCGCCAAATGCCATGCGCACGTTCTCGATGACGGTCTTGTCGTCGTCGAGCGGCGGCTCCTGCTGCAGGATGCCCACGGTGTAGCCGGGGGTGAGCCTGGCATCGCCGTTGGAGACCTCCTCGATGCCGGCCATGATCTTGAGCAGGGTCGACTTGCCCATGCCGTTGGGACCCACGACGCCGATCTTGGCACCGGGGTAGAAGCTCAGGGTCACGTCGTCAAGGATTACCTTGTCGCCATGGGCCTTACGAGCCTGATACATCTGATAAATGAACTCCGCCACAGTCATTTCTCCTTATCTAGCTGCGGAAATCTTCTCACCCTCTCCGTTTTGGAAAAAGCGGAGAGGCAGTTCGCGCGTTCTAATAAAAAGGGGCATGGTTGCCCATACCCCCTAATACTACCTGGGAAAAGTCCCCCGGAACATACTATGAACTGCGTACGCTAGTTTTCCGCAACCTTAACGAGCGGCTCGCTGCGATTTGCGCCACAACAGATACGAGTAGACGTAGACGGCTCCAACCGAACCAAACGCCAGAACCGCAATCACCGCGGCGACGACTTCACTCGAAAGCACGCTGCCCGCCACGCCCATCACAATCAGGCCAATACCCAGCACCATAAAGCAGGCGCCGCCAAAACGCTGCGTACGGCGCCAGTTCTCGGGATCGGCAAGCGCCCAGGGTGTCTTGATACCGAGCGTATAGTTCTGCTTCACACGCGGCAAGTAGTTGCCTACGCCGATGAACAGCAAACCGACAACACCGGAAATCAGCACGTTAACCGAACCGACCGCCGGCACCACGCCCCAGACCGTAAGCTCTCCCAGCCAGCTTATGGCGCACATGAACAAGGTGAAGGCGATTACGAAGCCCTGGTAGAACTTGCCCGAGGTTCGATATGCCTCACCTTTGGGGTCGATGCGCGGCACCATGCGGAACATTGCGAGAAGCGCCAGAGGCAGCACGCCGAGCGCGGAGGCCATCCAGCTAGGACCCCAACCGTCGACGGCGCCGTTCGCGCCCCAGTGCGTGGGAATCTGCGTAGGCAAGCTCGGCATCACCATGAGGTGCGCTACGACATTGGCGACGCACAGAGCGACCAGCGCAATCCACACGCGCGACGATACCCCCGTGGGGTGAATGCCCTTGTTTTCGTTATTCATCCTTATCACCTTCAGTGTTTGTAAAGCCCATAAACCAGCCAATTAAATCCTGCATGACGGTGGTGTTTAAGCTGTATACGATGTTTTGGCCATGGCGCTCGTCGGTCACCAACCCGGCGTTTTTGAGCGTCGCCAAGTGATGGCTCAGCGACGGCTTACTGATATCAAAATGCTCGGCAAGCTCCCCCGCCGTGCAATTGTCCTCGCGCAGCAACTCCAAAATGCGCCGTCGCGTTGGATCGGCAAGCGCCTTAAAACCCTCTCCCGGCATAAGACCTCCTCTCATCATCTCTCATGACGTGCACACTATACTCGATATTTAGATGTTTGTCTAACTATCTAATCGCAATGCTTCAAACCACATCAAAGCAAACGCCATCGCAACCTATGGGCGATTACCTATAATGACGATAGCTAAAACACGATTCGCTTCCCCATCGGAGGATGTCTATGACCGAAACCGCTGCCGCAGCCGCCATCGAGACACGCGACACCAAGCTCGAGATCATCATGGGCCGCGAGGCACTCGATAAGCTCGCCGATGCTACGGTGCTGGTGCTCGGCTGCGGAGGCGTGGGCTCCAACTGCTGCGAGGCACTCGCCCGCGGCGGCATCGGTCATTTCGTCATTCTGGATAAGGACATCATCGCGCCCAGTAATATCAATCGCCAGGCCATCGCCTTTCACAGCACCATCGGAAAGCGCAAAGTCGACGTCATGGAGGCTATGATTCACGACATCAACCCTACCGCTACCGTCATCAAACGCACCGAATACCTGCTGAGCAACAACATCGATGATTTCTTCGCGAGCGTTTTGGAGCAGACGGAAGGCAAGATCGACTACGTCGTCGACGCCATCGACACCATCTCGGCCAAGCTCACCATTGCCAAATATGCTCAGGACCACGACATTCGTTTGGTTAGCTCCATGGGCGGGGCCAACAAGCTCCATCCCGAGTGCCTCCGCTTTGCCGACATTTTCGATACGGTACGTGACCCCATGAGCCGCATCATGCGCAAAGAATGCAAGAAGCGCGGCATCAAGAGCCTGCACGTGCTGTTTAGCTGCGAGGAGTCGGTTAAGACCCAGCCCCGCGACCCTTCCAACATCCACGAGCGCACCGAGCTCGGAACAGCCAGCTTTATGCCCCCTATCATGGGCCAAATGATTGCCGGCGAGGTCATTCGCCAGATCAGCGGGCGCGGCACCGAGCGCGTGCGCGCTGATGGCCAGCGCCTGGACTAGCGGAGTGCGCCGAGATGGAGCCCCGGTTATTTGATGCACACTGCCATCTTGATTTGATGACTTACCCGAATGCTGTTGCCGACGAAACTGCGGCTAAAGGGCTGGGGGTCTTTGATTGCGGGGTCGACCCACGCGACTTCACGGCAGCAAAAAAGCAGGCCAGCCGCTACCCAAACATTATCGCCGGCATCGGCCTCCACCCCTGGTGGCTCGCCGACGGCCGCTGCGGTCCTGCCGAAGTCAATCTGCTTTGCGAAATTGCTGCCCAAGAGTGCTACATCGGCGAGGTGGGACTCGACTTTTCCGCGCGCTTTGCCGGAAGCGAACCGCTTCAAATACAGGCACTTGACCGGCTCTGTGATGCGCTCGTGCAGCGTCCTCTTGCCGAGCGCGTGATATCAATTCACGCCGTTCGTTCGGCAGGAGCCGTACTGGACGTCCTCGAATCGCATGGACTACTCATCCCAAACCCCGATTCCCCCGCTATCATCTTCCACTGGTTTAGCGGCACTTCGGACGAACTCGCCCGCGCGCGTAATGCGGGCTGCTATTTTTCCGTGAACGATCGCATGCTCGCCACCAAGCGCGGCCGCGAATACGCACGACAGATTCCACTCGATCGTTTACTGCTCGAGACCGATGCACCAGCCGAACCAAACACAGAAACAAGCGCACAGTCGCTCATCAGATCGCTCACAAGGACCTCGATGCGCATTGCCTCACTCAAAAACTGCGATGTACAGCACATTGAGTCGGCAGTTTTAGCAAATGCGCGCTCTGTTTTTGACCTTCGCTAACCCCTGTGGGCAAAAATGCCAAGGGACATGCGAATCGCACAACGCAGCCCCTATTGGTAGACAGTACAATTCGGCAGCATTACACCAATTCGTGCATGAGATCACGGTTGCGTGCATACAATTCGTCGAAGATATGACGGCGCGACGCATATAACTCGTGGGCAGCCATATCGGGCTCGATTGTTTGCGCAACGCCAAGGACTTGGGCGAGCTCATCCCATGATGCATAGGCACCACCTGCGAGAGCTGCCATGATGGCATCACCGAAGCATGCGCCCACCGTAACCTTGGCAACCGAGACCTCGCGCCCGCATACGTCGGCGATAGCCTGCATCCAAACTGGATTCTTGGTTCCACCTCCGACAAGCATAATGCGCCCAATTGGCAGTCCATGCTCTCGCTCGATAATGTCGACATGGGATGCAACGGTATACGCGACGCCTTCCAAGGCGGCGCGAACCATATGGGCTCGCGTATGCCTTCCGGTCAGTCCAAAGAAGACGCCACGCGCCTCGGGATCGTTGAGCGGAGTACGCTCCCCCGCAAAGTACGGCAGACACAGGAGCCCATCGGCACCCGGCGCCACGTCGGTGGCATCATGCGCCATAACCGAATAGGCATCGGGGCCACCGTGGTCCTCGGCCTCTACGGCGTCGCGATACAGCTCTTGGCGCAGCCACGATGTGAGCGCACCCGCCGTATTGGTCCCCGCGCAGATCCCGTAAGTTCCGGGAATGATAAACGTCCCCGGCCACAGGCGGGCATCATCGATCATATGATCAGCTAGGTAGATGAAATACGCTGTACTCCCCAACTGAACCATCATATCGCCGGGACGGAATACACCCGTCGAAATGGCCTCGGCACCAGAGTCGCCCGTTCCCACTAAGACAGGTGTCCCTACCGCGAGCCCCGTCGCCTCAGCCGCACGCTGCGTAATCACCCCCGCAATATCGGTAGCCGACATTACCTCCGCCATCTGGTCAGGCCGGCAGAAACGAGCACATTCCCGAGCATCAACCTTCCAAGTGAAGCGGTCGTATAGGGGAAGAAAATCCTCCGCCAAATAACGGTCCACCGTAAAACGCCCCGTCAACTTTGCGCATAGAAACGACGACGCCGTCAGGAACTTCGCAGCACGTTCGTGCACCTCGGGCATATTCTCCTTAAACCACAAGATCTTGGGAGCAATATCTGACGAACAGGGATCGTGCCCGAAAAGCTCGCGTGCGCGGTCTGACCCATATTCGGAAAGAAGCTCGTCAATCTGCGGCTTCGAACGTGCATCGACTCCATACAAAATCGCGGGCGCCAGCGCGTTGCACTCGGTATCGACCGGCACACAGTCGCAACCCAATGCGGAAAGGCCCACGCATCCGATCTGTGCCGCGTTAACCCCCGATCGCGCCACCAGCTCGCGCGACAAGCGGCAAAAATCGCCCCACCAGACTGCCTCTGCATCATGCTGGTACCATCCGTCACACGGGTTGTCCGTCTCATGTCCACAAGAGGCTTGGCAAACGATATTGCATCGATCATCGATTAAAACGCCTTTAGAGGCGCTTGTCCCAATATCAATACCCAGATAGAGCGCCATAGGTGCCTACTCCCCTCGCGCCGTACGAGCGGCAGCCATAAAACGAGCTACCCGCTCAACATCAACCGGAGCATCCAGCTTTCCGTCGCGCTTTAAGCAGGTGCCGACAAACGCGCCATCGTAGTGAGCAAATACGTCAGCCACGGTATTTTCGCGACAACCGGTGCCACATACCACGGGTACTTCGCCAACACGCTCGCGGACTTCATCGGCAAGCTCGCCCGAAGCGCCACGACCGGCAGCCGAACCGCCGATGACCATTGCATCCGGAAGGCAATTAAAGAGAAGTGAATCGGCAATGTCCGCAGTCGTGCGGTCGTTGAGATAAACCTCCCCCTCGCTCGTGATGAAGTGAAAAAGCTTGAGGTCATCCAGGCGCAGCGCCGCCTTGCGACGCATGGTGTGCGCGAAATCTCGGTTAATCAGCCCGAGATCACCGGCCCAGGCACCGCAAAAATTGCAGCGCGTGAACTGCGCATCGACGGCAGCGCACAGCTCGATTGTGGCATCACCATCGTAAATAGCCTCAGCTCCCCAAGGAGTCGACAGATCATGGGATAGAGCCCCGATAACATAGCCCATCGATGCAAGGGTTGAGGGAGAAACGTGCTGCTCGTAGGGCATCGAGAGCTCATTGGTAATCAAAATGCCATCGACACCGCCCTGCTGCAACGCCTCGAGATCGCGCTTGGCGGCTTCCACGACCTGCGACACGCTTCCGCCCGGGTAATACAGTGGATCGCCCGGCAGAGGACGCAGGTGCAGCATTCCGATAACCGGCTTTTCGGTCTTGAACATCGAAGTTAGAAACGACATAACGTGCTCCTTCATAGGGTTATTGCAGGGACGTTACTCCCCCAGCACCTCGACGTACACTTTTCGCTTCTGCGGACCGTCAAACTCCGCAAGATAGATGTTCTGGGCACCTCCACACACGATGTGGCCATCTTGGACGGGAAAGAAGCAACTGTTTCCACAAATCATGCTCTTGATATGCCCACAGGAGTTGTTGCCGGTGGCTCCATAGCTCGGCAGGAAGTGTGCGTGCGCGTAGGGGGCATCGAGTGGGGCGATGCGATCGAGCGTCTCCATAAGATCCGTCTCCACGCAGGGCAGTCCCTCGTTTACCACGATTCCACAGGTCGTATGCGACAAAATAATCGCTGCCAAGCCATTGGTCACCGAGCTGCGTTCGATGGCGGCGTGCACGTCCTCGGTAATATCGATGAACTGGTCCGGAGCAGTCGATAGATAGCTCAATGTCTCGAGCGTCACCATGTTCACTCATCCCCTTCAAGAAAACGCAGGGCATTACCCCAGTAGAGCCTTTCTCGCGCATCATCGCGCATGGGCACGGTATCGAGCGCCCGCTTGAGTTTGAATGCACGGAAGCGCGGCGTATTGCTGGCGAACATCACTTGGTGCGATAGCGCGCGCTCATACCACAGCGGCCCCATATCGACCGTGAAAAGACGCTGCATCATCTCCTCGGGCGAATCGATGTAAGTGATAGAGGTGTCCGTGTAGCAGTTGGGATACTTGAGCAGCATCGCCACGGTCTCGCGCACCCAGGGCCAGCCAAAGTGGGCCAAACTAAAGCGCACATTTGGATGCGTTGCGATTGTGTGCTCAAATGCAAGCGGGTTACTGCGCGAGAGCTCTGCGCCAGGCTCCCAAGACATACCGGCATGGAAAACCACCGGCTTGTTATAGCGCTCGCACAGCTCGTAAAGCGGCTCGGCCACAGCATCATCGGGGGCAAAACCCTGCTTTGCAGGATGCAGGCAAAGCCCCTTTGCCCCCAACTCGGTAAAGGCGCGCTCCAATTCGTCTGCGGCACCGCTCACCTGCGGGTCTACGCTCGCAAATCCCCACAGACGATCGGGATGCGCGGCAACCAGCATGGCAATCTGGTCATTAGTGCCAAAGTGCCCTCCGCATGCCGTGGTTACATCGAGCGGCATGAGCACGCTCTTCTGCACGTCACAGACGTCCATCTCGACTTGAAGCTCATCCCAATCCATGGGGCCCATATGCCCCATACCAAATTCTCGTGACCAAAAACCGAATCCATCAGGCTCATCACCCGGCGTACAGATCTCGCCGTAGAGCATAGGATGGACCAACATGTCGATAACCATTTCATACTCCTTTCCAGGCATTTGACCCTAGTACGGCTCAAACGAACCAATCACTCGGGACGACAGCTCAGCGCCCGCCTTCATACACGCCGGAATATCAAGGCCATCGATCACGCCCTTGGTAAACCCGGCAATATACGAGTCGCCGGCACCCACGGTATTAACGACCTTCTCCGCCGGTACGATCCCGCACTCATAGAAGCGCTCACCGTCATAGGCAATGCTCCCCTTCTCGCCAAGCGTGGCAACCGCAACGCGCGGTCCCAATTCCTGCACGTGGCGTACCCAGTCCCGCAGCTCCGGAGTGTCCTCTTCAAACGACATGAACGCATAGTCTACGTAAGGAAAATGAGCCTCGCATGCATATTCGGGATCCTGGCTGAACACCGAGAAGTCCATAACCACCGTCTTGCCCGCATCATGCCATTCGGGCAGGAGGTCCAAACAATTGCCAAACAGGTCGGTATGAATGATGTCATGCTCTAGGATAAACGCCCGGTCGTCTTCATTCGGTCGATATGTCTCCATTACGCCATCGATTGCCTCGAGATGCACGCGATCGACGCCGTCTTTCAATGCCATGAGCATCACCGAGGTGTCGCCATCTTCCACCCGCAGATGTGAGATATCGAACCCCTCAGCGGCCAGCGCCTCTCTCATCTTGTCTCCGTACTCGTCCTTGCCGACAACCGACACGGCGGATACCGAAACGCCCATTCGTGCAAGATGGATACCCCAGTCAATGCCATTACCAGTCGGATAGAACACGCCGATGTTTTGATAGACGTCCGCGCAGCAAAAACCAGCCGCACACGCTTTAATACCCATGGTCTTCTCCAATGTTCAAAAGGGGACCCGCCACATGGCGAGCCCCCTTTTCGCGTTTCGCTTATTGTTTTGCATCGGCTGTCCAAGGCCTCATAGCCAGACCGCCGTACGCTTTCTTAAGCTATTCGACGATTGGTGCTCCGTGGCCCCAAGAACCTTCCATGCCGCACACGGTCGAGGCAAACCCGGCAGCAAAGTCGAGCGCGCGCTCGATGGCCTCGGCGCCATCCTCACCGCGCTTGGCGGAATCGAGATAGCACATCAAAAACGAGGTGAGGAACGAGTCGCCCGCCCCCATGGTGTCCTTCATGTCCGTTACCGGTTTAGCCAGCTGGCGGTAATAACGCTCGCCGTCGTAAGCAATGCAGCCCTCGGCGCCCGCCGTAGCCGACACAAAACGCGGACCCAGGCCCTTCACCCATGCCAGACGCTCGCGAATCTCGTCCTCACTCGCAGCATCCGCCGCACTAAAGAAAGCGAAATCGACGTAGGGCGCAATCTGCTCGTAGTACTCGTCGGTAGAGTCGTCCGAAAAGTCAAAAGAGACCGTGACGCCCGCAGCCTTCAACTTGGGCAGCTCGCGCTCGGTAAAGCAATAGTTTCCCGAATGAACCACATCGAACTGCTTCATGTACGAAAGGTCAAAGCGATCGAGGACATAGCGCGCATCGCCACGGATACCGCCCTCGTTGGAGCCAAGGAAGACACGGTCACCGTCAACGACGGTCACGCGAGCCGCTCCGTTCTCGCCAATCATCTGCTCGCACTTGTCAAGCTCGATACCCTCATCCTCGAGGCTTGCAATGACATGCTCGGCAGCGGCATCATTGCCAAAAATGCCCATGTATGCGGAGCGTGCGGCACCGCATTTCTTGGCATAAACGGCGAAGTTCACCGCATTGCCGCCGGGATACATGGTGTGGATATGCTCGTAGCGATCGACGACGTTGTCGCCAAATCCGAGCGCGTTAACGTTAAATGCCATGGCCTTTGCTCCTTCTAGTACTCGACAACACCCATATAGCGACGGAAATCGGGATCGTGATCAAACACCTTGCCGCGTGCAGCACGCAGCTCGCAGTTCATGGCGTAGAACAGCACCGGGTCCAGATAGGCACGGACGCTCGCCGGCACGGCTTCCATACCGTACTCCTTGGCATCGAGCACCATCAGCGTATCGGTATGCGTCTTAAGGAACGCCAGGGCGCGCTCGTCCATAGCACGGCACTCGCTGGAGCCCATCTGCAGGAAGTAAAAAACGCCATCCTGAGTAGCCTCGAAGGGGCCGTGGAAGTACTCGGCAGAGTGGATGTAGCTACAGTGCTGCCACTGCATCTCCATAAGAGAGCAGATAGCGAAACCGTAGGTCTGGCTAAAGTTGGGACCGCTGCCCAGAATGTAGAAGAACTCGTGCTCCTGGCAAAGCTTGGCAAAGCGATCGCCCAACTCGGCATTTACCTTCTCGCGTGCCGGGGGAAGAATCTTATCCATCTCGGCGATACCGGCATACATATCGGCAAGATCGGCGTAGCCCTCCTGCTGATCGAGCAGCTCGGCCGCAAGCGACAGCGAAATGCCAGCGGGGACCTCGGCCTGCGGCACGCCCTCGCCCCACGGGTAGACCCACGTGGTCCACTTGCCGGAGTCGATCTTGGATCCAGCGTTGTCGGTCTGGGCGATCACCGTAGCGCCGGCAGCAAGGGCAATCTCGCAGCCCTCGACGACCTCGGGGGTGTTGCCACTGTGGCTACAAGCGATGACCAGGGACTTCTCGCCCAGACGACGCGGACGCATGATATCGAACTCGCGAGCCGTATAGATATACGAAGTGAAGGTGGTTGCCTCGCGCTGCAGAAGCTCATGAGCCGGGATCAAATCGATCATGGAGCCACCGCAAGCAATCCAGTAGACGCTGTCGAACTTGCCCTTCTCGGCAATTGCCTCTTTGATCAGATCGTGTGCGTTCATATCCAGTTCCTTTCTTGTTTGGCCCGCAATCAATGACGTTGGTTGCGTGGCCGATGGTTGTTTTAGTCAATCAGATATTTCTCGAATGCGGCCATGTTCTTGGCATCTGCCGCCGCCGGGTCATCGTAGTAACGACCGTCCGTGATTTCCTGGCCCAGCATGCCGTCGAAACCATGGGCGTTGAGTGTGGCGACGAAGGCGTCCATATCGTGCTTGCCATCGCCCCACACCAGATGGCCATACGGGTCACCGTCGATAAAGTGCATCTCGTGAATTGCCCCATCACCAAAGGCGGCAAACCAGTCCTCGAGCGTCTCGCCTGCAACGCCCATCGCGGTTGTATCAACCATGGGCTGTAAGTACGGGCTCGCGACCTCGTCAATCATGCGCTTCGCATCGGAAACCGTCGTCACAAGGTTGCTCTCCTCGGGACGCAGGCTTTCCATCGTAAGCACCAGACCGTGCTCGCCGGCATACTCCGCCAGAATGGACAAGTGCTCGCGGCTGCGCTTCCAGGCTTCCTCGCGGTCCTCGTCCCAGTCGCCCCAGCCCGAGTTGATGGACATGCGGTCGCACCCAAGTACCTCGGCAAGCTCAATGCCGTGCTTAAAGTACGCCAGGCTGCGCTGTTCATGCAGCGGTTTGCGTGCGCAGTACTGCCAAGGATAGACAACATTCTCGGGACACAGAGTACGATACCTAAGCCCACGGTCTGCAGCCTTTTTCGCCAGGACCTCAGCCTCAAAGTAGCCCGTGTGGTCGAGCGTCACATGCGGCTCCGCACACCACAGCTCAATGGACTCAAAGCCCAAACGCTGCTGCACATCAAGGAAGTAATCGAGCGACCACATGATGTAGTGGATATTCATGCCCGCAATCTGTTCGCGGTGCAGCGTCGGTTTGGATTCAGACATCTTATGCCTCCTTATTTCGATCGAACACGATTTGTCCGTCCGACATCGTCATGTCAACCGCAAGATCGCGTGCGTCGCGATAATCGAGGTCGAACACATCCCGATCGAGCACGCAGATATCGGCAAGCTTGCCAACCTCGAGCGTACCCAGCTCGTCTTCGCGCATCAGGTCGTACGCGCCCCCGGCAGTCCAAGCGCGCAAGAGCTCGACAAGCGTCAGCGTGTTGACCTCATTCACGGGCAGTCCGTCGGCGAAGAATCCGCCGCACGCGCTGTAGATTGACTCGCCCAGGCTCGGAATCAGCAGCGGCAGATCCGTGCCGCAGCACACTGTGCATCCGGAATCTTCCATGCCGCGGCGATTCCAGCTGTGCAAAAGTCGCGTCTCGCCAATTTGTCGACGCATCATCGACAGGCAATCCTCGCGCCGGTCCAGCGTCAGAATCTGCGGATAGACCTCGCAAATTCCACCTAACTTGCCAAACTCGACAAGATCGGTCGGGTCAGAGTTCTCGAGATCGGTAATCGCATGGCGGCGAAGCATCCGTCCATGCTCGTCTCGAGGCAGCGAGGCATAGAGCGCCACGGTGCGACGAACGGCGCCATCGCCCTGGCAATGCAAGGAATATCGGAAGCCGTCAGCATCAATTGCACGCAGCTCGTTCTCAATCAGATCCCACTCTGGCTCCTCGACGACCGTCTTGCCGGCAGCGCCCGCATCGGCCGTGTCCTCATAGGGATCAATCATCTCGGCAAGCCCCGCCCATACGCCGCGATCGGTCATACGGTTGAAGCCAGAAAAACGAACGAACGGTCCCCGGAAGCGCTCTCGCGCCTCGCGGGCATATGCCAGATTTGCACCGGCACCCACCGGCTGCGACATCATAGAGACGCGAACCGTCAGCTCACCAGATTCCTCACGGCGAGCCATTTCGTCGGCAAAGCCGTAGTAGTCATCAAACGCCATCTCCTTGATGGCGGTAACGCCGCGCTCGTTAAGCATGCTCATGTAGTCCGAATACCCGGCACGCACCTCGGGCAGCGCGAGGAAATCGCTCATCATGCGCCAGATCTTCTCGGCATAGCACGCCTGGGGTGTAAAGCCGTATCGCGCACTGGCGGCAGCGTTGAGAACGCAGGTCCCCGCTCCTGGTGTAAAGCAGACGACGGGGGTATCGCCAAAACAATCGTCAAACACAGCTGCCGTATTTGCGTTCTCGGCATCCGATGCCAACGTTTCGGGTAGGTTGTGGCCAAAAGCCGCCGCGCAATCCGGATGATCTTCTTTCCATGCGCGCAAGAGCGACACGGCCTCTTTGGCATCGGCGATGCCGGACAGATCAGACCCCAATGTCCGCAGCGCCCAGCCTGTATAGAAGGTATGCACGTCGATCAGGCCAGGCATGACGGTGCGGTCGCCCAGGTCAACTACCTCGTCCGCCTGGGTCAAATACGAAGCTACCTCACACTTGGTGCCAACAGCCTCAATTCGATTGCCACGGACCGCTACGAAACCTTCAAACGGCAGGTCCCCCGTACCGGTAAAGACGCTCTTAGACGTCAGGACCGTCAAACGATCAGACATCACAACCACCTACACCGGAAGCATGCCAGAGATTGCCGTTACAATCACGCCAAAGACGACCATGAAAATGAAGAACTTCCAAATGGTCTTCCACCATTGGCCAAACGAAATCCTAGCCACGGCAAGACCGGCGACCGTCATGCCCGCCACGGGGCTGATGGTGTTGATGGTCTGGTTGGCAAACTGGAGCGCGGTGACGGCTGCCTCGGGATTGAGGCCCATGAGCTCGGTCAGGGGGCCCATAACGGGCATGGTGAGCGCCGCCAGGCCAGAACTCGAGGGAACCAGCAAAGAGAGCAGGCCAAGGACGATATACATAAACGTGGTGTAGACGGCGGCGGGTGCACCGGCAAGCGCGGTAGCGAGCGCCTGGAGGATGGTGTCGATGATCATGCCGCCCTCGGCGATGACCAGAATACCGCGAGCGATACCGATAACGATGGCAGCGTACGCAAAGTCGGCAAGACCCTTAACGAACTCCTCTGCGATCGTCTGCTGGTCAAGGCCGCCCAGGATACCGGCAAGCAAGCCCATGCCAAGGAACACAGCGGAAATCTCATTCATGTACCAGCCCTGGGTAACAAGACCCCAGACGATAATGCCCATACCGCAAGCAAAATCGATAAGCACGAGCTTCTGACGAATAGTGAACTCTTCCTCGATGGAGGCATCGGTCACGGAAAACTCAATACGCTTGAGCTTATCGTCCTCGTACACAATGGACGACTCGGGGTTTTTCTTGACGCGCATGGCGTAGCGCATGGCCCATGCGATACCGACGGCAGTGAAGATAACCCAAGAAACGGCGCGCAGCCACAGTTGCGGATTACCCTCGATGCCAATGATGCCTTGGGCGATCAAAACATTAAACGGGTCGATGGTCGAAGCACAATATCCCAGGTTAGGACCAAGGAAGCAGATGATGAATGCCGTCATCGAGTCATAACCGATACCCATCATGATGGGAATGAAGATGGCATAGAACGGCAGGGCTTCCTCAGACATACCAAACGTAGTGCCGCAAATGGACAGCAATGTCATCGTGATGGGAATGATGAGGATGTCCTTGTTCTTGAGCTTTTTAATCACACGGCTCATGCCGGCATTCAAAGCGTTGGTCTTGGTGATGATCGCGAACGATCCGCCAATCAATAAGACGAACGCAACGACGTCGGCAGCCTCCTGGATGCCCTTGGTGGGCGCTTGCAGGACCGCGAAGATATCCTGACCCAGATTGATGGTCTCGCCGGTCTCGGAATCGGTGTAGTTCTTATCGACCTGTTCATAGGTTCCAGCAACGGCGACTTCACGCTCGCCCGCCGCTGTTGAAATCGTCTTGCGCTGATACTGACCAGAGGGAACGATCCAAGTCAGGACCGCAAAGACAACGATCAGCAAGAACATGATCGTATAGACATGCGGTAATTTGAACTTAAAACGTCTGTTTGTCTTCTTCGCCTTCGTATCTGACATAGATACCTCCAAAGAACTCGAGACTGCATCGCATCTCGCTTCAACGTTTGCATAAGGCAAACGTTCTATGACGTCCCATAGATTACCAGCAGCTTTTTCCTTCATCAAGATAATTTCAAACTGGTTGCCGCAACGCGGTTGAACGGTTGTGTTCGCGCCGTGAACGGTATGGAAACGCCCGGTGAGATGATCCACCGGGCGTTTCCATTCGCAATGTCCTAGATGTCAAAAACGTAGCGAGACCCAACGATCCGCTGACGACCGATGATAAACGGCCGCCGCTGCTCATCGAAAAAGAAGGCTTCCATATAAAACAAGGGTTCGCCAACGGGAACTGCCAACAGCCGAGCGACCTCGGGCGACGCGCACGCGATCTCGAGCGTGCACGGGTCGGTAAACGCGGGCGTGCGGCCCGTTCGGTTGCGCACGAACTCAAAAATGGATTGGTTAGATAGAGGTGCCGTTGATAGATAGGCGTTGTCCTCGTAAACATATATGTTGTTCTCGAGCATGACAGGGACGCCATCGGCAGTGCGCACGCGCTCAACGCAAATCAAGTCAGTTCCAACGGGAACACCAAAGAACTGTGCTTCGGTGGAATCCGCCGGCAGTATCTTTCTCGAAATGACACACGCCCCCGGTTCCATTCCGTTAACGCGACATGCGTCCGAAAAACTCTGGACGTCATCCTTCTGGCGAATCTTGCGCTTAAGCTTGGGGGCATTGACAAACGTGCCTTTCCCCTGCCGCTTCGTTAGATAGCCCTGCTGGACGAGCTCCTCAATAGCGCGTCGCACGGTAACGCGGCCAACTTTATAGCTCTCAGCCAATTCGAATTCGTTGGGTATCCGCGCGCCCGCCTTGTAGGCGCCGGAGTTGATTTCGTTTTTGATGATATCAATAACCTGTTGGTACAGCGGTATCGCTGCTTTACCGTCAGTTGGCCCTTCAGTCGGTGGCATATACCCTCTCCCAGCACAATTAATTCTAAAACGGGCTTAAGGGCATTCAACAAGCCCTTAAGCCCGCATTAGCTTAAAGTATGCTAGGTGTCGCACCAAAATGTTGGCTATTTACTCATCAGACCCGAAAAACGCGCAACTACCGCGCTCCTAAGAAAGCGTGAGCAGCTCCGGCAGCTGGTCGATAATCTTGTCCGCGGCATCCTGGCTAAAGCCAAAGC
>CABVDH010000017.1 GCA_902497065.1 uncultured Collinsella sp. | reverse complement strand
CGTCGGTAAACTGCAAGCGGGAAGATTTTTCTTTTGCTGTGGCTTCTGCCTGTGCCTTTCTCGCCGCCTTTTTGGAAGCGGCGCGGGTATGCGCCCCGTCGATATGCTCCATGACGCGCTCGGCGGCTGCGGTGTCCTGTTCCTGTTCTGCCCCCGGCGCACTTGCGGAAATGCCCGTAAACTGGGGATTTTTTGAGATAATCATTTGATTTGGGACAAACTACTGATTCATTTGCCTCATATTTGACGTATGGCTAGATCGAGGTAGAACCGAGCCAGTTGAGTTTGCATTCGAGAATACGCTGCTCACCGGGCGTGCTGCTGCCATCGAGTAGCGCGAGGAGCATCTCGGCCGCCTCTCTGCCTTCCTGGTCGACGGGCTCGATGATCGTAGAGACGGTCGGCGTGGTGAGGTTGGTCCAGTCTTCGCAGTTGAGTCCCAAAAGACCGATTTGCTGCGGAAGCAGATGGGCCATGGGCTGAAGCGCCTTGTAGACGCGGGGGAGCGCCCATTGGTTTTGGACAAAGATGAGCGTACGCTTGGCGGGGTTGAGCTTGTATTTAAAGTACTCGGTAAGCTCACTGGCCGACGGCTTGTTGTGGTCGATGGAAATCGCTTTGTAGAGCTGTCCGTTCGCTGCCAGCGCCTCGGCATACCCCTGAAAACGCTCCATGCGGGTGCGCATTTCGGTCATGTTGGCGGCAATGGAAAAGAAATCTTCGTAACCGGCGTCGAGGAGTGCCTGCGTGGCGTTGTACACACCGTCGTAAAGGTTGGTCTTGACCCAGCTGGTACCTGGGCTATAGATGGCCGCATCGAAAAAGACGACCGGCTTGCCGGCGCGTCTAATGCGGTCGTGCACGGCTTTGAAGTTTGCCGTGGGCTGGATGATAAAGCCATCGACGCCCAGTGAGAGCATTTTGTCGACATACATGAGCTCGGTCTCGGGGTTAAAGTTGCTCGTGCAAACAACCGTCTGGTAGCCCGCGGGGAGCATGACCTGCTCCATGCCGTTGAGGACGAGGCCCGCCCATTTGTTGGTGTTATCCAAGATGATGATGGCGATGACGCGGGTCTGTTTGCCGGTGAGTGTTTGCGCCTGGGCGTTGGGGACGTATCCCAGCTCCTTTATAACGCGCGCGATCTTTGCCTGCGTTTTGTCGCTAAGCTTGTCTCGTTTGTCGTTGAGGTAATACGAGACGCTGGCTGTTGAAGTTCCCGCCTCGCGGGCGACGTCTGCGATCGTAACGCGCTGTTTGGTCACAGCGACTCCTTCCGACAAATTGCGTTGTTTGGCGCGGCGGTTCACGTTCGGGTTGCGGGCACACGATTCTGCCTGTCCTTTCGCTCTCTTATGAGTATGCAACAATACCGTATCCGTGGGGTCCGAAATTCGTGGCGGTTATGCAAGCCTGCCGTCTACCGAGAAATCTAAATACTTCTTGACTTTTAAAAAAGAGATCAAAAACGCAGGATTCATTTTTGGTTAAACGCATAACTAAATTGCATAACCAACGCTCTGACCTGCGCGTTTACCGAAATAAGCTGGTATTAAGAAAAATGAGCACCTATATTGGTCTTGTCGAAAAGACAGCAAGTCCAAACGGCAGGGGATGCTCCGGAGGCCTCCGCAAACGGTGTCTTGCGCACGCAACTCTATGAAAAGAGGGAAGCAATGAAGATCGTAGGCGTTGCCGCCTGTACCGTGGGTATCGCCCACACGTATATGGCCCAGAAGGCGATTCAGGATGAATGCGCCGCCCGTGGTATCGAGTGCAAGGTCGAGGCTCAGGGTGGCCTGGGTATCGAGAATGAGCTCACGCAGGAAGACGTGGACTCCGCCGACCTGGTCCTGGAGTCCGTCGACGTGGGTGTCGAGAACGAGGACCGTTTTGAGCAGAAGATGGCCGAGGGCAAGTTCCTCAAGGTCGGTACTTCCGATGTGATCGCCGATCCGGTCAAAATCATCGACCAGGCTGTTGAGATTATCAAGGCGACGGGTGGCGCCGTTGACGCGCCCAAGGCCGAGGCCAAGGCAGAGAAGAAGGCCGTCTCCGCTGCCCCGCAGGCCCCGACACCGGCGTCCAAGCAGTCTATCTTTGCCGATCCTGGCAAGACGCTGCTCAATGCATTCAATACCGGCGTTTCCTATTTTATCCCCATTGTCGTTATCGGTGGCGTGTTCCTCGCCTTCTCGTTGGCATCCGGTACTGCCGGTGCTAACGGCATGGAGGTCACCAACCCGTTGATGGTGAGCCTTAACACCATCGGTATGGCCGGCATCTCTATGATGATTCCGGTGCTTGCGGCATACATCGCTTACTCGATGGCCGGCAAGCCCGCGCTTGCCCCCGGTTTTGTCCTGGGCTACTTGGTCAACAACGCCGTCGTCACCCCGAGTGGCAACAGCGTTTCGACCGGCTTCTTGGGCGCCATGATTATGGCTGTCATCTGTGGTTACTTTGTCCGCTGGATGAAGACCTGGAAGGTCAACAACACCATCCAGACCATCATGCCGATCCTGATCATCCCGATTCTGACCTCGCTCGTCCTGGGCATGGCCTACATCTACATCCTGGCCACGCCGCTTGGCTTTGTGATGGATTGGCTCACCAGCGTGCTCGGTAGCCTGCAGGGCGGCTCCGCCGTCGTCCTGGGCCTGGTCATTGGCGTTATGACCGCCTTCGATATGGGTGGTCCCGTCAACAAGACCGCTTCGACCTTTACCATGGCCATCATGGCCTCCGGCATCTACGGCCCCAACGGTATGTTCCGCGTCGCTGTCGCCATTCCCCCGATTGCTTGCGGCCTCGCTGCGCTCATCGCCAAGAACAAGTTCGATGACGCTGACCGTCAGATGGGTATTTCCGCACTGTTTATGGGCTGCATCGGTATTACCGAGGGCGCTATCCCCTTCGCGGTCAAGGATCTCGGTCACACCCTTCCCGGCATCTGCATCGGTTCTGCCGTGGGTGCGGCGCTTGCCGCCTTCCAGGGTATCGACTGCTACGTCCCGCACGGTGGCTTTATCGTCGCCCTTGCCACCAACAACGTCGCGCTGTTCTGCCTGGACATCGTGATTGGCTCCGTGGTCGCCGCTGCAATCCTGATTGCCATGAAGCCCACGCTCGATAAGCAGGCCAAGTAACCCTTTAAGGACTCCGGTTGTGCGGAGGGATGGATTTGACTCCGCACAACCGCCCCTACACAACAAAATCCATCCGTACTGATAGGGCCCGCATCTGGGTCCCAGGGAACTTTTGTCAAAAATCCTCTGGAGAAGGAGAACAAAATGTCCAACCTCACCATCCGCCAGGCCGTTCAGGGCATGCTCAAGCTGCAGGATAGCGGCGATCACGCAACCATGGTCGGCATTGGCCCCATGAGCCCCAACCTGATTCAGGCCGTGTTCGAGCTTGCCAAGGACGAGGATTTCCCGCCCATGTTTATCGCCAGCCGCAACCAGGTCGATATGGACGAGATGGGCGCCGGCTACGTCAACGGTTGGGACCAGAAGCGCTTTGCCGCCGACATCAAGAAGGTTGCCGACGAGGTGGGTTACACCGGCCCGTACTACCTGTGCCGCGATCACGGCGGTCCGTGGCAGCGCGACGAGGAGCGTAACGCCCACCTGCCCGAGGACGAGGCCATGGAGCTCGCCCGCAAGTCCTTCGTCGCCGACATGGAGGCAGGCTTTGACCTGCTGATGGTCGACCCCACCAAGGACCCCTATCAGATCGGCAAGGTTATTCCGCTCGACGTGGTGCTTCGCCGCACGATCGATCTTATCGACTACCTTGAGCAGTACCGTCGCGAGCATAACCTGCCCGAGGTCGCCTATGAGGTCGGTACCGAGGAGACCAATGGCGGCTTGACCTCTACCGATAAGTACGAGGAGTTCATTTCTCAGCTGCAGCCCGAGCTCGAGAAGCGCGGCTGCCCCATGCCCACCTTTATCGTCGGCCAGACCGGTACGCTCACTCGTTGGACCGAGCAGGTTGGCCATTACAACTTTAAGAACGCCCGCGAGCTCGCCGACATGGCAAAGCGCTACGGCGTGGGCCTGAAGGAGCACAACGCCGACTACCTGGACGACGCGACGCTGCTCGAGCACATTCCGGCTCACGTGACGGCTTCCAATGTCGCCCCTCAGTACGGCACCGAGGAGACCCGCGCCTACCTCAAGCTCTGCGCTACCGAGCAGATTCTGGTCGACAACGGCCTGTGCGACGATCCCTCCGACCTGTATCACACGCTGCTGGTCAAGGCTATCAAGACCGAGCGCTGGCGCAAGTGGATGACCGGCGATGATGTCAACCTGCAGGTTGACGACATTCTGGCCGACGACGAGCTCAGCCTGAAGATTCTGGATGTCTCCGGCCACTACGCGTTCAACGATCCCGAGGTCAAGGAGCAGGTCGAGAAGCTCTATCGCAACCTCGCTGCCCAGGACATCGACGGCAAGCGCTTTGTGATCGAGCACATCAAGCGCCCGATTAAGCAGTACGTCGTCGGTCTTAACCTCAAGGGCGTCACGAGCCGCATCGAGAAGGCTCTCGAGGACTAAGTAGTTCCGGCGTTTTGACAAACGCCGGATCGGTCGACGCTGCGCGAGCATCTGCCGGGCAATCTGGCGCTCAAGCCGTCGCTCGCGTACCAAAGTACGCTTCGCTCCTCTTTCGCACCACCTTGCCACGGCAGCTGCCCGCTCGCTGACGTTGGGTCGACCAGTGATTGAGCCGTTGTCCTTAGATTGCTAGCTATTCATTCGAAGGAGTTTGTACCATGAAGTTCTTTATCGATACCGCCAACCTTGACGAGATCGCCGAGGCCAAGAGCTGGGGCTGCCTTGCCGGCGTCACCACCAATCCGTCCCTGTACGCCAAGACCGGCGGTAAGCTCGCCGACTTTGAGCCCCATATGCTCAAGATTGCCGAGCTCTGCGAGGGTCTGCCCGTGTCTGCCGAGTCCACCGCGACTACTGCCGAGGGCATGATCGAGGAGGGCAAGCGTCTTGCCGCCCTGGCTCCCAACATTGTGGTCAAGCTCCCCGTCTGCGAGGCCGGCCTCGCCGCCTGCCGCGCGCTGGCCGATGCGGGCGTGCGCGTCAACATGACGCTCGTCTTCTCGCCGACCCAGGCCTTGATGGCCGCCAACGCCGGCGCTCGCTACATCAGCCCGTTTGTGGGACGCTTCGATGACATCGCCGAGGACGGTATCTCGCAGCTCGACAACGTTGTGACCTGCATCAAGAACTATGACTGGACCGGTAAGAACGTCGACGACACCGTCGAGATCATCACTGCATCCGTCCGCACGCCCAATCACGTGACCCAGGCGGCGCTGCTCGGTGCCGATATTGCGACCGTCCCCATGGCCGCTCTTAAGAAATGCCTGCATCACCCGCTGACCGACCAGGGCCTTGCTTCGTTCGAGGCCGACTGGAAAAAGGTCGTCGAGGCACAGTAACGATGGTTCTGCCGGCCCAGCATTTGTTATGCCGGGCCGGCGTGCTCAAGAGAGGAAACTCCATGACCGATCAGGAACTGGCCAAGATTGCCAATGAGGTTCGCCGCGGTATTGTCACGGGCGTCCATGCCGCCAAGTCGGGGCATCCGGGCGGGTCGCTTGGCGCCGCAGACATTATGACCTACCTCTACTTTGAGGAAATGGATGTCGACCCGGCAAATCCGAGCCGCGCCGACCGCGACCGCTTTGTGCTCTCCAAGGGCCATTGCGCTCCGGCACTCTATGCCGTGCTCGCCGAACGCGGGTTCTTTCCCAAGGAGGAGCTCGAGACGCTCCGTCATATCGGCAGCCGCCTGCAGGGCCATCCCAATATGAACGACACGCCGGGCGTCGACATGTCTACCGGATCGCTCGGTCAGGGTATCTCCGCCGCGGTTGGAATGGCGCTCGCCGCAAAGCACTGGGGTGACAGCTATCGCGTCTACACGCTGTTGGGCGACGGCGAGTGCGAGGAGGGGCAGGTATGGGAGGCGGCCATGTTCGCCGGCAACCACGACCTGGATAACCTCGTCGCTATCGTCGATCACAATGGCCTGCAAATTGACGGCAGTATCGACGAAGTTAACTCGGCTATGCCGCTTGCCGACAAGTTCCGTGCCTTTAAGTGGCATGTGATTGAGCTCGCCGACGGTAACGACATGGCGCAGATTGCCGCCGCCTTTGCCGAGGCCCGCAAAGTGAGCGACTCGCCTGTGGCCATTATCGCCGAGACGGTGAAGGGCAAGGGCGTTTCCTTTATGGAAAACCAGGTGGGCTGGCACGGCAAGGCACCCAACGATGAACAGTTTGAGCAGGCCATGGCCGAGCTCGCAGCAGCAGGGGAGGAGCTCTAATGGCAGACGTCAAGAAAGTCGCCACGCGCGTTAGCTATGGCGAGGCACTTGTCGAGCTGGGCAATGAGCACGATGACTTTGTGGTTCTCGATGCCGACCTGGCCGCCGCCACACAGACCGGCAAGTTTAAGGCTGCGCACCCTGAGCGCTTCTACGACGCCGGCATTGCCGAGAGCAACTTGATGGGGCTCGCCGCCGGCATTGCGACCACGGGCCACGTCGCCTTTGCGAGCACCTTTGCCATGTTCGCCGCCGGCCGCGCGTACGAACAAGTGCGTAATTCCATCGGCTATCCGCACCTCAACGTCAAAATCGGCGCCACGCATGCGGGCATCTCGGTCGGTGAAGACGGCGCCACGCATCAGTGCTGCGAGGACATCGCGCTCATGCGCACGATCCCGGGTATGACGGTGATCGTTCCCGCCGATGACATCGAGGCTCGCGCTTGCGTGCGCGCCGCCTATGAGTTTGAGGGGCCGGTCTACATGCGTTTCGGCCGTCTAGCAACACCGGTCATCAACGACCGCGAGGACTATGAGTTCAAGATTGGTCGCGGCGTGGTCGTGCGCGAGGGGTCCGATGTGACCATCATCGCTTGTGGCCTCATGGTTGCCGAGGCGCTTGAAGCTGCCGAGGCCCTCGCTGTCGATGGTATCGATGCCGAGGTTATCAACATGCACACGATCAAGCCGCTTGATGAGCGCCTGGTAGTTGCCAGCGCCAAGAAGACTGGTCGCGTGGTCACTGCCGAGGAGCACTCGATTATCGGCGGTCTTGGCGAGGCCGTGGCCTCGGTGCTCGCGGAACAGCATCCGGTGCCGATGCGACGCGTCGGCGTGCGTGATGTGTACGGCGAGTCTGGCCCTGCGGTCGATTTGCTGCACGAGTTCGGTTTGGACGCCGACGGTATCGAAGCTGCGGTCAGGTCTGTGTTGTAAGGAAGGTTTCCATGGGATTTGTATCTGCCAGCCAGGTGACGATCGGCTACGCCGCCGCCTCGCGTGAGGATGCGCTGCGCTATTTGTCCGAGCAGGGCGTCGAGCTTGGCTTTGCCGATGACGCATCTGCCGTAGAGGCCGCTTTCATTGCGCGCGAGAACGAGGCCGAGACCGGTCTTGTCGCCGGGTTTGCCGTTCCGCACGCCAAGAGCGATGCGGTTCACACGCCGGGCGTGGCCGTGCTTAAGATGAGCGAGCCCGTTGAGTGGCCAAGCTTTGATAACGTTCCCGTCGATGTGGCGCTTGCGCTCTACGTACCCGCCGGTGAGGCTGGCACCACGCATCTGCGCCTGCTTTCCAAGGCAGCCGTGATGCTGATGGATGCCGGCTTCCGCGACAAGGTGCGCGAAAGCACCGATCCCGCCGAGATTGCCGAGCTTATCAACGCCGGGCTCGAGGGCTAGACGTAGTCTGCCCGCTTAATCAATCGATCCTTCTCCAAGGAACAGGGCCACGATGCCATATGGGCGTCGCGGCCCTGGTTGTGTTTTCCCAGATAAAACCTACCAAACTAAACCTGTCCCTTTTTGGCAGGTTATAAGGCTTCTGTCTATGTAACGAAAGTACAATATGATATATACGTTATATACAAGTTTTGATGTGCAGTGATTTGCGGCAACGCTAGCCGATGAAGGGGTCGACATGATCAAGGCTGTTATATTTGACATGGACGGAACGCTGATCGATACCGAGCGTTTGGAAATGAGGGCATGGAAGGCGGGTGCTGCCGAGCTGGGGATCGCGATCGATGATGCGCTGACCCATCAGTTTATCGGCCGTACGAACACCGATGTCAAAGACATCCTTGAGGCGCATTACGGCAAGGGCGAAACCGTCGAGGCGCTCTATGCCCGTAACATTGAGCTCCACAACGAGATGGCCAAGACCGACTTGGAGCTAAAGGCCGGCGCCGCCGAGTGCATAGACGAGTTGCTGGCTGCGGGCTATCACGTGGGGCTTGCGACGTCGTCGCGCCGCGTTGCGGCCGAGCGCAACCTTAAGACGGTCGGCCTTTTTGACAAGTTTGAAACGGTGACCTTCGGCGAGGACGTCGCGTGCGGCAAACCCGACCCCGCTATCTACCTGCTCGCCTGCGAGCGTGCGGGCTTTGCCCCCGAGGAATGCGCCGAGGTTGATGACGGTGGCTTCGGCGTGGCTGCTTGCCCGGGTGATGGCGCCGCGCCGAGGAGTTACGCCGTTTGTAAAACGGTGTAACCTACTGATTCATATTGCCGTGGATGTAGGGGGTGACCTCGGGGGAGATGTGGCCGCAGCCTAGGTCGCGTAGGGCCGATTCGATGGCGGCGGGCAGCGGGGTTTTGCCTTCGTCGTTGACCGCGGTGCCGCCGAGAGCGGCAATCTTGGTGACGTCTGCCGGTGCAGCCTCGATATGCATGCAGCCACCGACGAGGCGCGCGCGGACCTGCGCCAGGTCCTGACCGTGCAGGTAATCCTCGCAAGCGCGAATCAAGTCGACCTTCTCGCGCGTTAGTTCCTCGCCCGTAGGGACGCGGGTGGCAAGGCAGGCGTCTGCCGGCAAGTTCCAAACGGGATAGCCCCACTCGCGCAGCAGCTCGCGTTCCTCGTCCTTGGTGAAGCCGACTTCCATGAGCGGCGAGCGCACGCCAAGCTCCTGGGCAGCACGCATACCGGGACGGTAATCGCCGCGGTCGCTCGCGTTGCTGCCATCGATAACGGTGGGGAAGCCCAGCGACTTGGCGTGATTGGCGATGGCGGTGAAGCCGGCGTGCTTGCAGTGGTAGCAGCGGTCGGCATCGTTGCAGGCAACCTGGGGGAGTTGCAGCTGATCGACCGAAAGATTGAGCACGGGAAGCTTAAAATACGGGCCCTCATTGGCTTGTCCGTCAACGGCTCGCTCAAACGAAGCCTGCTCGGGCGTGCCGATGAGTGGCGTGGTGAGATGGACGAGGAGGGTATTGGTAGGCATGATGCGGGCGCATACGGCGGCCAAAAAGCTGCTGTCGACGCCGCCGGAAAAGCCGATGGCGACGCGTCCGCATGCTAAAAGCAGCTGCTCGAGTGCCGATAGCTTGTCTTGAAGCTCCTCTGCGGGTGCCGTGGTGTCTAAAATCATGAAACGTTCCTTATCGTTGAGTACTCGATCGAAAACTATAATCCTAATGCGTTACTTGCCATAAGACTTCTATCTATGTAACGAAAGTGCAATATGGTATATACGTTATATACAAGTTGCCAAATGCGGTAGAGTTGCGGCAATGCGACAGTGAGAGTCGATGGGGGACCGATATGATCAAGGCTGTTATTTTTGACATGGATGGAACGCTGGTCGATACCGAGCGTTTGGGGATTAAGGCCTGGAAGGCAGGCGCCGCTGAGCTGGGGCTCGCAATTGATGATGCGCTGATCCATCAGTTTATCGGCCGCACGCTGCCTGATGTCACGGGCATTCTCGAGGAGCATTACGGCAGCCACGAGACCGCCGAGGCGATCTATGTCCGCCACAAGGAGATTCGCGACGAGATGGTCAAGACCGAGCTGGAGCTTAAGGCCGGCGCCGCCGAGTGCCTAGACGAGCTGCTGGCTGCGGGCTATCACGTGGGTCTAGCGACGTCGTCGCGCCGCGTTACCGCCGAGCGCAACCTTAAAGCATTCGGTCTCTTTGACAAGTTTGAGACCGTGACCTGCGGCGGCGACGTCGTACACGGCAAGCCTGACCCCGAGATGTATCTGCTCGCCTGCGAGCGTGCGGGCTTTGCCCCCGAGGAGTGCGCCGTGGTCGAGGATTCGCGCAATGGTTGCGTCTCGGGCATCACGGCCGGCTGCCACGTCTTTGCCGTCCCCGATATTGTGCCGCTGCCGCAGGACGTGGTGGATGGCTGCGAGGCCGTGCTCGATACGTTGTTCGACCTGGCGGCGGCGGTCAAGGCCGTGCGCTAGCGTCTGCATGTAAGCCATTTCAATAGCATTTTAAAGATGCGGCCATCCGCTTAACACGGGTGGCCGCATCTTTGTATCTATAGGGTTCAAACCAAAAAAGACTACCGTTTACCGATTGAAAACAACCGCTCACCGGACTGGATATGACTCATATTGAAATTGAAACGGTTCAAATAATAATGAAAACCGTAAATGAATCGCTTCAAAAAGGGAGAGCACATGGAGAGTCGCATCGAGTCCAAGCATTACGCAGCAGTCGATATCGGTGCTTCGAGCGGTCGCGTCCTTGCTGGCTGGGTCGAGGAGGGCAAGATGTCCTACCAGGAGGTTTACCGCTTCGATAACGAGCAGAAGCGCATAGGCGATCACGACTGCTGGGACGTTGAGGCTCTGTTCGACCATGTTGTCGCAGGCCTGCGTGCCGTCAAGGATCAGACCGGACAGGCTCCGGCCACCATCGGTATTGATACCTGGGGCGTTGACTTCGTGCTGCTCGATGAGCATAACAAGATCGTCGGTGACACGGTCGCCTACCGTGATGCCCGCACTGACGGCATCTACGAAGTTGCCGACCAAATTATGGATCCGGCCGAGGTCTATGCCCGTACCGGTATTCAACGTCAGCCTTTCAATACGCTCTACCAGCTGCTCGCCCTTAAGAACGAGCATCCCGAGCAACTCGAGGCAGCCCGAACCTTCCTGATGATTCCGGATTATCTCAACTGGCGTCTGACCGGCATTAAGGCCAACGAGTACACCAACGCGAGCACCACCGGCATGCTCGACGCCGAGAAGTGCACGTGGGACACCGAGATCCTCTCGCGCTTTGGTATTCCCCAGGGCATCTTCTTGGAGCCGACGATGCCTGGTGCCGTGCTCGGCGAGCTTACGGCCGACATCTCCGAGAAGATCGGCTATTCCGCGACTGTCGTGCTGCCCGCTACGCACGACACCGGCTCCGCCTTCCTGGCCGTTCCCGCCAAGGATGACAACGCCGTCTATATCTCGAGCGGTACGTGGAGCCTGCTGGGCGTTGAGAACCAGCACGCCATCACCAACGAGCTCGCCCGCAAGCAGAACTTTACCAACGAGGGCGGCTACCTCAAGCGCTACCGCTTCCTCAAGAACATCATGGGCTTGTGGATGAACCAGTCCGTTCGCCGCGAGATCAACGGCGTCGACTATGTCGAGGGCAAGACCTCGCACAAGGCGCTCATGGATCACAAGGTCGGCTTTGACGAGCTCCGTGCGCTCTGTCGCGAGGCCGAGCCCTTCGAGGCCTATGTCGATGTCGATGACGATCGTTTCCTGGCTCCCGACTCCATGATCCAGGAGATTAAGCAGGCCTGCGCCGAGGGTGGCGAACCGGTTCCGCGCACCGTGGGCGAGATCATGCGCACCAACTACTGCAGCCTGTCCCGTTCGTATGCTAAGGCCATCGAGGGCCTGCGCGAGCTTTCGGGTCACGACTACACGAGCATCAACATCGTGGGCGGCGGTTGCCAGGATTACTACCTCAACCAGATGACGGCCGACACCTGCGGGCTCCCCGTGTTCGCCGGCCCCATCGAGGGTACCTGCATCGGCAACTTTATCGTGCAGATGATCGCCGGCGGCGATTTTGCCGACCTGGCCGATGCCCGCGCCTGCGTTGCCCGCTCCTTCGATGTCAAGCGCATTGACCCCAAGGGCGTCCAGGCCTAACCGAGAGTGGGGCTTGCCCCCCCCGACTCACCTTTCACCTACCCCCAGCCCCGCGTGCGGCAAGTGACTCCTGCCGGGCACGAGTGGCTCTCTCCGATGACATACGGCGCGGAGGCCCTACATGACACCATGCTCCGCGCCGCCGTCAATCGGCTTTTCACGTTTTTCAATTGGACCTGCGGGTCCCGGAGAGGAGACAGACAATGGCAATGGAAGATCTGGCGTTTATCAAGGGCTTCTGCCGCTTGTGCGATGACGGCTTTAGGCAGGGCTGGCATGAGCGCAACGGCGGCAACCTTACCTACCGCATGACCGACGACGAGGTCGCCGAGGCCAAACCGTTCTTTGAGGAGCCTCGCGAGTGGGTCAAGATGGGCGTGCGTGGCGAGAATCTTGCCGGCCAGTACTTCGTGAGCACCGGCTCGGGCAAGTATATGCGTAATGTCCTGGAGGATCCGCATGCCAACATCGGCATCGTCGAGATCAACGAGACCGGCGACGCCTTCCGCGTTGTGTGGGGTCTTGCCAACGGCGCCCGCCCGACCAGTGAGTTCGAGAGCCATTACATGAACCACTGCGTCGCCGCCGCCCGTACCGATGGCGCCGACCGTGTGATTTACCACGCTCATACCCCCGGCATCATCGAGATGTCCTTCGTGGTGCCGCTGGAGGACCGCGCTTTTACCCGTATCCTGTGGCAGATGATGACCGAATGCGTCGTCGTTTTCCCGACCGGCGTGGGCGTTGTGCCCTGGATGGTCCCAGGTGGCCCGGCCATCGCCGAGGCAAGCTCCGAGCTCATGAAGACCTACGACACCATCGTCTGGGCGCACCACGGCCTGTTCGCCGCTGGTCCTGACTTCGACACGACCTTTGGCCTGGCGCACACCGTCGAGAAGGCCGCCGAGATTTACCTGGCCGCGCGTGCTGCCAACGGCGGTTCGGATGACTTCCTCAACAAGATTAGCGACAAGGGCCTCAAGGATACCTGCCGTGACTTTGGCATCAAGATCAACGAAGCATTTGTTGATTAGTAGGTAAGAAAAGCCGGCGGTTCCGGTTGCTGGGGAGCTCGTGGAAACCGCCGTCTTATCGCTGCTGTTTGGGCAGCTTGGAAACATTGTAAGGGGAAATAGAATGGGAAACACTCGCAACCGCCACGTGAACCCTTGGTGGGTAGCCGTCGTCTCGGGCATGGCATCCTACATCGATTCGTGCGCGATCATCTCTTCTGGTACGGCGCTGGTCATTTACCAGCAGACCTTTGGCCTCGATAACGGTCAGTTCGGTCTGATTTCCGCGGCGCTCACCTTCTGCATCGCCATCGGTTCCATCCTGGGCGGCAGCCTGGGCGACCGCTTTGGCCGCAAGCCGGTCTTCTCGGTCACCATGGGCATGCTCATCATCGGTGCCGTCACTATGATCTTTGCTCAGACCTTCCCGCTGCTGCTGTTGGGCGAGATTCTGATGGGTCTGGGTGTCGGCGCCGACCTGCCGGTTTCACTGGCGACCATCGCCGAGGAGGCGCCCGATGACAAACGCGGCAAGATGCTGCTGTTCTCGGACATCCTGTGGGTTGTCGGTATTGTCGTTGCCCAGGGCATTGGCGCCGTTGTCGGTGACTGGGGTTACCTGGGCGGCCAGATCATGTTCACCCAGCTTGCCGTTGTCTCCATCCTGGTGCTTATCGCCCGCCAGACCATCCCGGAGTCTCCGGTTTGGATTAAGGCGCACGAGGACCGTCTGGCAGGCAAGGTGAGCGAGCAGGCCCAGGGTAAGATTTCCGACCTGTTCAAGAGCCCCTACGCCAAGCCGTTCATCGCCCTTGCCATCTTCTACATTGGTACCAACATCCCAGCCAACTCTCTCGGTCAGTTCTCCACGTGGATCGGCGCCAACGTCGTGTCGCTGCCTATCTCCGTCGTGTCTACCATCGGCCTGATCTGCTACCCGATTCGCGCCATCCTCGACTTCGTCTTTATGAAGTTTGTCGATACCGACAAGCGTATGCCGCTGTTCTACATGGGTGCCGCACTCTACTTGCTCGGCTTCCTCATGTTCCCGCTCTTTGGTGCTTCGACGGTCACCTACGTTGCCACGCAGCTGCTCTACTGCATCGGTGCCGCCTTTGCCTTCGAGGGCATCCTGAAGGTCTGGATGCAGGAGTGCTTCCCGACGCTGCTGCGCACCACTGCTAACGGCGCCATCGTGTTCTCCTCGCGTTTCCTGTGCGCCGTCGCCGGCTCCTTCACTGCCACGTTCATCGCCGTGGCCGGCTACAAGGCCGCCTTCCTGATTCTGTCGCTGCTGTGCCTGATTGGCTTTGCCGCCGCTATCTGGGCCTTCCATGGCGAGCGCTACAACGCGTTCGACGACGCCGAGTAATTTGCTTTATCCCGCCGCCTTGTCGCGGCAACCTCTGGGGCGAAGGCTTAGTCCCATACCCTCGCCCCACCCCCTGCGCAACTGCAGGCGGACGCGGTAGAAACATGTCTGTTGCGCTGATCTGATAACCGCCGCGTCCGCTTGCTTGCAATCATCAACTTTTCTCATTGGAGGAAATCATGCTCGTTAACACCAAGGCCAAGGTTGGCGTCTTTTCTATCGCCCTCGGTGCCTATCTTCCGCAGTTCCCGCAGCTCGTTCCCAACTTTGAGCAGCAGTACGAGGACTTTAAGGCCACGCTGCCTACGACCGTCGAGCTTATCGACGGCGGTATGGTGACCACCAAGGAACAGGCTCAGGTCGCGGGCGACAAGTTCCGCGCCGAGGATGTCGACTTGGTCATCCTGCAGATGCTCACCTATGCCACGAGCTACAACGTGCTGCCGGTCGTACGCGACCTGGACGTGCCCGTCGTCGTGGTCAACGTGCAAAAGAAGGCCCAGCCCGACTACGCCAACACCGATATCCCCACGTGGCTGGGCGATCTGTACGCCTGCGGTGCTCCCGGTGAGGTCGTAGCCGACCTTAACCGTGCCGGCAAGCGTCACGCCGTGGTGACCGGTGTTGTCGAGGGCGGCGACCCGGCCGTGGCCGAGCAGCTCGAGCAGTGGTGCCGTGCCGCCCAGGTGCGCCGTCGTCTGCGTCGCACCAATATCGCCCAGATCGGCCGTCCGTATCCGGGCATGATGGACCTCTACATCGACGAGACCAACCTCTACAACCGTCTGGGTCTCTACACCAAGCAGTTCGATTGGGAGAAGATGTGGGCTATCGCCGACAACATCGATGACCAGGCTGCCGTGGACGCTAAGGCCGCCGAGATTCTCGACACCTTCGACGTCGAGGGCGGCGCCAAGGTCACCGACGAGCCTATCCAGGAGATGGCCAAGTACGTCGTCGCCTTTGAGCAGTGGGTTAAGGACGAGGAGATCGGTCTGGTCGCCAGCCACTACGACGGCTATGCCAAGGGCCAGGCCGGCGTGCTCGACTCCATGCTCATCCCGGCGTTCTCCATGCTCATCAAGCAGGGCACGAGCTGCGCGGTCGAGGGCGATATGAAGGTCGCCATCGCCATGAGCATCCTCAAGACCATCTCTGGCACCGGCCAGCTTTCCGAGATGTATTCCATCGACTTTCCCGAGGACATTGTCATCATCGGCCACTCCGGCTCCGGCGATGCCGACATCTCGACCGCCAAGAAGCCGACGCTCAAGGTTGTTCCCGTGTTCCACGGCAAGACCGGTGGCGGCTACCTCACCCAGTTCTATCCCGGCCACGGCACCATCACCTTCCTTGGTATCACTCAGGACGGCGACGGCAACTTTAAGTTCGTGGTTGCCGAGGGCGAGAACGTTAACGGTCCGATCTTTACCTTCGGCGACACCAATATGCGCATGAAGTTCTCGATCGGCGCCCGCGAGTTCATGGATCGCTGGAACGAGACCGGCCCGACTCACCACATGGCCGCCTGCCTAGGCAGCCAGACCGACACGATTCTCAAGGTCGCCAAGATCCTGAACGTGCCCGTGGACGTTGTCTGCCGCTAATGGTGTTCCGTCGTCCTGACGAACGGCGGACTCGTTGAACGCTGTGCGGGTCTCGAGCGCCGTATCTTGCCGCTTAAGTCATCGCTTGCGTACATGAAGTACGCAGCGCTACGCTTTCGCGACAACCTGCGGCACTCGAGGTCCGCTCGCTTCGTTTGGACGACTCGATGATTTTCCCTGCTGAAACGATAGAGACAGAAGGGCCCGACAAGCGTTTTGCTTGCCGGGCCCTTCTGCTTAGCGGAGTTTGAGGTGAGCTGAAAAGGCTATAGATATGCACCGAGGTTGATGGCCGTGGCGTCGGTCTGGCTGCTTGCCTGGGTGCTGGCGCGTTCCAGCAGGAACGGCCGCACGAGTTCTTGGCGGTTGATGTCCTCGATGGTCGTGACCGCGGTGACGGTGCGCGCTGCAGAGCCGATGTGGACGTGCTTGGTCTTTGCCGGGGTCTTGTTCTCGATTTGCTCCATCAGCAGCTGGACACCCTTGCGGCCAATCTCGTAGCCCGGTGGCGCTACCGTAGTGAGCGGGACCGATCCGCTCCAAGCGAGTGGGTTGCCATCGCAGCCAGCCACGCGGACCTGACCGGGGACGGATATGCCCTTGTCGACCAGCGCCGAGATGACGCCCGAGGCCAACACATCGGTCAGGCCGACCACGAAATCAGGGCGTTCGTCCTCGGGACGCTCGGCGATTTGCTTGCTGATACCATAGCCGTCGGCCGCCGTGTTCCACTCGCCGGCGTCAATGACTTCGATTTTGATGTCGGGATGTAGGGCGAGCGCCTTATGAATGCCAAGGACGCGCAGGGTGAGTTGCATAAATGCTGCTCTACCCACAACGGTGATATGGCGTGCACCGCGGGCGATGGCGAGTTCGGCAATGATGCGACCCTGGGCCTCGTTGTCGGCCGCTACGTAGTAGCCGGGCTCGGAGCAATGGATGTCCAGGTGGACGATCGGCACGGGCATCTTGGCCATGACGGGATGCCAGTCGGGGGATGCCATGGGCTGAACCATGACGCCGGACATTTGGGTGCCCATAAAGTAGCGCAGGTAATGGTCCTCGAGAATATCGTCGTTATCGGCGTTGGCGATGAGCAGGTCGTAGCCGTGCTTACGGGCCTCGTTGTGGGCGCCGCTGGCGATTTGGAGCGAAAAGCCGTGATCGAGACGGGGGAGCACCAGGCCAAAAGACTTGGTGGCGCCGCCCGCGAGCTGACGAGCGCTTTGGTTGGGCAGGTAGCCCAGGCGATTGATGGTCTCGTTGATAAGCTTGAGGGTCTCGGGGCGCAACTTTTCGGGATGGTTGAGCGCGTTGGAAACCGTGCCCAACGAAACCCCGGCCTCGCGCGCGACGTCGCTGATTTTTACCTTTGCCATAGCGGCCCCTTTGATGCGTTTCAAGTACAAGCCAGATTGTAGCATCGCCCGCCCCTGAGGTGTCAAAACCCGCCTATTAGGGACAGGTTTATTTTGGCAGGTTTTATCTGGGGAAACGCCGTTGTCAGCGCGACCACCACGAAGGTGCCTGTCCCCATTGTGGTGGTTTGGACCGGCTGGACGTGTGTGCATCGGGTGGTATCTAAGTTGAGATACCACTTCTGGTATATCAGCTTGCGTTTGCGTGAGTACAATACTCGAACGTTATACGTCTCAGCGCCCCTTGTGCGTGGACGTCTTGCAGTCACGCGAACGAAGGGATTTATCTTATGTGCGGAATCGTCGGCTACACCGGCTCTGATATTGCAAAGAACATCCTGGTCACGGGCCTCAAGCGTATGGAGTATCGCGGCTATGACTCCTCGGGTGTCGCGCTCGAGGTGGGCGAGGGCGCCGCGGCGCACCTCGACGTCATCCGCCGCGTGGGCAAGGTCGCGGGCCTGGAGAGCGAGCTTTCCAACATCGACAGCGACGCTACCTGCGGTATCGGCCACACCCGTTGGGCCACCCACGGCAAGCCCTCGGTCGTTAACGCTCACCCCCACACCAGCTGCGACGGTCGTATCGCCATCGTCCACAACGGCATCATCGAGAACTTCGCCGAGCTGCGCGAAGAGCTGGAGGGTCGCGGCCACCACTTTAAGAGCGAGACCGATACCGAGGTCTTCGCGCATCTGATCGAAGAGGCTTATGCCGAGACGCACGACCTGATGGCCTCCGTGCGCGAGGCTTGCACCCACGTGGTCGGTGCCTATGGTCTGGCCGCCGTGTGCGCTGACGAGCCCGGCGTGATCGCCGTGGCCCGCAAGGATTCCCCGATCGTGGTCGGCGCGGGCGAGACCGGCGCCTATGTCGCCTCCGACGTCATCGCGCTCATCGACGCCACCCGCGATGTCGTGGTGCTCGAGGACGGTCAGTTTGCCAAGCTCACGCCCGCAGGCGTCGAGTACACCGACGAGGCCGGCAACGTTATCGAGCCCAAGGTCACCCACATCGACTGGGACCTGGACATGGCAGAAAAGGGCGGTTATCCCGACTTTATGCTCAAGGAGATCCACGAGCAGCCGCGCGTCGTGCGCGACACGCTGGTGGGTCGCATGACGCCGGCCGGCGAGCTCGACATCGACGAGCTGGGCCTTTCGCTCGAGGAGCTCAACGACATCGACCGCGTCTACGTGATCGCTTGCGGCACCAGCTATCACGCTGGCCTCATTGCCAAGAATCTCATTGAGGGCTGGGCTCGCATCCCCACCGAGGTGGAGGCGGCCAGCGAGTTCCGTTATCGCAACCCCATCATTACGCCGACGACGCTTGTCGTTGCCGTGTCCCAGTCGGGCGAGACGGCCGATACCCTTGCCGCCATTCGCGATGCGCGCATCAAGGGTGCCAAGGTCTTCGGCATCACCAACGTGGTGGGCAGCCCCGTGGCGCGTGAGAGCGACGGCGTCATCTACACCAAGGCCAACAAGGAAATCGCGGTCGCCTCGACCAAGAGCTTCATCGGCCAGGTCGTGAGCCTTACGCTTTTGGCTCTGCTGCTGGCGCAGGTCAAGTACCGCTTGACCACCAAGCAGGCGCGCATGCTGTTCCGCGAGCTTTCCGATACGGCCGAGCAGATCCAGTGGATTTTGGATACCCAAACCGAGGCCGTGCATGAGGCCGCCCTGCTGTGCAAGGACGCGCAGTCGGCGCTGTTCGTGGGCCGTGGCATGGGTGCCGCTATTTCCTACGAGGGCGCGCTCAAGCTCAAAGAGGTCAGCTACCTGCACGCCGAGGCCTACGCCGCCGGTGAGATGAAGCACGGCCCCATCGCGCTGATCGACCCGGGCTTTCCTGTCATCGCCGTGGCCACCAAGAGTGCCACCTACGACAAGACCGTGTCGAACCTCATGGAGTGCAAGGCGCGCGGCGCCAAGGTCATCGTCGTTGCCACCGAGGGCGACGAGGAGATCAACAAGATCGCCGACTGCATTATCCGCGTGCCAGCAGTCCGCGACGTGTTCAGCCCCATCACGGCGAGCGTCCCGCTGCAGCTGCTCGCCCGCGAGGTCGCCATCCTGCGCGGCTGCGACGTCGACCAACCCCGAAACCTGGCGAAAAGCGTCACGGTCGAGTAGTTGGTTCCGCCGTTCTAGCGACTAAGGCCCGGCTCCGCATCAAGACGGAGCCGGGCCTTGTTGCATTTGCTCGGATAAAACCTGCCAAAATAAACCTGTCCCTTTTTGGCAGGTTAGCGGAGCTTGCTGGTCTCGAAGTACTCGGGGAACTGGTCCAGAACTTCGGTTTGGTTGCGGAACATCATGTGCAGGTGCTTGCTGACCAAAAAGCTCGCTTCGATGGGGTCGCGACCGGCGATAGCGCGGCGAATCTGCTTGTGCTCGTTCACGATGTCCTGATTGTCTAGAACCTGCGTGGCAGCGCGCAGCCAGCGGAAGCGCTCCAGGTCGGCATTGGTCTCTTCGAGCCACGACCACACGGTGCTGCGACATGCGATGCTAAAAATCATGTGATGCATGAGGTTGTCGCTCAAAAAGAAGCCGATGCGATCCTCTTCGGCCATGGCCTTTTCCTGCAGCACGATGGCGCGGTCGAGCTGTTCGATGCCTGCCGAGGTGGCGCGCGCACAGCACTCCACGATCACCTGCTTTTCCAGATGCTCGCGGATGTAACAGGCACTCTCGGCAAGGGTGAGGTTGATGGGTGAGACGTAGGTGCCACTCTGGGGCACGGTGCGCACCAGGCCTTCCTGCGCCAAGCGAACCAAAGCCTCGCGCACGGGCGTGCGACCCATATCCAGGTCATCGCAAAGTTGCTTGACGCCCAGCTTTTCGCCCGGCTTGTAGTCCAGGTAGACGATTTTGCGTCGAATGGTGTGGTAGGACTGGTCCTGTAGGCTCGTTTCCTGCTCGCCGACGTGCATCGATTCTTCCATAGCGCCTCGCAACTGTTCTATCAAACTCATATGTCAGTTGTTAATTATGCCGCGAATCAGCTCTCCGCGGTGGGTAATTCGGCTGTCGCCCGAGAACTATTGCGGCATCTTAGTCTGTGTTTGCGCAAGGCTGTGCTCAATATTGCCGTATCATAAGCCGTCGCAAACGTGAAATAGAAAGAAGGAATCCCATATGCAACTGACAAATATCGTACGCGAGCGCTGGAAGGGCGTCTTGTTCTGCCTGATCATCGCCATCCCCGCGACGTTGCTCGGCAAACAGATTGAGGTGGTCGGCGGTCCGGTATTTGCCATTCTCCTTGGCATGGTTCTGGCGCTTGTCTTTCCCAAGAATCGCCGCGAACAGCTCGCCGCCGGTGTCACCTATACGTCTAAAAAAGTCTTGCAGTACGCGGTTATCCTGCTTGGCTTTGGCATGAACCTCTCCCAGATTCTGTCCAAGGGCGCCCAGTCGCTGCCGATTATCGTGGCGACGATCTCGACCTCGCTTGTCATCGCCTTCGTGCTCTGCCGCGTTATGAACGTGCCGGGCAAGATCGCGACGCTTGTGGGTGTGGGCTCGTCGATTTGCGGCGGTTCGGCCATCGCTGCGACCGCGCCCGTCATCGATGCCGACGATCGCGAGATTGCCCAAGCCATTTCGGTCATCTTCCTGTTTAACGTTATCGCGGCGCTCGTGTTTCCGACGCTCGGCGGCATGCTCGGGCTGACCAACGAGGGCTTTGGCCTGTTTGCCGGCACCGCCATCAACGACACCTCGTCGGTAACGGCTGCGGCGAGCGCCTGGGATAGCATGCATCCCGGCGCCAATGTGCTCGAAAGCGCCACAGTGGTTAAGCTCACCAGGACGCTGGCCATTATTCCCATTACATTGGCTCTCGCATGCTGGCAGATGCATCTGGCGCGCAAGGCCGGCGGCGACGCCAAAAGCACGTTCTCGCTTAAACGTGCTTTTCCCATGTTTGTGTTGTTCTTTGTGCTGGCGAGCGTGATCACCACGGTGCTTCAGCTTCCTGCGTCCATTGCGGCGCCCATCAAGGAGCTGTCGAAGTTCTTTATTGTGATGGCCATGGCGGCTATTGGCTTTAATACCGATATCGTCGAGCTGGTCAAAAAGGGCGGCAAACCCATCGCGTTGGGCTTTTGCTGCTGGATTGGCATTGCATGCATGAGTTTGGGAATGCAGCACGTGCTGGGAATCTGGTAGAGAAGTAGCTGATTTGCGTGTTGCGTGCTGGCGAGCGCATTCTCACGGTGGAGCGATAGGAGCTCTTGCGGGTATGGCTTGTCCGCAGGTTGATAGGTCCCGAAGAGCTCTTATCGCCCCGCCAGGATGGCGATGCGGGGCAATTCATATACTCGCAGGACGGCGACTTTTGCCCTATAGTGTTTGGTGAGTAATATCGTTCAATTTTGAAACATTCGGTTGTGCGACCGTCGGCGGTTGCATGTCGTCGCGGACAGGGGCAAATCATGGATAGCGATGCCAAGCTGCAGATTCTGATTGAGGCGTTGTCCGCAGCCGGAGCATCGGCGCTGGCAATCGACGAGCGCGGTGGCGTTGTGATCTCGACTATGAGTGACGCGGCGCTCGAGCAGGATATCGCTGCTTTTGTTTCCGAGCGTCTCGCTCGCGTGGGCGATGGGGCGCGCCTGGTGATGGGCCACGAGGGCGTGCGGTTGAGCTTGACGGTGCGCCCGACGGCCAAGGAGCGCGGAGCGCTTTGGGTGGTCGTGGCGCATGAGGTGCGCGCCGCTGCCACGCATGCGGGCATCGAGTGGCTCAATGCCGACGAAGTCGAGGCTCGCTACGCGTCGAGCACGTACGGCATCGTCGAAGACGCGGCGGCGGTCGCTGCCCCCGTACGGGAGAGCTATGCGCGTGGGGTGCCCCTTATGCTCGAGGGCGAGCTGGGCGCGGGGCAGGATCAGATTGCAAGACGCCTGTACCTGGATGGACCCTATGCCGATCAGCCCTTTGTGTCCGTTGCGCTCGATGAGCTTACGGATCGCGGCTGGCGCCATCTGCTCAAAAGTTCCGAATCGCCGCTATTCCAAACGGGGCTGACACTTTGCATGGGCGGCTGGCATGCTGTTGGCCCCCAACGTCTGCGCGAGCTCGTGTCCGCAATGATCGACACGGCGCTCGCAACTCGTTGCCATGTGGTGTTGACGGCAAACGATATGCCGGGCGGCGGCGAAAGCGATCAGGCTGCTTTTGTAACCGAGCGTCTGGCCTGTGCAGTGAGTGTGGCGCCGGCGATTGCCGAGCAGGGCGGCGCGTCGGAAAAGGTTGCGCGCTATCTGGGGTATCTGGCAGATATGTTTAAGACGGGTGCCCCCATGTTGTCCGCCGCCGCGGCAGAGACGCTCGATGCGTACCGTTGGCCCCGCAATTACCTGCAGCTGCGTGAAGTCTCTGAACGACTCTATATATTAGTGGGGGCGGGTACGGTGGAGCGTGCCGTGGCGAAAGAGGTGCTTGCCCAGGAGGACGTTATCAAGACCGCGACCTTTGGCGCCCCGGCGCTCGAAAGCGATTTGTACATCTTGCGTCCCCTGGCCGATACCGAGCGCGATGTCGCACGGTTGGTCCTGCAGCACCTTCACGGCAACAGGACACGTGCGGCAGAGGTGCTCGGTATAAGCCGCACGACTTTATGGCGCCTGCTGAAGGACAACGACCGCTGAGCGAGGCGCCGTGACCGCGTGCGGCGCGTGTGATACAGTCCAAAGAAGCATTGTTTCGATTGTGTTACGGCGTGCGGGGGAGTATGGCGGAGACTTCAAAACCGAACCGAACAAAGCGAAGTGCGGCGCCGGTCAGCCGACGTACGACTTCGCGGACGTGGGGCAAAAGCGCCTCGGGGTTCGACGGCTCGTTCAAGCGCACAAAATATGGCTATCCTTCGGCAAGCGCTCGCTTGGCCATGCAGGCCGAATCCTCGTTATGGGGACGAAGGCGCGTGGTGGGCTCAAAGCTCAAGCACGATGGTACGCTTGGCTACATTAGCCGCGGTGCTGCCCGCCGCAGCGGCCTCAATCCTGCAGGCTGGCATCGCTACGTTCCGATCGCGGTCGTTGTTGCGGTGATTGTCATCGCGCTCGCGGCGCTTGGCTATGCCGGCGGCGGCGCGAGCCTGGGCACGATGTTCAAATCGCCCGAGCTCGCGCATGTTGGCACGGAGCTTGTTGAAGGCGCACGAGACCAGACGGGTGTGGCGCCCCAGCGCGGTATGGTCGCAGCTGCTGCCACCATTGCCGATGCTCAAAAGGACGAGGACGAACAAGGCGACGGCGCCAAAACGACTCACACGAACGAAACGACGACAACTCCATCGGCAAGATAAGTTGCGAGTGGGGCAGCAAATATGGGACGGGGCCTTTTAGCTGCCCAAGACAGTGGCTCACTCGATGTCAGGCACCAACAGCGAGCGGGCCGCATTTGCGCCAAGGTGACGTGAAATGAGAGGGCGCTGACCTTTTGGTCGCGCCCTCGAAATTGAACGTCAGATTGGCGTTAATGCGGCTCGCGCAGCGTCAACGGGTCCGCCGTTCGTTAGAACGGCGGAACATACACCACGTTGTCGCGGCGAGGCTTGGCCTTGGGGAGTGCGTCCTCGGCGTAACCCAGAATGCAGTTGCCGACGCCGCGCAGGCTTCCGTCGGCGGGCAGACCCCAGCTGGCCAGCAGCTCCAGGCCCTCGGGCGAATCGAAAACCTCGTGGGCGCGATGAATCCAGCACGAATCAACACCCAGCGCATAGGCAGCATTGAGCAGGTTGCCCATGGCAAGCGAACCGTCTTCCAGATGCGTGGGCACGCTGCGGTCGACCAGTACCACCACAACGGTTTTGGCACCGTAGAAGGGATCGCCGTTGCTGCCCATGACTTGCGCATTGAGTTGCGAGAGACGCTCGACGGTCGCGGGGTCGGTGACGGCGACAAACGTGACCGGCTGACGTCCCATGCCGCTCGGCGCGTACTGGCCTGCCTCGATAATGCGTGCGAGCTTTTCTGCCTCGACGGGGCGATCGCTGTAGTTGCGGCAGCTACGGCGATGGATGAGCGCTTCGATGGTCTCCATGGGTTCTCCTAGCGATGACGTTGCAGATGCTCCGTTCTTACCCGTCGTGCCGTAGCCGTAATCGTGCAGAGGGCCCCAAACAGCAATAGCCACCAATCGGAAAAGTCGGCTTGCATAAAACTGCGGCAAGAATGTGAGAACCTAATGAGATGGTTAAACGTTTTATCCCGTCTACCCTGCGGTTTTTTACCACTTGCCTAAAACATGGGCGCATATCCGCTGATAAAGGTTTTACTAAAGGGGTACTAACGTTTATCAATGCGCTGTGGTGGCGCTGGGCCAGGAGGTAACTATCATGTTCCAGGCTGGAGATGTCGTCGAGACTGACTTCGAAGGATTTCTGAAGCTGCTGCGTTCCAAGACGCGCGCTTTCGTGTCGATCAACGATCACGAGTACTACATCACGCACACCGATGGCTATTGGCGTGTTCAGGATTGCGAGACCCTCAACGATAAGGGCCACTTTACTGATTGCTCCGAGCTGGTCAACACGGTCTGCGAGGTCGTCGAGCTGCCTTGGATCTGCGGCAAGAGCCTGCACGACAGCTTTGCGGGCGCAACGGTCTACGAGGCCGTCGCTGCCTAACGGGCAAATACATCGCTATTCTCGCGTGACCGCCGGCGCCGCCCCCGCGCCGGCGGTCTTTTTCTATCGATATGCAATGTAGAGCCGACCATATATATCGAGCTTATTGACGATAGTCAAAACTCGGACTAATCTAGAAATACAAATTGGTCAAAACTCGGACAATCGAATGGTGGGATAGATGAATAGTGCGGTTACGCTGGTCGATTTCGACCGGATGCTCAACGGGCTTGACCGTATCTATTCGGAGTTCTCGCGCACCTGCGGTCTTTCGGACTGCGCCTATTGGATGCTCGTCGACACCAGCACGGCGGGCGGTAGTATCGCCGTGAGCCGTCTGACAGGCGAATGGTTCTATAGCAAGCAGACCATTAACTCGGCCATTAAAACCTTGACGGCGCGGGGTTTCGCCACGCTGGAGTTTGCCGAAGGCAGTCGCAAGAACAAGGTTGTGAGCCTGACCGAAGAGGGCAGGCGATTTGCAAAACGGTATGCGATGCCGGCGCAAGGGGCCGAGCAACAGGCATTCGAGGCGCTCGAGCCGTGGGAACAGCGCGAGATCATGCGCTTGGTCGGTAAGTTCTCCCATGTTCTTAACGAAGAGTGCGAAGCATTTAAACGGCAAGTGGCCGCCGAGAACGATGCTGACGATAAAGGCGAGGGGGACACATGCGACTCTTAATGAGGTTTATGAGGCCGTATCGCGGGCTAATTGCGGTGACGCTGTTTGCGGTGCTGATAGATAACGTCGGTACGCTGTTGGTTCCCACGATGCTGGCGAATATGGTCAACACCGGTATTACCACGGGCGATGTCGACTATATTTTACGCAACGGCCTGTACATGCTTATCGCGACCGGCATGGCCAGCGGCGGCACGGTGCTGGGCTGCTATCTTTCGGCGCGCCTGGCCGCCAACGTGGCCTGCGATATCCGCAATGCCGTGTATGACAAGTCGCTTGAACTCGCGGCCAGCGACTTTGAGCGCTTTGGCACGGGTTCGATGATCACGCGCTCGCTCAACGACATCAACGTGATTCAGCAGGCTATCCTTCAGACGATTCAGTTGGTGCTGCCGGTGCCGTTCTTGGCCGTGGCGGGCATCATTTTTGCTTGGTTCATCGATCCCGCCATGGGAACGCTGCTGGGCGTGGTGGTTGCGATCGTGCTGGTGGCGGCGGTGTTTACGGTGGCTAACGCCGCGCCGATTTTTATGCGCCTTCAGAGCTTTATCGACCGTATGAACGTGGTGCTGCGTGAGAACATCGTGGGCGTTCGCGTCATCCGCGCTTTCAATAAGGAGCGCCACGAGGAGCAGCGCCTGGACGAGGTATTTAGCGATTACGCGGACAACGCCATTAAGGTCAACCACCTGTTTGTGGGGCTCGACAGCTCCAGCTTCTTTTTGATGAACATCGCCGAGGTAGCGGTGCTGTGGGTGGGCGGTAACCGGGTGGGCGCCCATGCGATGCAGATCGCGAGCATCTCGGCGGTGCTGGAGTACGCGATCCTGATTCTGTTCTTTGTGATGATGGCGCAGATGGTGATTTTGACGCTTCCGCGTGCCGCTGCGTGCCTCAACCGTGCGCAACAGGTGCTGGAGATTGAGCCGAGTATCGTCGATGGTGAGCGAACGCTCGACGCGGGCACGTCCGACTCAAAGGACGGAACCGGCGCGGTTGCCGTGTTCGACCATATGTCGTTTCGTTTTGACGATGCCGACGAGGACACGCTGTGCGATCTGAACTTTACCTGTCGCCGCGGTCAGACGACCGCGATCGTCGGCTCGACGGGTTCGGGCAAGTCGACGGTGGCCAAGCTCCTGCTGCGCTTCCACGACGCCACCAAGGGCGCCATTCGCCTGGACGGCGTCGACCTGCGCGAGCTTACGCAAGACGAGATTCGCGGGCGCATTGCCTATGTGCCGCAAAAGGCATGGCTGTTCTCGGGCACCGTGGCAAGCAATCTGCGCTTTGGCAACGAAGACGCGACCGAGGCCGACATGCTTCATGCACTCCAGGTTGCCCAGAGCACCTTTGTGCTCGATCAGCCGCAGGGACTCGATACCCCGGTGGCGCAGGGCGGCACGAACTTTTCGGGCGGCCAGCGCCAGCGTCTGGCTATCGCCCGTGCGCTCATGAAGCATGCCGATCTATATATCTTCGATGACAGTTTCTCGGCCCTGGACTTTAAGACCGATGCCGCCCTGCGCCATGCGTTGCAAGACGAGACGCGTGACGCCGCGGTGCTCATCATCGCGCAGCGCATCTCGACGATCTTGCACGCCGACCAGATCGTCGTGCTCAAGGACGGCGAGGTTGTGGGCCTGGGCACGCATGGCGAGCTTATGGAAACCTGCGAGGTGTACCGTGCCATCGCGGAATCGCAAATGAAGGGAGGTGAGTAGCATGACCGAGGAGCTCGAGAAACAGGGCGGTGTTGTTGATACCGCCGCTGCGGACGCTGCCGATAAAACGGTCGACCAGGCTGCCGTAGCACCCGAGCTGGATGACGCCGCCAAGGCTGCAGCCGAGCGCGAGGCTCGCCGCCAAGCGCTCTACGAGGAAAACGAGCGCGCGGAGGATGAGCGCGCCCGAGCCGAGGCGGAACGCATGCGCGACGTGGACGATGAAGACGAGGACGAGACGCCTCGGGATACCTGGGCGACGGTGCGCCGCCTGTGGAGCGAGGCTGCCGGCGACCATTGGCGCTTCTATATCGTGTTTGCGAGCATTGTGTTCTATGCCATCTTTAACACTGCTGCGCCGGCATATAGCGCCCGCGTGATCGATGAGCTGTGGGGCCACATTCAGGTGGCGTTTGCTAACGACACCACCTTCAACATCACCTGGGAGAACTGCGGCAGGACCATCTTCATCTACTTTATGATTTGGACCGCCGCCGCCTCGTTCTACGCGCTCCAGAGCTTTTTGATGTCGAGTGTGGCCGAACGCCTCAACCTGCGCCTACGCAACCGCATCGCACAAAAGCTCAACCGTCTGCCGCTTGCCTTTTTTGACGCGCATCGTCCCGGTGAGGTCGTCAGCCGTGCGACCAACGACTTGGACAAGATGTCCGAGAGCATGCAGCGCGGCTTGCTGCAGCTTCTGGTGTCGATCGGTACCGTGGTGGGCGCCGTGAGCGTGATGTTCGTGTTTAGCGTGCCGCTCACGCTCGTCTTTTTGTTCTTTACGGCGTTGTCGCTGCTGGTGACCAAGGTGGTCTCGCGCCGCACGCATGATGTAACCGGTGAGCGTCAGGAGTGGGTGTCCAAGATTACGAGTGCGGTCGAGGAAGGCTACTCGGGCCGTCTGGTGATTCGCGCGTTTAACCGCGAGCGCCAAAGTTCTGCCGAGGTGCACCAGGCCTCGGGCGAGCTGGCGCGCGTGAGTGCCAAGGCCGACTTTATGATTAACGCCGTCGGCCCCGCGGTGCGCTTTATTGGCCGCCTGGCACAGATCGTGATTGCGATTGTGGGCTGCAGCATGCTGGTTGCCGGCCACATGACCGTCGGCGTGTTCCAGGCGTTCTTCCAGTTTATCTACGAGGCATCCGAGCCCATGACGCAGCTGTCGTTTACCTTCAACTCGCTGCAGAGCGCGTTGGCGAGTGCGGAGCGCGTGTTCGACCTGCTCGATGAACCCGAGATGGAGGCCGATCCGCTGCCGGACGAGGCCGCCAGGCTGCCGGGTCGCGTTGAGGGCCGTGTCGCTTTTGAGCATGTACGCTTTGGCTACGCGCCCGACAAGCCGCTTATGCGCGACGTGTCGTTTACCGCCGAGCCGGGTCAGAAGATTGCCGTGGTGGGAACTACGGGCGCGGGCAAGACCACGCTCATCAACCTGCTCATGCGCTTTTACGAGATCGACGGCGGCCGCATAACGCTTGACGGTGTGGATACGAGCCGTATGGACCGCGGCGAGCTGCGCCAACAGTTTGGCATGGTGCTGCAGGACGCCTGGCTGTTCGATGGAACGATTGCCGAAAACATCGCCTACGGCTGCCCCGAGGCAACGCGCGAGGAGATCGTGGCGGCCGCACGCGCCGCGCAGGTCGACTTCTTTGTGCGCACCATGCCGCAGGGTTATGACACGCGGGTGGCCAACGATGCCGAGAGCATTAGCCAGGGTCAGCGCCAGCTGCTGACCATTGCGCGCGTGCTGCTCAACAACCCGGCGATTCTCATCCTGGACGAGGCGACCTCAAGCGTGGACACGCGCACCGAGCTTGCCATCGGCCGTGCCATGGACGCGCTCATGCATGGGCGCACGAGCTTTGTGATCGCGCATCGCCTGTCGACGATTGTGGATGCCGACCTGATTCTGGTCATGGACCACGGCAACATTATCGAGCAGGGCACGCATAAGGAGCTGCTGGCTGCTGAGGGCGCCTACGCCGACCTCTATCTGAGTCAGTTCGCATGAGGTGACAGGGGGGCAGTCCCGCATGTCACATTGAAAAGAAGGCGCGCCGGGGGGTGAATCCTCTGGCGCGCCTTTGCGTTGGCGTCAATGTTGCCGGTGGTCGTCTGCCTCTAGCGTTCGTCCGCGAGCTTGGCGACGAGGGCCTTGAGCTCGGCCACCTCTCGCTCGAGTTCCTTGACGCGGCGGGCATTCTCGGTGATGCCTTGACGGTTGAGCGCGGATTGCTCGGCGGCATCGTCGGGCATGTACTCGCGATGCTGCTTGGCATCGAAGCTCTCCTCGAACACGCGGCAGCCGTTGCGCTTGATGATGCGTCCCGGCACGCCAACAACGGTGCAGTTGTCGGGCACGTCCTTAACGACGACCGAGTTGCCGCCGATCTTGACGTTGTTGCCGATGCGGATGTTGCCGAGCACCTTGGCGCCCGTGCCCACGGTGACGTTATTACCGAGCGTTGGGTGGCGTTTGCCGGTCTCGTTGCCGGTACCGCCGAGCGTGACGCCCTGGTAGAGCACGCAGTTGTCGCCCACGACGGTGGTCTCGCCGATGACGACGCCCATGGCGTGGTCGATAAAGAAGTGCTTGCCGATCTGTGCGGCGGGATGAATCTCGACGCCGGTGATATGACGGGTGATTTGCGAGAGCACGCGGGCGAGCGAGCGATGTCCATGCTCCCACAGCCAGTGCTCGGGCACGTGGTTCCACTTGGCGTGCAGGCCAGGATAGGAAAGGAAGATGACCAGACCGTTTTGCGCGGCGGGGTCCTGCGCCTGGACGGTCTTGATGTCCTCGCGGATGGTATTGATAAAGCTCACCGGCCGCCCTCCCTTAGCCCATGGCAATGCGATTCAATAAAGTATAGCGATTCGCTAGGGATTAGGAAGGACAATCTTGGCAGCTTTGCACGACAGGTGTCAGTTATGCAAACTTGCTGGTAATGGAGTCATCCTTTTGTGGGGTTGCGCACGAGGGGGCGCTGCAACCGTATACTGGTCAACTTGGACGTATCCGCGCCCACAACTGAGAGGTTTTACTTCATGGGTTTCATTAATTTTATCGCCGAGCTGCTCAAAGACCCGCGCACCGCGATTGCCAGCTGGATCGCCGCCGGCCCGCTTATGGCCTACGGCTGCGTGTTCCTGATCATCTTTATCGAGACGGGCGTGGTGTTCTTCCCATTCCTTCCCGGCGATTCGCTGCTGTTTGCTTCGGGTTTCTTTGCGCACAACGGCGGCTTTAACATCGTGGCCCTGCTGGCCACCGCATGGGCCGCAGCCATCCTGGGCGATCAGTGCAACTTTATGATCGGCCACTTCTTTGGCCGCAAGATCATCGCCTCGGGCAAGGTAAAGGCCATGACGCCCGAGCGCATCAAAAAGTCCGAGGACTTCTTGGATAAGTGGGGTCACCTGGCCATCTTCCTGGGCCGCTTCTTTCCGTTTATCCGCACCTTTGTGCCCTTTATCGCCGGCATGGGCGGCATGCACTGGCGCAACTTTGTCATCTTTAACGTGCTGGGTGGCATTACCTGGTCAACGCTCTTTACACTGCTGGGCTACTTCTTTGGCGGCATCCCCTTTGTGCAGGAGCACTTTGAGCTGCTGATTATCGGCATCGTTGCCGTGTCGATCATCCCGACCGTGGTCGGTCTGGTTAAGGCTAAGCTGGGCAAAAAGAACGCGTAGCTCGAGCCAGCGCGCAAACCGTGCAGTTGAGGCCCGTCGCCGTTTACGGTGGCGGGCCTCTTCAGCTTCGGTCAAATGAAATTACTTTAGTTAGTTAAAGAAAAACGTTTTATCCGACGCGCGTGCGGAGTACAATCTCGTGCATGCGAATCGACGTGCCATCGGCTTTGATGCCGTTTGCGTGTCCCGTCCGGCTCTACGCTCCGGGCGTGCGACGTTGCGACGCGGTCGGCCTCGGTCCTTGCGTGCGAGTTCGCGAGTATGCAACTGTGTATGTAAGGAGCGACATATGACTGTCGAGAAGAAGGATATCGATTGGGGTAGCCTCGGCTTTGGCTACATGAAGACCGATTACAGCTACGAGGCTCATTGGAAGGACGGCGAGTGGGACGAGGGCGGCCTGACCACCGACCACACCTTGCATGTCTCCGAGTGCGGCGGCATCTTCCATTATTGCCAGGAGGTCTTTGAGGGCCTGAAGGCCTACACCGCCGAGGACGGCAGCATCGTCTGCTTCCGTCCCGACATGAACGCTGAGCGTATGTATAACTCTGCCCAGCGCCTCGAGATGCCCCCGTTCCCCAAGGACAAGTTCGTTGAGGCCGTCAAGCAGGTCGTTTCTGCCAACGCCGCGTGGGTTCCGCCCTTCGGCTCCGGTGCGACCCTGTACGTGCGTCCGTTTATGATCGGCTCCGGTGACGTGATCGGCGTGGCTCCCGCTCCTGAGTACACGTTCCGCATTCTCGTGACCCCGGTCGGTCCGTACTTTAAGGGCGGCCTCAAGCCCGTCAAGCTGCGCGTTTCCGAGTATGACCGTGCTGCACCGCACGGCACCGGCAACATCAAGGCCGGCCTGAACTACGCCATGTCCCTTAAGCCCACGATGGAGGCCCATCGCGAGGGCTATGCCGAGAACCTGTATCTCGACTCCGAGTCCCGCACCTATGTCGAGGAGACCGGTGGCGCCAACGTCCTGTTCGTGAAAGAGGATGGCACGCTCGTCGTTCCGCAGTCGCACACCGACTCCATCCTACCTTCCATCACCCGTCGTTCGCTCGTTCAGGTTGCTCAGGACCTGGGTATGACCGTCGATCAGCGCCCCGTCGAGTGGGCCGAGGTCAAGGCCGGTACCTTTGTCGAGTGCGGCCTGTGCGGCACCGCTGCCGTCATCTCCCCGGTTGGCGAGATCGACAACAAGGTTTACGGCGCCGACGAGACCGTGACCTTCCCGGCTGGCTACACCGAGATCGGCCCTGTGATGAAGAAGCTCCGCGAGACCCTGACTGGTATCCAGTCTGGTGCTGTCGAGGATAAGCACAACTGGGTTTACACCGTCGCGTAAGCTGTCTTAGCTGTCCGGCCCGAGGGCGACCTTCCTTTCCGGCGCGTCCTCGGACATGAAAGAACCTCCGCTGCGCACTTCGTGCGGCGGAGGTTCTTTCGTCCTGCGGAGTGCGCCGGAAAGGAAGGTCGCCCTTTTGTTTTGCTTCGCGCCATGTGGGGGCGGTGGCGACGTGCATTTTTGCGAGTATTCTGCAGTCGAAGGTCCCTGCATACCGACCTCGGGCAAAAAATCGGGAGTTCTCGATGTTTTCTACGAATGATGGGCGGGGTTATGGGCTGGCAGCGTTTGATTTGCAGGGATATTCGCGGTCTTTGGCATTTATCGTGGCGCCCGAAGCTCTTGGTTATGTTGAATACTCCTAAAAATGCACGACGCTTAGAGGGGGACCTTCGCGAAAAAGGAAACCGCCCCGTCGAAGTATGCATTCGACGGGGCGGTTTATGCATTTGGTCGATTAAGGATGCGCTGTCAAACTACTAGAACTTGACGGTCGGGGCCTGGCGGGCTGCTTCGGCGGCCTCGAAGCCCTGGCGCTCCTTAAACTGGAAGATGCCGGCAAAGATGACAGCCGGGAACGTCTGAATGGCGTTGTTGTAGCTGAGCACGCAATCGTTGTAGCTCTGGCGTGCATAGCTAATCTTGTTCTCGGTATCCTCGAGCGATGCCTGCAGCTGCGTAAAGTTGGTGTTTGCCTTAAGATCGGGGTAGGCCTCGGCTACGGCGAAGAGCTGGCGCAGCGCACCGGTCAGCACGTTGTCGGCTTCCATCTTGGCTTCGGGCGTGGTGGCCTTGACGGCGGTGTTACGCGCGCTGATCACGGCGGAGAGCGTCTCCTGCTCGTGCTTGGCGTAGCCCTTGACGGTCTCGACCAGGTTGGGGATCAGGTCGTTGCGACGCTGCAGCTGCGTATCGATGTTCTGCCAGGCGTTATCGATGCGGTTACGCTTGGTGACCATGTTGTTGTAGATGCCGGCGATGGCGCAGGCAATCACAATGACAACAACGATGCCGATGATGACGGGAAGCATGATGTCTCCGTTTCGAATGGCCGCGGCGGCATGCGCCAGCTGCCGTTGGTATAACGCTACTAGTATACCCGCAACGTTTTGTCGTGCCGAACTTTCCGGTAAGCGTTGTGTTTTCGTCGGGGTCGGCACCGGGGCAAAGCGCGCGAGATACAGGTGTAAGATATGCGACAGATTGACGAGTGTTGTCTTTGCCCTGAGGATGGCGATACCAGTGGACCTTCGCATCAAGAAAACCTACCGCGCCCTGTTCGATGCCTTTACCGAGCTTCTCGAGGAGCATCGTTTTGAGGACCTGACGGTTGCCATGCTGTGCGACCGCGCCATGATTCGCCGCACGACGTTCTACAAGCACTTTCGCGACAAGAACGATTACTTTGCCTTTTATATCGATGAGCTCATGTCGGGCTTGCCGCAAAAACAGCCCCATGAGGCCGGCGCAGTGTCTGCCGAGGACGTGCGCGCGCTTCGGCACGCGATTTTGGACGATGCCATGGATTTGATTCTGGCGCACGAGCGGCTCATGGATAACATTTTGGCAAGCAGCATGTCGGGCATGTTGACCAACGTTATTTGCGACCGCATTGCCCGCTCCATCCGCGAGCGTGTGATGAACGTGTTTGCCGAGGATGCCCTGGCCCCCGTGTCACTCGAGACGACGTCTGAGTTTGTCGCCGGCGGTATTATTCGACTTTTCACGATATGGTGGGAATCGGGCCACGATCTTGAGCGTCGACCTGAGATAGCCGACGTGGTCGATGCGCTGTTCGAGCGAACCATGACGCCGGTGCATCACTAGAAGTGGCGGAGAGAGGGGGATTCGAACCCCCGGAACGCTCTCGCGCTCAACGGTTTTCAAGACCGCCGCATTCAACCGCTCTGCCATCTCTCCGTGAATCGTAATGATAGCATCGTTTTGAATTTGCAACAGGGAAGGCGAACGATGACGATCACCGAAATCGACGAGAAGTTCATGCGCGAGGCGTTGGCGGAGGCGCGAGCCGCCGCGGCGGTGGGCGAGGTGCCCATCGGGGCCGTAGTGGTGCGCGACGGTGAGATCGTCGCGAGGGCGCACAATCGGCGCGAGCTCGACCAGGATCCTTCGGCTCATGCCGAGTTTGCGGCTGTGTGCGCTGCTGCCCAGGCGCTCGGCCGCTGGCGCCTTTCCGATTGCACGGTCTATGTGACGCTCGAGCCCTGCTGCATGTGCGCGGGCCTTATGGTTAACGCGCGCGTGGGGCGCTGCGTGTATGGCGTAAGCGACGCCAAGGCGGGCGCGTTGGGATCCCTATACGATTTGAATGCCGACTCGCGCCTGAATCATCGGTTTAACGTGACGGCTGGGGTCCTGGCGGATGAATGCCGCGAGCTGCTGAGTAGCTATTTTGGCGGTCTGCGCGGAGCGGGCGGCGCTGGTTGCGGTTGTGGGGCCGATCTTGAGGCACACGCCGCTCACGCCGCAGCGCTTGCAGGTGTCGGTGAGGATGCTGGCACGGCGGTTGACTTTGGTCTTGCGTGCCGCCGGCCCCGCCGTGTGCTGCTGGCGATCGACTCCTTTAAGGGCAGCGTTTCGAGTGCGCAGGCGGAGGCGGCGGTTGCCGAAGGCGTGCGCCGCGTTTGGCCCGATGCCGAGGTGTGCACATTGCCGCTGGCGGATGGCGGTGAGGGAACGCTCGATGCCGTTGCCGCGTGCGGCGGTGAGATTGTGACCTGCGAGGTGGCAGGTCCCTTGGGCGACCGCGTGTCTGCCCGGATGCTGGTGGACGACGAGCGCGACTCGGCTGTAATTGAGATGGCCGAGGCGGCGGGTATTGGGTATTCACCCTGCACGGAATCGGCGGCGCTCGCGGCTTCGACCTATGGCGTGGGCGAGCTGATGCTCCGTGCGGTTCGCGCCGGGGCAAAGACTATCTATATTGGTCTGGGCGGCAGTGCCACCAACGACGGTGGCGCCGGCATGCTGCAGGCGCTGGGCGCGTGCGTGGTCGATGATCAGGGCTGCGATGTCGCCCCCGGTCTTGCGGGCCTTGAACACGTGGCGAGCGTTGATTTGGAGCCGGCGCTGCAGGCTTTGGATGGCGCTCGCGTCGTTGTACTCTCCGATGTCGAGAATCCGCTCGTAGGGCGTCGCGGCGCGCTTGCGGTGTTCGGCGGGCAGAAGGGTCTGCCGGCGGATGATGCCGAGGCACTGAGCAGGTGCGACAGCTGGATGGTCGGCTACGGTCGCTTGCTCGATACGGCGATTGCCGGAGCTCGAGCCCAGGGTTTGTTGCGCACACCCGAGGGCGCACGGACATTTGGCTCGGTGCTCGGTGTGCCCGGCGCGGGCGCTGCCGGTGGCTTGGGCGCGGCGTTGCTGGCGCTCAGTGCGGAGCTGCGCTCGGGTGTAGAGACGGTGCTCGATCTCGTGGAGTTTGACGAGCGCGTGCGCGATGTCGACCTGGTCATAACGGGCGAGGGCAATATGGACGAGCAGTCCGCCGCTGGAAAGGCGCCGGTGGGTGTGGCCCGTCGTGCGAAGCGATATGGCAAGCCGGTGGTCGCCGTCGTGGGCGGTCGCGCCGTCAACCTGGACACGGTGTATGAGCAGGGTATTGACTTGGTTTTGCCGATTTGCCGCAAGCCCATGCCCCTCGACCAGGCGCTCGGTGTGCAAGAAGCCACAACCAACCTCATCTGCGCCGGCGAGTCTGCCGCGCGAGCCTACGACCTCGCCCGCCTCTAAAACCCATCTCTCTTTAAGTTGCGGTGAAATACGGAGTGTTTTTGCCTTTAAGGTGCCAATTCAGTCCGTATTCCACCGCAACTTCGAGAATGTCCATTCGAGGTTGGCTGCCTTGTGCCTTGGGTCGGACCGCCTGCCACGAAACGTGGCCATCTACTACGTTAAACCGGCCACCCTCGACCATCCCGGAATTTACAAAAACAAAACCGCAGGTAGAAAGCTTGCCGATTTTCGAAAAAGTCGGCTATGGTCGACCCCTGTGGCCTAAACGTAGTAGATGGGTCCTTTCTGTGGTGCGGCACCAAGCCGGTCATTTTGGGATGGGACTATTTTGACTACTCATTGGCTGCTCTGGCAATCGGGCTGCAAAAGTAGTCAAAAAAGCTCCGTCCCAAATTAGCTACCTTGCTCTGGCGGGCGGGAGCAGGTAAGATATACCGAGCGCCTAGCGCGTTCGATGGGTTCGGATGACGACATGTTCCGAATCTGGTCAGGTCCGGAAGGAAGCAGCCATAAGGAGCCTCTGTCGGGCATCCGAATCCATCGAGCGCACGGGCGCTTTTCGGTGCCGCGACATGGCCCGGCCGGCGGCGAGGTATTTGGTGTCTCGCTGGTCCTCGGCTGCGCCTGCGGGATCGCTCGACTACCAAATACCTCGTCACCGGCCGGGCCCCGTCGTCCAAAAATCACCCGTAAAGGCGCGTTTATCTAATTTAATCTATCCCTTAAGGAATGCTGCTCGTTGGCGTTGTCTGGGCATTGATGGCTGCGTGGTTCAAGAGACGGCGGTGCTGTTGCTTGAATTTTTGCAGTTAAAGAGGCTCGTTTCCCTAGGTCGGGGAAACGAGCCTCTTTTTGTCTCTGGGCTTGTGGATTGGTGAAGGCAGAATGCTCTGTCGGCTATTTTGAGTTCTTGATGCGGCGTGTGGCTGTGGCGGTTATTCCGAGTCCCATGGCGGCGATTCCTGCGAGTGCTATTGCGCTCGGTGCTGTGTCGCCCGTGTTCGCGAGCTTGCCGGCGGTCGTATTTGCTTGCTTGCCGCTGCTCGAGTTCGCCTGCTTGGTGGAGCTTGGTAGGGCGTCTTTGCCGGTTGCAGGTGAGGCAACGGGCGGTGTCGCCTCGGCGGGTTGCGTTGAGCCGGAGGGAGGCGTCGTCTCGGCGGGTCTCGTTATCTCGGGCGAGGTGGCCTTGTCTGCCGCGGCCTTTGCCTCTTCGTATGCCTTGCAGGCGTCGTCATAGGCCGCTTGCGCCTTTTCCAAATCGCCGAGGAGCGCATTTCGCTTGGCAATGTCCTCGTCGATCTGGGCTTTAGCTTCCTCTGCCTCACTTTCGAAATACTGAACCTGTTTTTCCTGGCTTTCGAGCCGGCGTTGGTAGCGGTGAAGATCATCTTCACAAGATTCTTCTCGCCTTTCTGCCGACATGATCTCACTGCGCAACTGCTTAATATGCTCCTTAATAGCTGTGCTGGGCGCCTCGTCGCCGAGCTCCTTGAGTACCTTATCTAATTCTGCCTGAAGGCCGCTTGTCCGGTTGTGGGCCTCATCGTATTTGGCTTGGGCTGCATCGACGTTCGCTTGCATGGCGGGAAGGGGTTCCCTCCGTTTGGCGGCTTCCGCCACCACCATGTCGTAGAGTTCTTGAAATGCGGCAATGTCATCATCGATTTCCGCAATTTTCTCGGGACTTGCGGCGTTTTTTGCGGCCTCGAGTTTTTTGAGCGCTTCCTGCATGGCTGCATACGCTTTTTCTTTTGCGGCGGCCGCATCTTCTGTCTGCGGGGCGCCCGAATTGCCGCTGGTGGCGCTCGTCTGCGAAACGGCCGCACCGGTGGGGGAACTGGTTTCTGCCGCGATCGCCGTTGCGGGGGCGATTCCCGCGACAAGTGCCGCGGAAAGGGCGATGCCCACAGTTGCTCGTCTTGCTCTTCTTGCGAGAATGTCGTTCATCTCGGCACCTCATTTCAAGGGTCGGCGACTAACTTGGTAGCACTAATGTAAATATACCATGCTAGTTGACCCGACACTGGCTGGGTGTGCGCGTATACCCCTCTGAAAACTGAATCCTTGATTATCAACTTTATCCGAACACCTCCCACATTCATCCGCACATGTGCGGATGAATGTGGGAACCCGATACCCTGAGGGCCGGATCGGCCGGCCCCGGAGATCGGAGGACGGCATGTCCGGAAAGAAGAGAAAGGGCTCCGCGAGGGCGGTCCCGAGGTCCTACGGAAGGCTCACGAGGCACGAGCGGGACACGGTCCAGAGGATGCTGGAGCG
>CABVDH010000016.1 GCA_902497065.1 uncultured Collinsella sp. | reverse complement strand
TCGCCGTTCTTCTCGACCAGGTCGGCCATGTTGAGGGCAACGACCACGGGCAGGCCGGTCTCGATAACCTGAAGCGCCAGGTACAGGTTGCGCTCGAGGTTGGTGGCATCGACAACCTGGACGACCACATCGGGCTCGCCGCTCATGAGATAATCGCGCGAGCATTGCTCCTCGGGGCTGTAGGGGGAAAGCGAGTAGATACCAGGGAGGTCCGTGATGGTAACGTTCTTGTCGCTTAGGAGCTTGGCCTCCTTTTTCTCAACCGTGACGCCGGGCCAGTTGCCAACGTAGCCGTTGGCGCCGGTGATCAGGTTGAAAAGCGTGGTCTTGCCGCAGTTGGGGTTACCCGCCAGCGCGACATGGATCTGAGAATCCGCCATTCAATCCTTCTTCCTTGTGTGCCTGCGCTGCTTTCTCCGCGCAGGCTGGATAATGTGCTTCAAAGATGCTGCATTAAGTTAGAAAAACCTAACTTTATCTGCAGAAATATGCGCCGCGAGTCCTTACTGGACCTCGACGACGGCGGCCTCCTCCTTGCGGATGGAAAGCTCGTAGCCGCGCACGTTGATCTCGACCGGATCACCGAGCGGTGCAACCTTCACGACCTTGAACGAAGTGCCCTTGATGAGCCCCAGGTCCATAAGGTGGCGGCGAAGCGCACCCTCACCGTGAAGCTTGACGATGGTGGAGCTCTCGCCCACCTTAACGTCACCCAACGTCTTCATCCTCTTGTCCCCCTTTCGGTTTTTATGAAATGCTGTGGACTAACCGACGGTCATGATGTGCATGGCAACTTTGGAATCGATGCCAAAGCGTGCACCCAGCACCGTGACGATGATATTGGCGCCACTCGAGCTCACCACGTGGATTTCGTTGCCCTCGACAAAGCCGAGGTCCTTGAGGTGGTGCTTCATGTCCTCATTGCCCTTTACACGAGACACGCGCACGGTTTCGCCCGCTTTTACCATCGAAAGCGGCATGGCCGGCATCTGCGGTCCGCAAGACATGAGTGGCTCCTAACGTCAGTTCGTCCTCAACATCGACGCGGTAAAAGTTAACCACGCCTATGTTCGCTTTAGTAAACTAACACGTGGTTAACTTTTTGGAAAGGGTCCCCATTCAGATTTCGAAAAAGTTTCCTATACGAAACAAAAGAGCGCGGCAAAGGACCATCCTTTACCACGCCCTGTCATGCTTAAAGCGAGAGATTTCTGATCGACGTAACGCAGGAAGCCTCGTCTACGCCCGAAACGCGGAAGATGATGTCCTCGCCGCACTCACCATAGAGGGCCATGAGTCCCATGACATCGCGGCCATCCGTGTGGCGATCGCCGATGCTGACTGACACGTCGCTACGATGCTTGGCAATGATGTCATAGAGCAGCGCAACCGGGCGGGCATGTAATCCCAACGGATCTTTAATCGTCTTTGTAAACTCGACCATGTCCCCTCCCGCGACATCGCACACTCGGCCGGCAAAACCCAGCCACGTGGTAGTTATTGTAGCGTTAGATGCTTGTTGAGGGCGGGACGGAAATCGCATCCCATTTCGAGCGTCAATGATGGGACACAGTTTCCGCCAGAAGGCTCAACCGGAAAGTGCGACCCGTTATTTGGCTGGGTTCTGGGACGCAGTTTCCTCGACGTCCGGTCACCCCATGTCCTCACAACCTCGTTACAGGCAATATGTAGCCGCTTCCCTACATCAGGCGCAGACTGACGTCCTTGAGCTGGGCGCCGCTAACGGCACTCGGAGCGCCCGACATAAGGTCGGAGCCGCTGGCCGTCTTGGGGAACGCCATGACGTCGCGGATGGAGTCGGAGCCGGTGAGCAGCATGCACACGCGGTCCAGGCCCAGAGCAAAACCGCCCATCGGGGGCGCACCAAACTTGAGCGCCTCCATGAGGAAGCCGAACTGAGACTCGGCACGCTCCTCGGTAAAGCCCAGGAGCTTGAGCATGGACATCTGCATCTCGGCGTTGTGGATACGCATGCCGCCGCCACCGGCCTCAAAGCCGTCCATGACAAAGTCGTAGGTGCAAGAACCGGCTGCCAGCGGATCGGCCTCGATCTTGGCGATGTCGGTCTCGGTCGGCAGGGTAAAGGGCTGGTGCTCGGCAGCGTAAGCCTTGCGATCCTCGTCCCAATGGAACAGCGGGAAGTTGACGACCCACAGGAAGTCGTGGCCCTCGCGCTTGATCTCGAGCGCGTTGGCCATGTGGGAACGCATGCCGCCCAGGATCTCGTCAGAGAGCAGGCGCGGGCCGGCGGCAAACATCACAAGGTCGCCGGGCTCGACGTCCATGCGCTCGCGCAGGGCTGCCATCTCCTCGTCCGAGAAGAACTTGACGATGGGGCTGTTGATAGAGCCGTCCTCGCGGAAAGCGATCCAGGCCAGACCCTTGGCGCCGAACGTGGAGGCCACGCCGGCAAGCTTATCGATCTTGGCACGTGCCCAGGCACCGGCGCCCTTGGCGTTGATGGCCTTGACGACAGAGCCCTCCTCGTTTGCGGCAGTCGCAAAGACCTTGAACTTGGAGTTGGCGAAGATGTCGGTCAGGTCGACCAGGTGCATGCCATAGCGGGTATCGGGCTTGTCGGAGCCATAGGTGTCCATGGCCTCCCAGTAGTCCATACGACGCAGCGGCGTGGGCATCTCGACACCCATGCGACCGAAGGCATCGGCAAGAACCTCCTCGAGCGCGCTCATAACGTCGTTCTGGTCCACGAAGGACATCTCGATATCGACCTGGGTGAACTCGGGCTGACGGTCGGCACGCAGGTCCTCGTCGCGGAAGCACTTGGCAACCTGATAGTAGCGCTCGACGCCACCAACCATGAGCAGCTGCTTCAGGAGCTGCGGGGACTGCGGCAGGGCGTAGAAGTTGCCCGGCTGGATGCGGCTGGGAACGATGAAGTCGCGAGCGCCCTCGGGCGTGGACTTGAACAGGGAGGGCGTCTCGACCTCCATGAACTCACGGTTGTGCAGCGCCTCGCGAATGGCAAAGGTAAAGTCGGAGCGCAGCTTGAGGTTGGCCATCATCTCGGGACGGCGGAGGTCCAGATAGCGATAGCGCAGGCGGGTGTCCTCGCTGGTCTCGATGCCGTCCTCGATCTGGAACGGCGGGGTGACGGACGTGTTGAGCACCTCGGCGTGGTCGGTCAGGACCTCGATCTCGCCGGTCGCGAGCTTGGTGTTGGTGGTCTCCTCGCCACGGGCGCGCACGACGCCGTGGATCTTGATGGGCCACTCGGGACGCATGGTCTCGGCGATCTTAAAGGCATCGCCATCGGAGTGCTCGGGGTCGAAGGTGAGCTGCGTGATGCCCTCGCGGTCGCGAAGGTCGCAGAAAATAAGGCCGCCGTGATCGCGGCGACGGCTCACCCAACCGGTGAGGGTGACCTCTTCGCCCACGTTCTCGCGGCGAAGCTCGCCGCAGGTACGGGTGTGCATGGAATGCTCGTCGATGGGACGGGTCTGGCTCATACCAGTGATCCTCCTTTATGGATCTGTGCCGCCCCGTGTCGTTCCGGGCGGCGTCGTACAGATTTGCCCAGCCTGCGTAAACCGCGCAGCCAGACATGGCGTTCTATCTTATCGCACCTGTGTCGATGTGCCGCGGAAAAGTGGCTCCTGCCCAAAGACTTGACGGAGACGAAACAATTGACGCACCGCGGCCGTCGCCAAGGCGCGCCACGTGCGACAATGTGCCCCAATACAACTGCACTCGGAAAGGCCCGCCATGACTGCACGCCTCATCGTTATGGATATCGACTCCACGCTCATCAACCAGGAGGTCATCGACCTGTTGGGCGAAGAGGCCGGCGTGGGCGAGCAGGTAGCGCAGATCACCGAACGCGCCATGCGCGGCGAACTGGACTTTAAGCAGGCGCTCGAGGAGCGCGTGGGGCTGCTTGCCGGCTTGGACGAGAGCGTGTTCGAGCGCACCTTTGAACGCGTGACATTTACCCCCGGCGCGCTGGAGCTTGTGCGCTCGGCGCACAGCAAGGGCTGGAAGGTCGGCGTGGTAAGCGGCGGCTTTCACGAGGTCGCCGATAAGATCGTGGCCGCTGCGGGCATCGATTTTTGCCTGGCCAACCGCCTGGAAGTCGTGGACGGCAAGCTCACCGGTAAGCTGGCGGCAGACATCGTGACCAAGGAGTCCAAGCTCATCCAGCTGCTGGACTGGGCGGTTGAGTGCGGCGTCGATATGGCCCACACCGTCGCGATCGGCGACGGCGCCAACGACATCCCCATGATTCAGGCCGCGGGCACGGGCATCGCGTTTTGCGCCAAGCCCAAGACGCGCGAGGCCGCCCCGTTTGCCATCGACGAGCGCAACCTGATGCTCACCATGGACATCATCCTGCGCGACTAGTCGATTCGTCTAACAACAGAATTAATTCCTCTATGTCTAGTTTCCGAACAATTTTGTATTAGTGTTCGGAAACTTGCCCTTGAGTGCTAGACTTTGCACCGTCGAAGGGAACATATATGGATAAGCGAGATCTTGAGCAATTGCTGAGCGATGTTGCCGACGGAGCAGTCGCCCCGGCAGTCGCCCTCACGCGCATCCAGACGGCGCCGACCGCCGATCTGGGTTTTGCGCAGCTCGATCTTTCGCGCGGGGTGCGCCAGGGAGCCGGCGAGGTTGTCTACGGCGCCGGCAAAACCGCCGAGCAGATTGCCGCCATTGTCAAAACGCTGCGCGATGCTGGCCAGGAGCGCATCCTGGTCACACGCCTGGACAGCGTAAAAGCCGCGCGCACCGCTGGGCTTCTCGGCACCGGCATCGACCTGGGATATGTCCCGGACGCACAGCTCGCCCTCGTGGGCGGCAAGCCCTCCCCCACCGGCAACGGACGCGTTGTCGTCGCCTGCGCCGGCACGAGCGACCTGCCCGTCGCCGAGGAAGCCGCATTGACGGCCGAGTTCTATGGCAACGAGGTCGATCGCCTCTACGACGTAGGCGTCGCCGGCCTGCACCGCCTTCTCGCGCATGCCGAGGAACTTGCCCGGGCGCAGGTGGTCATCGCCATCGCCGGCATGGAGGGTGCCCTGGCGAGCGTTATCGGCGGTCTGGTGAGCTGTCCGGTCATCGCCGTTCCCACCAGCGTGGGCTACGGCGCAAGTTTTGGTGGCGTAGCCGCGCTGCTCGCCATGCTTAACTCCTGCGCCAGCGGCGTTTCGGTCGTCAATATCGATAACGGCTTTGGTGCCGCCTACCAGGCAAGTCTTATCAATCATTTGAGCGCCGGCACACCCCGCGCCTGTTAAGGAGCATTCCATGTCCAACCATCAGCACACGCTTATCATCGACGGCACCTCGGGCATCAGCGGCGATATGACCGTCGCGGCCCTGCTCGATCTGGGCGCCAGCGAGGAGCACCTGCGCGAACAGCTTGCCACGCTGCCGGTCGACGGCTTTGAGATTGCCGTTACACGCGTAAACAAGCATGGCATCGACGCCTGCGATTTCGACGTCCAGCTTGCAGAGGAGCTCGAGAACCACGATCACGATATGGCCTGGCTCTACGGCAACGAAGCAACTGCCGAGCACACGCACGAACATGAGCACGGGCATGAGCATGAGCATCACCATCATGATCATGGCGGGCACGAACACGAGCACTGCCATGAGCACGACCATGAGGGCCACGCCCATGAGCACGAAGATCATCACCACACCCACCACCATCACCACCGTTCTTTGGCGGATGTCACCGCCATCATCGATGGCTCGCAGTTAAGCGATGGCGCCAAGCGCCGCGCGCTCGCCATCTTTATCGCGCTCGCCGCCGCCGAGGCCAAGGCTCACGGCAAAACGCCCGACACCGTCTTGTTTCATGAGGTGGGCGCCGTCGACTCCATCGTCGACGTCTGCTCTGTCGCCATCTGTCTCGATGACCTGGGTATCGAGGACATCGTGGTCGAGTCGCTCTCCGAGGGTCACGGCACCATCCACTGTGCCCACGGCCTCATGCCCATTCCCGTCCCCGCTGTCGTCAACCTGTGCCAGGCGGGCAATATCGCCCTCACGCCCGCACCGGTCGCCGGCGAGCTCGTGACGCCCACGGGCGCTGCCATCGTCACCGCGCTGCGCACGTCCGAGCACCTACCGGCCCGCTACCGCATCGAGGCCGTCGGCTACGGCGCCGGTAAGCGCCCTTACGAGGGCTGCTCCGGCACGCTCCGTTGCCTGCTTGTTCACGTGGATGCATAGCCATGGATGCCCGCAAAACCAAAAGCCGCGCCGCTATTGTCACGGCGTTTTCCGAGCTCCTTCGCGAGGAGGACTACGGCAAGATCACCGTCGGCGACATCATCGCGCGCGCTCACGTAGGCCGCGCGACATTCTACGGCCTCTTTAAGAGCAAAGACGACCTACTGTCCGAGCTCGTGAGCGACATCTGCACCCACGCCCTCGACGACGATGGCACACCGCTCGACGACCCACTCGTGCAGGTCGAGCATATCCTCAACAACCTCTGGGAACGCCGCCAGGGCGTTCGAGCCCTCGTAGCCGGCGCCGGCTCACGCATCTTCGCCGACAGCCTCCGCAAGACCATCATGTCGCGCGCAGCCGAAACCGTCCCCGCCGACCCCACAGGCCCCGCCGCCACCATGGACCGAAGCTTCTTACTACACCACATAGCCTCAACCTTCGTAGGAATGGTCCAATGGTGGGCCTGGCATAACTTCCAAGCAGACAAAGCCGACGTAGCCAAAGACTACCTCTCAGCCATAAAACCCCTCTTCACCTAAATAAGAAGCTCATCCCAAAGCATCGCCCCAACCCAGGGTGTCACGCATCCAAAAGTGTCACCCGCACTTCAACGCCCCTACCAGCAACAAGCCCCTCCCATCCAAATTCAGATATATATGTTGGGTTGCTTGTACGAACGCAACAAAGACCCCGCAGCTGGCCGCATGGGGTAACTTCCCAGCGCATTCCGCAGGACGCAAAAAGGCTCGCCGCACGAAGTGCGCAGCGAGCCTTTTTGCATGTCCGAGGACGCGCTGGGAAGTTACCCCATGCGGCCAGCGGACAACTATGTAGCCTCAGACTAGAACATGCCCAAGAAACCGTGCACAAACAGTGCGGCCAGAGCGGCACCGATAAACGGTGCGATGCCAGGAACGAGCAGGCCGTACTTCCAGTTGTTGTCGGCCTTGTTCTTGATCGGCAGCACCTGATAGGCCATACGAGGACCAAGGTCACGAGCCTGGTTCATGGCGAAGCCGGTGATACCGCCCATGCCCATGCCAACAGCCCAAACAATCAGGCCGACGCAGATGGCGAGCATCAGAACGTTCTCGCCAGCGCGGCTAGCGGCAGCAAGGATGGCGCTGATGAACACAAAGGTGCAGATAGCCTCGCAGAAGAAGTTACGAGCATAGTTCGTGCCCTCGGTGGTGGGGTTGGTCGAGAAGATATTGCGCTGGGCAATGGGGTCGACGACGCCCTCGGAAGCCTTGAACTCATCGGCATACATAAGCCAAGCGATTACGGCGCCCACAAAGCCGCCGAGCATATCGGCAATCATGAAGGGAATGCAGCTGCCCCACGGCACCAGGCCGACGATGCACTGGGCAAGCACCATGGCGGGGTTCATGCACACGGCGCCGCCAAAGACAAACAGGCAAACCGAGATGCCAAAAGACCAGGTGGTGATGGCAAACATGTGGCCGGAGCCCTGATACTTGGTGCCCTTAAGCACGGTATCGCAGTGCACGCCCACGCCAAAGATGATCATGAGGGCCGTTGCGCCGAATTCGCAGAGGAGTTTGGTAAGCATAAAACCTTATCTTTCTTGTCGGTTATAAACGATTCGTTTAGGCCGCGTACTAGTGCTGTGCGACGACAACGCCCAGGCCATCGGGAATGACGGCCACCTTGGCATCGGCACCCTTCATCTCAAAGGCGAGCTTGAGCGCCTCATCGAGGGTGTTAACCGGCGTCATGTGCATATCCTTGATCATCTGGTGATCGCACAGGTCGGTAACCATGATCACAGGGTGATGCGCCAGGATGCGGGCAAAGATCTGGCTCGTCCACTGGTCGGGCAGGGTCTCGTCCTTAGGACGGTCGATGCAGGCACGCTCAAACTCCGCCGGATCGTTGTCGGCGATGTTGTGATAGAAGCCCTCGCCACCGTGGCCGTCGGCACAACCGGCAACGTCGATAATCACGCCGCCTTCGGGAAGCGTGGCCTCGGCAGAGCACATGCCCTTTACAGCCTGGTAGATGTTCTGGTCGAGCGGGTAGCCGCCGTTGGTGGTGATGGCAATCTCGCACTCGACGGGCTCAACGCCGGCAAGGCTCTTCACGAACTCGCAGCCAGCTTCGTGCGCCTTGTGGATGTCGCCGGCAAAGGAGCCGATGACCTCGTGCTTGCCGTTAAGTACCACGTTAAGCACAAAGGCAAGGTGAGCCATCTCGGCAGCGGCAAACATGTCCTCGCTCACGTGGTTGTGGCACAGGTTGCCGGCACGCGAGTGGGAATCATTCACAAACTGACCGTTGTGGTTGTACATGATGGTCTTGTAGCTGGCGATGCCGGGCAGGACGGACTTGCGGCTGCCGGAGAAACCGGCAAAGAAGTGCGGCTCAATGAAACCCTCGGCAAGCAGCAGATCGCAATCGGCAGCAATCTTGTTGATGATGCACTCGCCGCCAGAAGGCAGGGTGCCGATCTTTTTCATCATGCTGTCGTCGGTCGCGACGTGCATAACGATTTCCTCGTTGGCAACGATCTCCTCGCCGTACTTGTTGACGAGCTCCTCGTGCGTCGACGGACGATGCATACCCGTAGCAACCAGAATACGCACGCGAGCCTCGGGCGCAGCAGAATGGATGTGATGCAGCAGAATAGGCATCGTCACACGCGAGGGAACGGGACGCGTATGATCGGAGCTAATGATGACGATATCCTTCTTGCCAGCACAAAGCTCCTCGAGCGAAGGCGAGCCATAAGGATTGGCAAGCGACTCCTCTACCAGCTCTTCCTGTGATTTTGTAGTCTTAAACTCGTTTTGATGACCTTCCATCACACCCGCGAAGTTCTTATCCTCGAGCTCCAGATGCAACGTCTTGTGGTCAAACGGCAGTTCACATTCAAACAATGACGAGCGCCCTCTTCCTTTCAACTGACACACTAGATAAACCGTTGGAAGGATACGCCGCTCACCGAAAAACACCACCGTCCACCGACTCATTAACACAACGTTCATATTTGACCCACAACAAAACGGCCGCGACCCCAAACGGGACCGCGGCCGCCTGTCAAAGACACTATAGACAGGATGATTTACGCAGCGCCGAGGCAAACATCTAGTCCGAGACGTACGCACGTAAGCCATTTTGCATAAATTCATTAATTAATTGCATAAGATGGCGCATGGATTTCTGGCCATAACTGGGTAGTACCCTCCGGAGCGTGCATTTTTGCGAGTATTCAGCATCGCGGGATAAGATTTTGGTGCCAAAAATCTTTCAAAAGGTAGATAGTCCTCATGACTCGACCCATCTGGATAGCATGCGGCGAGAAACCAGCCATATATGATCGTCGCCAAAGCCCAATCGTCGTGCAAAAGCATCAACAAAGGCAGCGAAAGCCGGCTATGGCCTTATGCATCAATCTTTGGCTGCTGAAAACTCCGTTTTTTGCACGTCGCCCCAAGCACCACCCTCACCCAGCGGCTGATCCGCCGAAGACCGGACATCGCAGGGCCCGCCATCAGTTTACTTTTAGGCACACTCCGCAGGACGCAAGAAGCCCTCGCCGCACGAAGTGCGCAGCGAGGGCTTCTTGCATGTCCGAGGACGTGCCTAAAAGTAAACTGATGGCGGGTCCGGACGACTACAGGGCTATCGATTACCCCGTGTTCTGCAAACCTGCCGAGACGCCGGTCACAGTCGAAAGAATCAGGCTCATGTACTCGGCCTTCTTCTCCTCGGCCATCTCGTCCTGATTCATGCGCACCTCGCGAAGGGCGCGGACCTGGGCGATGGACAGAGCGTCGACGTAGGGGTTACGCACGCGAACGGCGCAGCCGAGCACGCGACGACGCTGCAGCGGCCACTCATCACCGACGATGGCAAGGACCCACTTACGCGTGAGCTGCATCTCGGTGAAGACCTTCTCGGACAGATCCTGGCGGTCGCCCAGATGCAGATACATCTTGGCGATGCGCTGGTCGGTCTTGGCGATCGACATCTCGATGTTGTCGATAAAGGTGCGGAAGAACGGCCACTCCTGGTAGGCAGCCTTGAGCTGGTCAAGATCGCCAAGCTGCTCGCAGGCGGTGCCCAGACCGTACCAAGCGGCCAGGTTAATGCGCGCCTGGCTCCAGCTGAAGATCCACGGGATGGTACGCAGGTCATCGAGCGACTTGGCGCCCAGACCGCGCTTGGCGGGACGCGAGCCGATCGGCAGCAGACCGACCTCGGTCAGCGGCGTCACGGTCGAGAACCACGGTGTAAAGTCCTCGGTGTTCAGCAGGTCCAGATAGCGTTCGTGGCTTGCAGTGTTGAGCTTCTCGGCCATATCCCAGAACTTCTGCGTGGTCTCGGTGTTGGTCTTCTCGACGCTCGGGGCCGACTGCAAAAGCGTTGCGGCGGCAACGGACTCAACATGGCGCTGAGCCAGCGTGCGGTTGCCGTAACGAGCAAAGATAACCTCGCCCTGCTCGGTGAGCTTAAAGAAGCAGTTGACCGAGCCCTTGGGCTGCGCCAGCACGGCCTTGTTGGCCGGGCCGCCGCCACGGCCCACGGCACCGCCGCGACCGTGCATGAGCACCAGGTCGATATCGTTCTTCTCTGCCCACTTGGCGATGCGCTCCTGCGCGGAGTGCAGCGCGAGCATGGCCGTGGTAGGACCGGCATCCTTGGAAGAGTCGGAATAGCCCAGCATGACCTCCATGCGGCGGTTGGTCTGGGCAAGGCGCTTTTGCACCACGGGCAGCGTAAGCATCTGATCGAGCACGTCGACGCAGCCCTCGAGGTCCTCGAGCTGCTCGAACAACGGGATCACGTCGAGCTCGGGGACATCCTCCTCGTGTGCAAAGGACAGGTGCGCCAGCTCAAAGACGTCGGCCACATGCTGAGCGCTCTTGGTAAACGAGATGATGTAGCGGTGCGCCATCTTCTTGCCGTAGCGCTTTTGGATGGAGCCGATAGCGCGGAAGGTATCGATGACCTCGCGCGTCATGGGCTGCAGGTCGCCATGGATACCGTTCTCGTGGATATCCTTAAGGGCGCGGGCATGCACCACGGAGTGCTGACGGAACTCCATCTCGACCATATGGAAGCCGAAGGACTCGACCTGCCAGATGATGGTTTGGACCGGGCCGTAGGCAGCACGGACGGCACCGCAGGCGGCCAGCGAACGCTGGACGACGCGCAGGTCATCCAGGAACTCGTCGGCGCTGTGGTACATGGTGTCGGTGATACGACGGACGGTGGCGTTCAGGCGGTCGGCCATGACGAGCATGACGGCGCGATGCGGCTCGTGCTCGGAGATCAGCTCGGCGCGGGCCGTGTAACGAGGGCTCATCTCGACCTGATGGTTCCACAGGTTAATGAGCTCGGCCGACGGCTTGCTGTAGGTAGCCTCGAGCGTGAGGTTGCGGCCGATGTGGCGGCACTTGTCCTCGAGCTTGAGCACCATGTGCGTAAAGTACTTGGCGGCGACCTCACGGCTCACCTTGGCGGTGACGTTGGGGTTACCGTCGCGGTCGGAACCGATCCAGCTGCCGGGATGGAAGAACGCCGGGCACAGCGGCGGCACAGTACCGGCCTTGTCGCCCAGCACCCAATCGTCAAAACGACGATAGATAACGGGGATAACGTCGAACAGCGTGTTATCGAAGATGTCGATGATGGTATCGGCTTCCTCGACCGGCGTGGGCTTCTTGAGCGCGATGGGACTCGTACGCACCAGGGCGTCGATCTCCTGCAGCATATGGCGCTCGTTCTCCACCAGGTCGGAGCCGCCCAGACGCGGACGCTCCTCCAGCAGGTTGGAGATACGGCGGATCTTGCCCTCGACGGCCTTACGACGGGCCTCGGTGGGATGTGCGGTAAAGACAGGGTGGAACTCGAGCTTGTCGAGCAGCTCGTTGGCACCCTCGACACCCAGCTCATTCACCAGCTGGTGATAGGCAACGGTAAGCTCGTTGGCAGGATCGACCTCGGTATCGGTCGACGCACCGGCCTCGCGCTCGCGCAGCTGCGCCACACGGTAGTTCTCCTCCGACAGGTTTGCCAGATGGAAAAAGCTCGTAAAGGCGCGAACGATGACCTGCTGCTTATCGAGCGGCAGGCTGTCGATCAAATCGACGACCTCACGAAATGCCACGGCAGTGGGCTCGTCGGCGGTGGGCACGCCCTGCTCGTCGACGGCTTCGTCGGCAGCGCAGGTACCGGGGTTGCCGGCATTGGCCACAATCTCGGCCGACAGGATCTTGTCGAACAGGTCCGCGATCTCAGGATCATACTCGCTAAGCACACGACGCTCCAGGCGCAGGAACAGCGCCAGATTGTCGCGCAGCTCCTCGGGGATCTCGATCTCGGCGAGACGCTCCCTGGACTCGGCATTCGAGCCGATTCGGTTAACGAGGCGGTTGACCACGGCGGCGACGCGCGCCGCGGCTTCGGGTACAGACTGGTTGCTTAGGTTCTCAGCCACGTTTCCTCCCATTCCTCCTTCTATGCACGTAACATGCGGTATTCATTATAGGCGCTTGAGAAATACTTTCGACACTGATTGCGCTTTACCACACAAAAGTATTTTCTGCATTGCAAGGGTTTTTGCCCTAAATGGTCGTATTTCTCGGTGGACGGCATACGTAAACGGGGGCATTCCGCATAAAAGCGAAACACCCCCGTAACAATCGCTCGCCGCAAGCGGGACGTGTCAGCGGACCCGCAGCTCAAAAAGATGCGCTACAGGCGCTCGCGAACCGCCTCGGCGACGTTGGCCAGATCGGCAAGGACCTCTTCATGGCTCTCCATGTCGCGCACCTTGACCTTGCCGGCGGCAAGCTCGTCGCCGCCCAGGACTAGGATGAGCTTGGCACCTACCTTATCGGCCTGCTTAAACTGGGCCTTGAGCGAACGGCCCTGATAGTCGGCCTCGGTCACGATACCTGCGGCGCGAAGCTCCTGCGTAATGGCAAAGACGTTCTGGCGCAGCTCCTTGCCGGCGTTGGCGACATAGACGCACGGGGCCTCATCGGCACCCAAGTCGTTACCAAAAGCCTGAAGGGCCAGCAGGGCGCGCTCAAAACCGACGGCAAAGCCAACGCCCGCCGTGGGCTTGCCACCCTCGAGCTCGACCAGGCCGTCATAGCGGCCGCCGCCACCGATGGAGCCGACACCGGCGCCAGGGGCCTCGACCTCAAAGACAGTACGAGTGTAGTAGTCCAGCCCACGCACCAGGGTGGGATCCTCGACATACTCGATACCGGCGGCATCCAGATAGCGCTTGACCTGCTCGTAGTGCTCGCGGCACTCGTCGCACAGGTTGTCGCCCATCAGCGGCGCGTCGGCCATGATCTCGCGGCAATGGTCGTTCTTGCAGTCGAAGGCGCGCAGCGGGTTAAGCTCGGCGCGCTCGCGGCACTCGTCGCACATCTCGTCTGCGTGATCGAGGATGAACTGCTTAACCTGCTCGCGATAGGCCGGACGGCACTGGGCGTCACCCATCGAGTTGATGAGCAGACGAAGCTTGGAAAGATCGAAGCCCAGACGCTTGTAGAACTCCATGAGCATGATGATGCACTCGGCGTCTGCCGCCGGATCGGGAGCGCCGAGCCACTCGATGCCCACCTGGTGGAACTGGCGCAGGCGGCCCTTCTGGGGACGCTCGCCGCGGAACATGGCCTCGGCGTAGTACGCCTTAAACGGCGTGGAGCCCTGGGGCACCAGATTGTTCTCGACGACGGCGCGCACCACGCCGGCCGTGCCCTCGGGGCGAAGTGCCAGGCGCTGCTTGGGCTTGAGTTTGGTGTCGGTGCCTTCGGTAAAGACGCGCTCCAGATTGGCACCGCTGAACACGCGGAACATTTCCTTGCGCACGACGTCGGTCGACTGGCCGATACCGTGGACAAACACGTCCACCTGCTCGATCGCGGGCGTCTCGATGGGTTTAAAACCAAACGGCTCGAACACGCCGGCCGCAATCTGCTGCATCTTTTGCCAGGCGCGCATCTCGGCGCCGATAAGGTCGCGGGTTCCCTCCGCCTTCTGTGCCTGCATGGGCAAACACCTTTCTTTTGTATCGCGTCATAGGTAATGGTCATTATACGGCACAAAGCAGCAACGCGGCGGCGCGTCTGACCGAACGAGGGTATGGGGACTCGTTCGGCCAGACGCGCCGCCGCTGTTTGTGATCCGTTTTCCTCCGTCCCCTTCGGATCACGTGATCTGTTGGGGACGGAGGAAAAGGGACCATTTCGTAGGCCCGTGGCCGCCTTGGAAACCGAATGATGGTACGAGCATCCATTCGGCTTCCAAGGCGGCCACGGACAGAACAGGGCAAACAGAAAAGAGCGACGGACGTCTACTCCCCCGCCACGCTCGCGCGCAGCTTGGCGGCGATGGGCTCGGATGCCAGCAGGAACACGAGCATGACCACGGAGCACGCCAGGCACACGATCCAGGTGCTCGCAAAGGAGCCCGTGGCATCGAACAGCACGCCCGAGACAATGGCACCTACGGTGCCGCCGACCATCTCGAGCGAGGTGATGGTTCCCGTGACCTTGCCAAGGTCGGCCATGCCAAACTGCTTGGAAGCCGCGATCGTGGGCGTGATGGTGCCCATGCACGTTCCGATACCAAAGCTCACAGCGGCGACTATAGGACCGAGGTCCGTCGTCGGGAAGCACAGCGCCACGCAGGCGATAATGCACGCAACGGAGCCAAGGATATTGCCAAAGCGCAGGCCAAAGCGGTCATAGATCGCACCGAGCGAAATTTTGGCGATAACGACGGTGACCATATAGGCCGAAAGCACGGTACCCGCCCACATGGGATCGTGGCCGCCCGTGACGATCTTGGCACCGTTGACGGTAACACTCGTCATGTTGGTAACCTGGTTGGGCAGGATGGCGCCATTGACCAAGCCCATAAAGAGGAAGGCAACGACAAGCAGCCAAAACGCCGGGCTCTTCTTGATACGAGACCAGCCGACGCTAACCTCGGGCGCCGTGTGCTCGTCCTTGTCGCCAGCCGTCGAGATGGACGGATCGCCCGGGTTCTCGCCGAGCGGCTTAAGGCCGATCTCAGAAGGCTTGGTGCGGAAGGAATAGGCCGTGATGGGCAGTGCCGCCACAATGCAGACGGCAGCGAGTACCAGGAACGCAGAGCGCCAGCCCACACTCACGATAAGCGAGCTCACGATCGGCGAGAGAATGGCTCCGCCAAAGCCCGAGCCCGAAAGTGCGATGGAGATGGCAAGGCCTCGCTTGGCGGTAAACCAGTTGGCGGTCACCAGGCTAATGAGCAGACGGGTCGAGGCCACAGCAAAGCAGCCCGAGACGGCAAAGAGCACGTAGACCTGCCACAGCTCACCGACAAAGCTCATGCCGGCAAGCACTGCCGAGGTAGCGATAACGGTGAGCGAGCCCAATACGCGGCCACTCACCTTATCGGCAACATGACCGATAACGAGCGAACCCACGACACTCACCACGGTGGAGATGGCATTGGAGATGTTGTACTGCGCAAGGGAAATGCCCAGGTCGCTGACGATCAGCGGCTGGAACAGGCTCATGCAGTTGACGAAAATCGTGTAGCACGTGGCCATGATCACGAAGCCGGAGGCCACCACGAGCCAGCCGGGGAAGAACTTACGCTGCTGGGACATACTGCTCCTTATTTAACAAACGAATAGCCGGCGCCGGGCGCCGGTAGTGCCCAAGATTGCCTTGAAAGACAAGGGCATAGGCCTTACGGCCATGCCCGCAGGCTTGAAAGGCAAGGTTGGGTGCTACCGGTGGTCGGCGATATAGCCCAAAGCGACGGCGGTATAGGCCGCGGCACCGAGGGGAAGCTCGGCATCGTTAAAACGCGCCTTGGGATGGTGCTGGGCAAAGTGTTCGTCCGTGTCGGCTACGGCCGCGCCCACGGTAAAGTACGCACTCGGAATCTCGCTCGAGATAAGCGCGAAGTCCTCACTCGCCATGGCATGGAAAAGCGGCAAGAAAGCCGCCTTGGGCAGCACTGCGCCCACGTAGCCAAGCGACGCCTGAGTCATATCGCTGTCGAGCACAAGCGGCGGAACATCCGAAAGCGTCTCGATGGTCGCCGGCGTACGATAGGTCGTGGCAACGCCGTTAACGACCTCCGCGATGCGGGTCTTGAGGTGAGCCATGAGCTCAACATCAAAGCCGCGCAGCGTTCCCTCGAGCACGCAGGTGTCGGGGATGACGTTGGCCGCTTGGCCACCGGCAAACTTACCCACGGTCAGTGCGACCTCCTTGGCCGCCGGCACTTCGCGAGCAATGAGCTCCTGAAGCGCCAGGTGCACATGGACGCCGGCCGTGATGGGGTCGATGCAGATCTCGGGGCTCGAGCCATGGCCGCCCTTGCCCTGGAGCGTGATACGGAAACCGTACACGCCCGAGAGCGCCGGGCTGCCGTAGAGCACCAGGCCAAGCGGCGACTGGCTGTTGACATGCATGGCAAAGGCCGCCTGAGGGCGCGGGTTCTCGAGCAAGCCGTCGGCGATGGCGGCGCGGGCGCCCTCGAAGGTCTCCTCGCCCGGCTGGAACAGCAGTTTGACGGTGGCATTGGCGTCGATGAGCTCGGCCTCGCGGGCCTTGAGCAGGCGCGCCGCACCAAGCAGGGCCGTCGCGTGCATATCGTGACCGCAAGCATGCATGCAGCCATTGGTGGATGCAAAGGGCTCGCCGGATTCCTCGACAACGGGCAGGGCATCCATATCGCCTCGGAGCATGACGACCGTTCCGGCCCGCTCGTCCTTGCACGTGCCATTGCCCTGAGCGGCCGCGGCCGCACCGGCACCGATCAGGCCAACGACGCAGGAACCGTCGACGAGCGTGGTATGGGGGATGTCCATCTCGTCCAGACGTGCCTGGATATAGGCAGACGTCTGCGGAAGATTGTTACCCAGCTCGGGCATCTGGTGTAGATCGTGTCGCCATGCAGCGAGCTCGTCTGCAAAAGCCTGAGCTTCTGCGACAAGACCGTCACCGATAGCGGCCTGCGCCGCCGCGGTGGCCTGGGGCGCTGGTTGCGGTTGAAAATCGGACAGAGCTGATGCCATAGAAGCCCTCCAGTAACGTTTTTGCAGCACGCACTTTGATAGCGTAAAGTGCAAGGTACAACTGTAAGGGCATGACATAAAAAATGCCGCCCTGGGAGGGCGGCGCAACAAGTTGTTTACAATTGCGGGTGTGATTTTCGGCGCAAGAAATCGAAATGCGTCTCGCTCAAGATAATCGAAAGAAAGATGAGCGCGAAGCCGGCGAGCAGGCGCGAGGTGAGCGCCTCCCCCATCAGCAGCACCGAGAACAGCACGCCCGAAGGCGACTCCATCGAAAGGAGCAGTGAGCCCGTCGAGGCCGAGACATGCGCCAGGCCGACGTTTTGGATGAGCAGAGCCGCGCATGTGCAACCAACCGAGAGAAACGCCATCGCGCTGATAAAGCTCGGCGTCCACACGGACAGAGGCGCTTGGGTCTCGAATAGCAGCGACGTTGCCAGGCTCAGCACGCCGTTGCCCACAAACATCCAAAACGTGATGACGTTGATGTCCATTTTGCGACCGTACTTGGCAGTCACCGCCATCTGGATGGCGAAAAAGACCGCACCCGCCAGCGTAATGACATCACCGATGTTGAATTCAACGCTATCGAGCGCCACCAAGCCAATGCCCGCCAAGCACAGCAGCGCCGCGCCCAGGTTATAGCGGGTGAGTTTTTCGCCGCTCAGAAAATAGCTCGCGAACGGCACAACGATGCAATACGTGCCCGTCAAAAAAGCATTCTTGCCCGCCGTGGTGTGCGCCAGACCGACTGTCTGCAGGGCGTAGGCGGCCCACATAAGTGCGCCCATGCCAAGTCCGACGATAAGGTTGCGGGCGTTGAGGTGCGCGATGATGCGCTTGTGGAAGATGAAAAACATGACCAACGCCGCAGGCAGAAAGCGCACGTAGAGCAGTTCGAACACCGGAATGGTGTCGAGCGCGTCCTTCATGGTCGTAAAGGAGTAGCCCCAGACGACTGCCACCGAAAGCAGCAGGACTTTCCAGAACAGCGGCGAGCGAGCGCCGGCGCCGCGGGAGGTGCCGCCCGCGCCCAGGTCCTCGCGAGCAACAGGGCTATCGGGCATCATTTCGATATTGTCAGTGGCATGCTGGGCCATAGGGCATCCTCGCGCTCAATCTGGGCGTGGTGTCCGCACGCGCATGGCTGCGTGCCGCCTCATGGTCAAATAAAAACAGGGCGCACCGGACCCCCGGCACGCCCCGCTACTGTAGCAACAACCAAGCAGCCCGTGCAATTCACTACGCTAAAGCATCGGGTTGGAAGATCTCGATGTTCCGACGGCGTTTACGTTGCTGAACTAAATCAATTTGGTTGATTCCAGTTTTTCGATGATCCAGTCGTTGGCTTTGATGACCGGGCGGCGGAAGACGACGCCCAGTGCCAGCGACGGAATCAGATAGCTCGCCAGAATGCCTAGCTCAATCCAATACTCCATATGGTAGGCACCGGCCATGGCGGCGTGCATGGCGTTGATGCCGTGAGTAAACGGCAGGAACGGATAGATCGCCTGGAACACGGGACCGGTCATCTCGATGGGGAACGTGCCGCCCGAACCGCCGACCTGCATGACCAGCAGCACGACGGCCAAAGCCTTGCCGATATCGCCAAACGACACCGTAAGCGTGTAGACGATATTGGAGAACACGAGACTCGCGACCCAGCCCGCCAGCACAAACTGCAGCGGGTTGTCGCACTGGATGCCAAAGAACAGGATGTCGCCCGCGCACACGAGCGTTGCCTGCAGCAGGGCCAAACCGCCAAAGAACAAGTAACGACCCAGGTAGATCTCGTGTAGGCGTACGGGGATGAGCTCGTTGATAAGCTCATCGTCAACCGACACCTTCATCATGGCCGCCAGCACGATCGAGCCGACCCAGAGCGACAGAATCGTGTAGAACGGCGCCATGGCCGAGCCGTAGTTGCGGATCGGATAGACCGGTTTGCGATCGAGCGCGACGGGACCGGAAAGCGACACGGCCAGACCCTCGGGATCATTGCCGATCATCGTCTTGATCGTAGCGAGGTCGTCCGACATCAAGGCGCCGTCGAGCTCGTCCTTAAACGCGCTGATCTTGTCCGACGCCTCGCCCAGCTGATCAGAAGCCTTGTTGACCAGCTTTGCAGCCTTGGAGAGGCCCTTTGCCAGCGAACCGGATGCGTCGGTCAGGCCGCCTACGGCGCTATCCAGGTCGCCCGAGATGCCATCAAGCGAGTCCAGAATGCCCGAAACCGTCTTCTTGAGCTCCTTGGCCTTAACCGAGAACGTGGAATCATAGTCGGACTTGGCACCCGAGATACCCGCCTTGGCATCGGCGATGGCCTGGTCGACCTCGGCACGAGTGCTGTTGCCCTCTGCCATGTTGTCAGAAAGGGACTTAGCGGTTGCCGTCAGGTCCTTGGCGTTGTTGCGATACTCTTCCGCAGTTCCGGCAAGAGATGTCGCAACGGACTCGAGACCTTCCTTGAGCTTATCGTTACTCACCTGGCCAGCAAGACTACGGAGCTTATCTGCCGTGGCATCAATCTCGTCGGCACGTGCGTTGAGTGACGCCGCGCCATCGTTGAGCTGAGACACCGTAAGATCGACATGCTGGTTCGCGGCGTCAAAGGCCTTTGCGAGCTCGGTGGACACGTTGTCGAACGACCCGGCACTTCCATCAATCGCCGCATCGATGGCATCGCTGGCTGCCTTGAGCGCCTTCTCGGAATCAGCAATACCGCTCTCGGCATGCTCCATCAGCTGCTTCACCGACTGGTCGGTGGTCCCGGTTTGCTTGAGCATACCGCTCGCCGACGTCAGCGAATCGGACGTGGAGCTCAAAATGCCCGCAAGCGACGTTGCACTGGCCTGAACGTCCTGCAGGTCCTCGACCGAATCGCCGAGTGTCGACGACAGGTTGGCGATAAAGTTACTCACCTGGTCGGTGCTCATGTAATCGAGCAGGCTGGACACGGTCTTGAGCCCGATGGTCGTAATGGTTTCGGTAAAGGTCTCGTTAACTTGACTCTGAACAGCGCTCGAGCCTTTCTCGGTCACGATCTGTGCGATGGCGTTGGCCTTCTGATTCTCGTAGAACTCGATATCGGCATGCTTCACGTTCGTCGAGAAGAGCGTCATCATGTCGGCGCTAAACGTTTTGGGGATGACCACAGCGGCGTAATACGCGCCCGACTTGACGCCATCGATGGCCTTATCGCGGTCGTTGAGCACGACCCAATCGAAGCTCTCGTTGCCGCGCAGGGTGGCGGTCACGTTTTCACCCACGTTGACCTCAACGGGGATCAAATCGCTCTCGTAACCCTCGTCGGTGTTGACCACGGCGATCTTAAGATTGCCGGTGTTGCCGTACGGGTCCCAGCTGCCGGCGATGTTAAACCACGCGTACAGGCACGGTACGATAACGAGGCCCATCACGACAACCAAGCCGATTACGGAGCGAGACACATTTTGGACATCGCGCTTAAACAGATGCAGGATGTTCTTCATTTATGCCTCACCTCCTTTGGAGTGCTTGCCAAGCGGAGTGGCATCTCCATCATTTGTGGCTGTACTGTCGCTGTCCTGAGATTTATGGTTCGAGCCTATATGCGGCAAGCGGCCCGTGGACTGATCGCCGCCCTTGGCACCACGCTCGCTGGCGTTGAGGCCAAACATGTAGCGGGCGGCAGGAATGGCGGCCGTGTGCTCGCGCATCTCGCGACGCAGGTCCTCATCCGAAAGCGCCGAGATGCGCATCTGGGTATTGAGGCTCGCGCGGATATATTCGATATTGATAAGCCAGCCGCAGATGGCAATGACCGAGATGATCCAAATGACAAGCAGGATGATCTTGCCGTTATTGTCGATATCGAGAACCGTCGACAGGACAAAGAGCAGGACCTGAACGCCCACCACGGCGGCAAAACCGCCCTTGATGTAGTACGGGTAGCGATGTTCAAAGGCGACCGCATGATCGAGCAGTTCGCGACGGTACGAATCGGAATCGAGCATGACACGCATGGCCGTGCGCAGCGAGTAGCGCTGGCGCGGCAGGTCGTTGGACTCGCAAATCATCATACCGGTCGTGGAAAGCTGTTTATCAAAGAGCAGGTTAAGGTTGAGCAGCAGCGGACGCAGCTGCAGGCCGATAAAGAGCGCCACGATCAAGAACACGCCCAGAATGCACAGGTTAAACAGGTAGTTGAACGAATACATACCGCCGACCGTCTCGCGCAGCAGATTGATGCCGTAGGTAAAGGGCAGCAGCGGGTGCAGCCACTGGAAGAAGCCGGGCATCATCTCGATGGGGTACATGCCCGACGAACCCGGGATCTGCACGATGACGAGAATGACGCCGATAGCCTTGCCGATATGCTTAAACGTGGTGGACAGCGCATAGATGATATTGACGTAGGTGAACGAGATGGCGATGCCGCCCAGCACGAACAGCAACGGGTTGACGCACTGTACGCCAATAACCAGATCACCCACCGTAACGATGATGGCCTGCAATGCGCCCAGGATCACCATGAGCAACCAGCGGCCAAAGTAGCCTTGGCGCGCCGTAAAGCTGCCAACACCTTCACGGTCGACCTCGAGCTTGTAAATGGCGATGAGCACATAGCCGCCCACCCAAAGCGCCAGATTGGTGTAGAAGGGAGCGATGCCCGAGCCAAAGCTCTTGACCGGATAGATTGACTTGGACGTCAACTCAACCGGAGACGCCATGAAATCTGCCACGTCATTGACATCGACGCCCATCAGATCGGCCAGCTCGCCCATGGACTCGGAGGTCTGCAGCGCCGCGATGTCATTGGCGGCGGTTGCAAGCTTGTCCTGGACCTTGGCAAGCGAGGAATCGGTCTGGGACAGCGTGGTCTTGGCCTGGCCGAGCGTAGCGCTAAGCTGCGCCAACGTGCCGCGCGCATTTGCAAGTGTAGGTGTCATACCCGAGACGATACCGGTCAGGTCGCCCGAAACGGCAGCAAAAGAGTCGAGCGCGCTCGAGGCCTTCGGCAGCGCGTTTTGGCCCAAGTCCGTCTGGGCTTGGCCAAGGTTGGTCGCACCGGTATGAATTGCGTTATTGATAGCGTCACTGGCACCCGAAACAGCCGCTGCGTCATTCGCCATGGCGCTCGACTGCGCGGACAGACCGTCCTTGATGCTCTGAAGCTTTTCATTCTGCTCTCGAAGCAAATCGATGGTCGATACAATGCGCGCGTCAATTTCTTCGGAACCTGTCGACGTGTCATTGGCGAGAATCTCCAAGTGCCCGATAACGGCCTTATTGTGGTCGATCGTCGCTTGAAGAGACTCGAGCGAGTTGTCGATACGGGTGGTCGTAGATGTGACCGCGCCCGTCAGCTTGCCGATGGCAGCGTTCGCAGAGGCCGACGTCTTGGTGAGCGCAAGGCTGCCTTCCGAGAGCGCCTTGGAGAGCGAGGTGATGGAGTTGCCCGCCGTGGTGCGAGCTTCGCTCAGCAGGTCGTTGCCCTGGGAGATCGCCTGCGTCAGCGACGGTGCCTGGCCTTGCAAGCCGGCAAGTGCCGCATCAGCCGAGGCGATAGCGCCACTCGTCTTATCGATGGCGGCATTCATATCGCCAATCGAATCGCGCACCTCGCCCAAGGTGTCGGACGCCTCGGACACCGAACTTGCCAGCGAGTCCTGAGTCTGGGTTGCCTTGTCCTTTAAATCGACACCGGCATCCTTGGCGATACCGGCAACAGTCTTGCCTACCGTAGAGACAAATTCCGAGTTGATCTGCTCCTCGATGGTGTTTGCACCGGTATCGGTAACCTTGGGCGCAATGGCGCTCTTCTTCTCATTGACGTAGTACGTGAGCTTGGGCTGATGGTAGTTGCCGTCGAGCATCGAAACCAGGTTATCCGAGAAGTTCTTGGGAATCACGATAGCGGCATAGTACTCGCCGCTCTCGACGCCCTCCTTGGCATCGGCCGTCGAGTCGACGAACGTCCAGCCCAACTGATGATTCTCCTTGAGCTGGTCGACCACTTTGTCGCCAGCGTTGAGCTCACCCACCAAGTCGTTTTGGGTGCCTCGATCGTTGTTGGCGATAGCAATCTTGATGCCTTGGGTGTTTCCATACGGATCCCAGTTTGCCACGATGTTATACCAGGCATACAGCGAGGGAATAACGCACACGCCTAGGGTAACCACCAGGGCGACGGGGTTCACAAGCAGTCGCTTAATGTCGCGCTTAAATATCGCAAAGGACACCTTTGCATTGGATAGTTTGCTGCCGAGACTCACGCTTGGACCATCCATCCTGTCGTTAAATCGAATCGTACTATCGACAACCATTGTAGTAGGCGCTTTAACGTCTCAAAGCACAATGGTGCTGAGTTTTGCGGGTAGCAATATACTACGAAGATGAGTTAGCGTACAGATGTACAGTATCTTAAATTTCAGCAGGTCACAAAACCACAACCCGCACAAATAAATGATCCCTTGGGGACGGAGGGATCATTCAAAAGGAAACGAGAGTGGAAAATCTCCCACTTCAAGCCCGCATTCGAGCCAAAAGTGGGAGATTATCCACTCTCGTTCTAATCTAGTTACGGTGCCGTATCCCCGAACTACATCAAGTTGCAAACAGCCGCCGCGAAGGCTACGGGATCCTCGGGGAGGATGCCCTCGACCAGCAGGGCCTGATCGTAGAGCAAGCCTGAGTACTGCTTGATCTTGTCAGTGTCGCCCGCCTTCTGAGCAGCGACGAGCTTGGCAAAGACCGGGTGCTTGGCGTTGAGCTCGAGCAAGCGCTGGCTCTTGGGCATACCGTCGGGCGCGCCCTCGGGTCCCTTCTGGAGCACCTTCTCCATCTCAAGCGAAAGCGGGCCCTCGGTGGTGATGCAAGCGGGGGCATCAGTCAGGCGCGCGGAGACGGCAACTTTCTCGACCTTGTCACCGAGCGCCTCCTTCATAGCGCTAAAGAGGTCCTCGTTTTCCTTGGTGGCGTCCTCGGCCTCCTTCTTCTCGTCCTCGGTCGCCAGATCAAGATCGCCAGTCGCAACGTTCTTGAGCTCTAGATGACGATCCTCGACCTCGGGCTCGGCACCGTCGGCCACAGCCTTCTCGGCAGCCTCGCGGGCAGCATCGTCCTCGTAGACCTTGGGCATATCGGCGGCAACGTACTCACGCATGGCCTGGAAGGTGAACTCATCCACATCCTGCGTCAGCAGCAGCACGTCATAGCCGCGGTCGAGCACGCCCTTTACCACGGGCATCTTGGCCAAGCGCTCACGCGAGTCGCCGGCGGCGTAGTAGATGGCCTTCTGATCCTCGGGCATGCCCTTGGCATACTCGGCCAGGGTAATCATCTTCTGTTCCTTGGCAGACCAGAACAGCAACAGATCGGCGAGCTCATCGGCCTTCATGCCATAGCTCGAGTAGATGCCGTACTTAAGGCCGCGGCCAAAGTTCTCAAAGAACTTCTCGTAGGCCTCGCGGTCGTTGTCACGCATATCCTCAAGATCGGCAGTAATCTTCTTCTCCACGCGCTTGGCGATGGCCTTGAGCTGACGGTTCTGCTGCAGCGTCTCACGCGAGATGTTGAGCGACACGTCGGCGGAATCCACGACGCCGCGGACAAAGTTGTAGTAGTCGGGCAGCAGGTCGTCGCACTTCTCCATGATCAGGACATTGGAGCTGTAGAGCGCCAGACCCTTCTCGTAATCCTTGCTGTACAGATCGAACGGCGCGCGGCCCGGCACAAACAGCAGGGCGTCATACTCGAGCGTGCCCTCGGCATGGAAGCTGATGGTGCGCGCAGGATCGTCAAAGTCGTGGAACGTGGACTTGTAGAACTCGTCGTAGTCCTTCTGCTCGACATCGGAGCTGCGCTTCTTCCAGATCGGTGTCATGGAATTGACGGTCTCGAGCTCCTGGTAGTCCTCGTACTCGGGCTTGTAATCGTCGCCGGCGTCCTCGGGCTTGGGTTTCTGGCGGCTCTTGGACACCATCATCTGAATCGGGTAGCGCACATAGTTGCTGTACTGCTGAATCAGGCTCTTGAGGCCCCACTCGGTCAGGAAGCGATCGTAGGTCTCGGCCTCGCCGTCGGCATCGAGCTTCTCGTTCTCGCGCAGCGTCAGGATGACATCGGTACCGTGCTCGGCACGCTCGCCGTCCTCGATGGTGTAGCCCTCAAGACCGTCCGACTCCCACACATGGGCGACATCCTCGCCATAGGCGCGGCTGACGACCTTCACATGGCTGGCGACCATAAAGGCCGAATAGAAGCCCACGCCAAACTGACCGATGATGTCGACATCGGAGCCCTGCTGCTCGGCATTCTCGGTCTTAAACTCCTCAGAGCCGGAATGGGCGATGGTGCCCAGATTGCGCTCGAGCTCCTCGGCGGTCATGCCAATGCCGTTATCCGAGATAGTAATGGTGCGGGCGTCTTTATCAAAGGAGACGCGAATAGCTAGGTCGCCCTGGTCGATCTTGACGCTCGGGTCCTGCAGGCTCTTAAAGTTGAGCTTGTCGACGGCGTCGCTCGCGTTAGAGATAAGCTCGCGCAGGAAGATTTCCTTATTGGTGTAGATGGAGTTGATCATGAGGTCGAGCAGTTTTTTGCTCTCGGTCTTAAATTGACGCATGTACAGTCCTTTCGCGCTACCCCCGTCCGCAAAAAACGGCCCGGTCGCCCGAGCCGCATCGCAGACCTGCTATGTTCAGACTTAGATTTTATAACCCATTAGCGCGCATATATACATACGGAATCGAAAAACTGTATGTCTAAGCGCTCCGATGCGCCAATTGCCAAGGAGTGTCCCCAACTGCCGGCAGAAAAGGAACGTCCCTATCTGCCATCTACGCGCTTGGCCATCCAGACATGGGGTTGGCCCTCGTCTTCGTAATCTACCGGGGCAATTTGCGTGTAGCCCGCCTTTGCATAGAGCGGCAGCACGTATTCCTGCGCATGCAGCTTAATAAGCTTAGCGCCGGCATCGCACGCAGCAGCTTCGCTGGCTTCGACAATCTTGCTTGCCAGACCGCGACGGCGCATGGTGGACAGCACGGCCACGCGCCCCATAATGTAGGTCTCCCCCGCCGCAACGCCTTCGTCCATGTCGCATGCCGGCAACACCGGGGCCTCTGCGTCAGCCACGCGCTCAAGCTCTTCGGGAAACACGCGCGAGCAACCGGCAAGCTCGCCGTCTACATAGAGCGTCACATGAATGCAGTTCGGATCCTCGTCGATAGCGTCGAACTCATTCTCGTAGCCCTGCTCGTCCATAAAAACGACGCGGCGCACCAACGCCGCGTCATCAAAGCATCCCGTCTTAAGTTGGATATCCATGGCTGCCCTTTCATTCAATGCGAACGTTAGGGACAGATATTAGCGAAAATGAGCTCCGCGCACACTAAACTTCGCGCGAGCCTTCGCCAGGCAGTCGTAATGACCCACGTTATGGGCATCGCTCGCGATGAAGCTGTACAGGTTCTGATCGAACAGGCGCTGTGCCGGCTTTTTCTCGCGACCAAAGCGACCGCCGGCAATAAAGTCAGCCGAAGCCTGCAGCTTGCAGCCCATATCGACCAGGCGCTCCGCCACGCTTACATCCTTTTGAACCGCACGATAGCGCTCAGGATGAGCGATGATCACCTGGTAGCCACGGCACTGCAAATCGTAAATCGTGTTCTCGTACTCTCTAAACGCATACGCATCGGCATGCGTCGAAAGCTCGAGCAGAAACTCGTTGGTCCCATCGAAATGCAAGTGCTCCGCGGCATCGATACCAAGCTCAACGAGCTTTCGATGGTTGACCTCGAAGCCCATCTGGAGCGGAAAACCGTCAGCGTTATCACGCAGCAGTTCAAAGGCATCCCACATCTTGTCGTAATCAAAATAGGGATCACGGCAGTGAGGAGTGCAAACGATTCTGGTTACACCGGCCCGCTTGGCAGCCTCGAGCATCGCCAAGCTCTCATCGAGATCGGCGGCGCCGTCGTCTACACCCGGCAAGATATGGCAATGAATGTCACGCATAGGTCAGCCTTAATCAACTAAACGTTTGCTCGGTTGGTGAAGATGCCCTTTTTGGAAGTCCCCTGATCGTCGGAGCCCTTCTTCACCTTCTTACCGTCCTTGGTGTAGTAGGAGTAGTAGTACTCGCTGGTCTCGGTCTCGCAGTAGTTCATAACGGTACCGATGAGCTTGACCTTTTCGGACTTCTTAAGCTGGCCGATAGCGTTGAGTGCCTCCTCGCGCTTGGTGAAGTCCTCGCGCACCACGAACAGCGTGCCGTCGGTCAGACTTGCGATCTCGGCAGCATCGATGAAGGTGCCTACCGGAGGAGCGTCGAAGATGACGTACTGGAACTTGGCAGACAGTGCCTTTACCAGCTTGGCAAAGCGGTGAGAGACGATGATGTCGGCAGGATTGGGAATATGCGGCTCGGCATCGAGGAAGTAGAAGTTCTTCTGACCCGTCTCGACAATTGCCTGGTCAATGGAGATCTGCTCGGAAAGGACCGCATAGAGTCCGCCGCGCGAACGAACGCCGAGCATATCGGAAAGGGACCTGCGGCGCATATCGGCCTCGACCAGGAGCACGGACTTGCCGCTCGTGGCGATAGCCTGGGCAAGGTTGATGGAAACCGTAGACTTGCCCTCGTTGGGAATCGAGGACGTGACGGTAATGGTGCGAATGGGGTCGTCCACGCTCGCAAAGCGGATGTTGGCCAGAAGGGTCTTGGCGGCATTCTGTACAACGAGCTTATCGGTGTTCTTTGCCTTAGCCATGCCTATTTACCACCTTTCATAGCCGGAATTCGGCCAACAACGGGAATGCCCAGGAGCTCTTCCGCCTCTTCGGCACCGCGGATGCGGGTATTGAGCATGTCTGCCAAAACGACATAGGCGACTGCGATAAAGATACCGGCGAGGAACGCGACGGCAATATACAGCGTGCGCTTGGGGCCGCTGGGGGCTTCGGGGGTCTTAGCCTCGTCGATAACGTTGATGCTCTGGGCAGCGCCGACGTTCTGAGCGACCGTACTCACCGAGCTAGCTATGGCCTTTGCGACCTCAGCCGTCTCCTTGGCATCGGTGCCGGTAACCGAAAGCGTAATGACACGCGTGGTGGTCTCGGAGGAAACAGACACCTTGTAGTCATCCAGATCGGTGAGGCCCAGTTCCTTGGCGGCGCCGCTCTTAACGCTATCGCTATCCAGCAGCGTGGCGATATCGTTGGAAAGCATCTGGCTCGCCGAGAGATCGTTGTAGCTCATCTGGCCGCTATCGTCGGTCTTGGCGAGAATGTACATGCTCGTCGTCGCGGTATAGGTGTTGTCCATCGCGGCGAAGGACACGATACCCATGGCGATCGCGCAGACCACCGGAAGGGTGATGACCAGCTTGAGGTGCTTCTTCAGCAGCTGGAACAGTTCGAGAAGGGTCATGCAGCTTGCCTTTCATTTCCCCAGTTCGGATTGACAAAACTGTCCGTATGTTATCGCATCTTTTTACCGAGACCAAACTCTATACATAAGAAACAGGCTCTCCTGTAAAAATGTCGGAAGCAATCGTAAAATTGCACAACAACGCCGCACCCGAAAGTCAAATGCGGCGTCTGCATCAATACCTATGTTGTATCGCTATGCGAATGGCTCGTCCTGCTGTATGGGAAACGTCACCGTAATGGTGGTTCCCACGCCCAACTCGCTCGACAGATCGAGCGTGGCGTGATGATACAGGGCCGCATGCTTGACAATGGCAAGCCCCAGACCGGTTCCGCCGCGCGCCTTGGACCTACTCTTGTCCACGCGATAGAACCGCTCAAATACCTTGCCCTGTTCTTCAGGCGCGATACCGATTCCCGTGTCGGCGACCGCAAGAAACGGATGGCCTTCGTCGTTGGTGCCGCACTGCAGCGTAACCGTACCGCCGGGTCGATTGTAGCGGATGGCGTTGCTTGCCAGATTATAGATGAGCTCGTCAATCAAGCGCGACACGCCCTCGATGACCACAGGCTTGGTCTCATGACTTATCGTCACATTCGCCTGACGGGCGACCTGTTCAAGACGCTGCTCAACCGCGTAGATGGCACGCGAGAGCTCAATAGGCTCCGTGGACCCAATGGGCACCGCCTCGCCCTCAGTTGCACGCTCGGCCTCGTCCAAGTTAGACAGCGTAAGGATGTCGTTGACAAGCGCTGCCAAGCGGCCCGCCTCACGATAGATGCGACCGCCAAAGTTGCGCAGGTCGTCCTCGCCCTCGACCATGCCATTTGCGATGAGCTCGGCATAGCCCGAAATCGCCGTAAGCGGCGTCTTGAGCTCATGGGTGATATTCGCCGTGAACTCGCGGCGCATACGGTCGTTGTCCGCTAGCACCGCCATTTGGCGCTTGAGTTCCTGGCGCTGCGACTCGATACGCTCAAGCATGGGGACCATCTCGGCATAGGCGTGTTCATAGCTACGGCGTGGGTGGTCCAAATCCACCTCTTGCAACGGCGCGATGATGGCACGGGACTCGCGGCGCGCCATAAAAAACGAGAGCACCGCACCCGCTGCTGCGATAAGCAGCATCGGCGCCACCATCGACAGCAAAATCGCCGCAACGCCAGGCTGGGCCTGCGCCAAGCGGACAACCTGGCCGTTATCAAGGGCGACGGCGCGATACAGCATAATCTCGTCAAGCGTAGAGCTTGCGCGCTCCGCGGAACCCGAACCATTCTCAAAGGCCTCGATGACCTCGGGGCGATCGCCGTGGTTGGGCAGTGTGGAAGGTGACGCCTCGTTGTCGTAGGCAACCGATCCATCCTTGTTAATCAGCGTGATGCGCAAGTCCTCGCGATCGAGGCTACGCAAGAACGGGATGGGCTCCTGCTGCTCGTCGAGGGCGGCAGCAATGAGCTCGGTTTCTTGCGCCAGGTTGGCACTCGTGGCATCCGCCAAGGTGTTTTGCACAAAGAACGCACCCAGCACCGTAAACGCCACGATAACCGCCATGGCGCAGACAAAGATCGTCACAAAAACGCGGTGCGACAGCGTATGTTTTCCCTGGAGGGCGAAGACCACGGGTTACTCCTCCGATGCGGTGGCCGCGGTGTCGTCACCTTCGGCACCATCACCGGCAGAAGGCTCGGCCAAGCGGTAGCCCACGCCGCGCACGGTCTCGATGGCGCTGGCATGCTCGCCCAGTTTTTGGCGAAGCGTCTGCACGTGCACGTCAACGGTGCGCGAACCGCCGTCGAAGTCCCAGCCCCACACGCTCTGCAGCAACGACTCGCGGGTAAAGACCACGCCGGGCTTGCGCATGAGGTACTCGAGCAGGTCGAACTCGCGCAGGGTGAGCTTAAGCGACTCGCCGGCAACGGTCACCTCGCGATGGCTGGGCGAGAGCACAATGTCGCCCACGCTGAGCACATCGCTTGCCTGTTTGACCATACCGCCGCGACGCAACAGTGCGCGGCAGCGACTGGCGAGCTCCATGAGCGAAAACGGCTTAGTCAGGTAATCGTCGGCACCGCCATCGAGCGCCATCACCTTGTCGAGCTCGGTGTCCTTGGCGGTAAGCATCATGATGGGCACCGTCGCCGTCAGACGGTCGGCACGCAGGCGACGCATAATCGCCAAGCCATCGGTATCGGGCAGCATGATGTCGAGCAGGACAGCATCGGGTACCCGTCGCGCCACGGCGGCCTTAAACTCGCCATCGCACGAAAAGCCCTCGGCCTCGATTCCCTGCTTGCGCAGCGCGTAGACCGTCAGATCCCTGATGTTGTCATCGTCCTCGACGTAATAGATCATGTTGAACCCCTTTGCGGCCGGCATGACCGCATCTTAACCCTAAAGGTACCTTTACTAGATGGTATCAGCCAAAACGTCCCGTCAAATAATCCGCCGTGCGCGGATCGATCGGGTTTTTGAAGAGCTGGGCAGTGGGCGCATGCTCCACCAGCTCGCCCAGCAAAAAGAACGCGACCGAGTCGGAGATGCGCGCAGCCTGCTGCATGTTGTGCGTAACGACCACCAGCGTGCAGGTCTCCCTGAGCTCGCAGGCCAGCTGCTCCACCACGAGCGTCGATACGGGGTCGAGCGCCGAGGTCGGTTCGTCCATCAGCAGAATGTCGGGCTGCACGGCCAGCGCACGGGCGATGCACAGACGCTGCTGCTGGCCGCCCGAAAGACCCAGACCCGATTCCTTGAGCTTGTCCTTGACCTCGTCCCACAGGGCGGCGCGTCGCAGGGAGTCTTCGACCAGCTCGTCGAGCACGACGCGGTCGCGCACACCCATACCGCGCGGCCCATAGGCGACGTTGTCGTAGATGCTCATGGGAAACGGGTTGGGGCGCTGAAACACCATGCCCACGCGCTGGCGCAAACGGCAGATGTCGTAATCGCCCAGGATATCTTGACCATCGAGCGCAATCTTGCCCTCGATACGGCAATCCTTGATGCCGTCGTTCATGCGGTTAAAGCAGCGCAGCAACGTGGACTTTCCGCAGCCCGAAGGCCCGATAAACGAGGTGATCTGCTTGTCGCGGATCTTGATATTCACGTCCTTGAGCGCATGATGGTCGCCATAGAACAGGTCGAGGCCCTCGACGTCGATGCGCGTCGGCGAGGCGGCAAGATCCTCTGCCGTGGGGCGAGTCGCATCCCCAACCTCGCGCTCGTGCGCGGCCTCGGCCTGCGCTTCCATGAGTTCTTCAAGCTCCGTGGGCTCCACAGCCGCAGCAGCCGTCATACCGCATACCTCCACATCGATATCAATTCAGCAGTATCGATAGTAGAAATCGCGGCTCATATGCACGTGAGCGCATTGTCAAGTGTTTGTAAGGGCACGCTGGCTATGCGGCGGGCAGCTCGATGGTGAATATCGTGTGTTCGGGCGTCGATTCACATGCAACGGTACCGCCGTGCGCGCATACGATCTCCTTGGCGATGGCAAGCCCCAGTCCAGCGCCGCCGCGATTGGTCGCACGCGCCGCATCCAGGCGATAGAACTTCTCAAAGATCACCTTGAGCTTAGCCGCAGGGATAGGATCGCCCTGATTGATAAAGCGAACGCGCACGCCGCCATCGTCTTGGCGCCCGGCCTCAATCGTGATAGTCGAGCCCTCATAGCTATAGGCGACGGCGTTTTTCATGATGTTGTTGAACACGCGAGCCATCTTGTCGCCATCCACGAGCACCGTCAGGTCCTCGCGAATATCAACTTGGGCTTCCTTATGCTGCTCGTTGAGGATGGGATAGAACTCGTCAGCCACCTGAGCCAGCAGCAACCCCAGATCAACATAGCCGCGCGTGAGCACGATATCGTGGAAGTCAAAGCGCGTGATATCGAAGAACTCTTCGATGAGTGCATCGAGCCGGTGCGCCTTGTCGAGAGCCACGCCCGTAAAGTGCGCACGTTGCTCAACCGGCAGCTCAGGAGCCTCTTGCAGCAGCGAAAGATAGCCCACCACACTGGCAAGCGGGGTGCGTAGGTCATGTGCCAAGTACGTGACCAGATCGTCCTTGCGATGCGACTCGTCACGCAGAGCTTGCTGCACCTTGCGCTCACGGTCACGCACGCGGTTAAGGGCGCCCTCGACCTCCAAGAAGTCGCCGTCGATGTTGTCCCAGGTGTCGGGGTGATCGATCAGGCGATCTTGAATACGAGCGGCCAGCACACAATCGGCATGCTGCTCGCCCTGTTCGTAGCCCTGGTAGTACAGGGCGCGGCCACACAAGAACAGCACGCACGCGGCAAGCGCCAGCACAAAGCCAAGCATGTTGAATACAAAGCCGGCATCGAACAGCACCGGCCCTTCGATGCCGCCGAGCGCCATGGCGCCAATCGCCAACGTCATGGCCCACGCGGCACCGCCGATCACCACGCACCGACGCACAATTTCAAATCGATCGATTAGCAAAAAGCCGATAAGCAGCACCGCCAAGATTCCGGCGATGTTGTCGATGCCAATCAGCAGCAGGCTCAGCAAAAAGAGCAGCACCGTTGCAAGCGCACGGTTGTCAACGACTGACCTCACGTATTCAAAGAGTCGATCGGGCACCTCGAACGCTTGCCTATCGTCTTTTGTCATATCAAGATCCTCACAAGCGAAAAGCGTTATTCGATGATGTAGCCGACGCCCCAGACGTTTTTGATAAAGCGCGGCTTTTGTGCGTCGTCGCCGATCTTTTCGCGCAAGTGGCGAATGTGCACCATCACCGTATTGTTGGAGCCGGGCATAAAGTCCTCGTTCCATACCGCGCGGAACAGGTCCTCCACGGCCACCACGCTGCCGCGATGCTCGACCAGATACAGCAAGATTGAATACTCGGTGGGTGTGAGGCGCACCGGTGAACCGTCCACCGTTACGGAACGAGCATCGCGGTTGATCTCGAGGCCGTCGAGCTGAATGGTCGGCGACTCGGCCGCCTGTGCACGGCTACCGTAGCTGGTGTAGCGGCGAAGCTGAGCGTGCACGCGCGCGATGAGCTCCAGAGGACGAAACGGCTTAACCACGTAATCGTCCGCGCCAAGCGAAAGGCCCTCGATCTTGTCTTGCTGGGCATCGCGCGCCGTCAGCATGATCACGGGATAGGTATGGCTGGAACGGATCGTACGCAGCAGCTCAAAGCCATCGATATCGGGCAGCATGACATCCAGCAGCGCCAGATCGAACTCCTGCTCCAAGATTGCCTTGGCAGCATCGGCCCCGCTATAGGCAATCTGGACATCAAAGCCCTCTTTTGTAAGGTAGATACCAACCAAGTCGGCGATGGCCTTCTCGTCATCAACTACCAAAATGCGCTCGTTCATGCGTGCTCCTCTCGCGCTCCATTATGCCCGAGGGGGCGCCCGTCACACACAACAAGCGTGGGTGATTAAGTCGGCCTTAAGCACCCTTGCGCCCGTTCGGGCGCGGATGTGGGCCACGCACGCACGCGATGATCGCCGACGCCGGCAAACGATATACTCTAGTTCCAGAAGAGACCATCCCGTCGAAAGCGAAATCCGTGAAGTCCCTCACCTCTTTTGCAAAGCGCTCAGCCCAGCTTGCCGCCGGCTTTGTCTGCGCTATCGCCCTTGCCGCTGGCGCGCCCACCGTCGCCGGCGCCCAAGTGCTCACGACCGACAATGTTTGCGGCAAAACCGCCGATGAGCGCGGCATCACGGCCGAAAACCTGCCCGATATCGATGCGACCAATGCCCTCGTCATGGGCAAAGACGGCACCGTCTACTATGCCCGCGACGCCGATGAGCAGGTCAAAATTGCCTCGATCACCAAGGTCATGACCGCAATCCTAACCGTCGAGAATTGCAAGATGGACGAGAAGGTCACGGTGAGCAACGCCGCAGCCACCGTGGGCAATTCGACCGCCGGCTTGCTCGAAGGCGACAAGCTTACCGTGGAGCAGGCGCTGCGCGGCCTGATGATTCCCTCGGGCAACGACGCCGCCATCGTGCTCGCCGAATATGTGGGCAAGAAGATCGACCCTAAGACCAAAGACGCCGAGGCCACCTTTGTGAAGGCCATGAACGAGCGCGCTAAGAAGCTCGGCTGTACCGGTACGCTTTTTGAAAACCCGCATGGTCTGGACTTTGATGAGTGGGCTGGCGATATGCACTCAACCGCACATGACGTGGCGCTGATGATGCAGGAGGCCATGAAAAACGACACGATCCGCGAGGTCGTAGCGAGCGAGGATTCCTGGATCGAGGTCACGGGCGCCGACGGCACCGACCATTCGCATTCCATGGACACGCATAACTATTTGCTGGGCCAAGATGGCAACATCGGCGGCAAGACCGGCACCACCGACGACGCGGGCTATTGCTTTACGAGCGCCTACAACCGCGATGGCGACGAGATCTACACCGTTATTTTGAACTCCACCACCACCGATCAGCGCTTTACCGATACCGCAACCCTTGCCAATTGGTACTACGGCCACAAGGTCACGGTCGCGATCGCCAACACGCAGGAAAAGACCGCCAACGGCAACCCGCTTATGGCACGCATTAGCCAGACAGATTGGACGGACAAGACGATCGACGCCACGCTCGCCGACCCCACGGCGCAAGCGACCGTGTTTTCCCTTGCCGGCGAGGTGACCGAAAAGGTTAGCTACGACGATCTTTCGGGCACGGTGCATGTGGGCGACAAGGTGGGCAGCGTTACGCTCAAGCAGGACGGCACCAAGATTGCCGTCGTGGATTTGGTTGCCGACGAGGAAGGCTCGGGGCCGAATCCCATTGAGTGGCTCCTTGTGAAGCTCGACCGCCTGGGCCGCCGCATCGACAACCGCCCGCTCACAGCCGAGAGCGAGACCGTAGCCAAGGCACCCGAGGTGTAAGGTCGAAGAACAATACACTCGCTGAAAGGAGGTGTCCGAAAGGATGCCTCCTTTTTTTGAGGGTTCGAATCCCCAGCGCCCTTTCTCGATAATAAAAAAGGGCCCCCGATGGGACCCTTCTTTAAAGTTAAACTGGCGGAGAGCTGGGGATTCGAACCCCAGATGCCCTTTTGGGGCATACTCGCTTAGCAGGCGAGCACCTTCGGCCTCTCGGTCAGCTCTCCGTAACAGCCGTTCTATAGTAACCAAACAGCCAAGGATGGGCAAGAGGAAATTTTCTAATTGCCTAGCATCCTTTCCTCCTTGGAGGCTTCGCCTACCCCAGCGAGCGGTTGAGGGAGCCGAGCTCATCGTTACCCATGGTGCGCCACATTTGATAGATGCAGCCGCGCGCCAAGAAAAAGAAGCCGTTGTCGACGAGTTGCACGGCGGCATCCGCGAGTTGATTGGTCACGGCGGGCACCGGCGGCAGCTCAAGACCTGCCTTGTGGATGGTCTCGACAGCCTCCTCAAACGTGGGCGGTTTGATGACGCCCATCTCGTTCATAAGGCCCTGCATTTCCTCCTGCGCACTGCCGCCCGACTCCTCGCCGCGCGGCACCAGGCGATAACATGCCAGCGCCAGCTCGAGCTGGTCGCAGTTCCAGTAGGCGAATGCCAGGCGATAGAACAGGTAACCGATCGAAGGCCGGTCGCTGGCAATGCGCAGGCCGTGACGCGCTACCTCGATAATCTCGTCATAACGCTCCAGGCGTGCTAACACGTTAATCAGGGCAAAGTGAGACTGCATGGACGAGCGCGCCAAGTCGTAGAGACGGCGCACCTCGGGCAGCGCACGCTCAAAGTCCTCTTGTTCGGCGTAAAAGCTGCAAATCTCGTGCTGGGCAAAATACAGCGCATCGGGAGCGCGAAGGATACGCACGGAACGGTCCTCCTCCATCACCGGCAGCACCATGCGCACCAGCTGGTTGTCGCAGAACTGGGTCTGCACTGGGCCCGTCGCCAAAAGCTCAGCAACAGTACACTTGGCTTCCAGCTCCTCGACAAGGCGAGAAAAGCCCTCGAAAGCACCGGCTCGGTCAACTTTGGATTGCTCGCGCAGCTCGACGACACGGGCGACATACGGATCGTTGTCCTCCTCCATGACCTCAAGCTCGTCAGCCGTATCAGCGAGCAGCAGATCGCGAAGCGCAGGCGGCAATGGACGATGGTCATCGCGTGGTCGGGCGTGAACCTCTGCAGGCTCAATCATGTCCGGCGCATCTGCCTCATATGCCTCGAGCAAATGCTTGCAGGGCATGTCGTCCATATCCATGCTCTCAAGATCCTTGGCGACAGAAACGCAATCGGCCAGATAAGCCGCACGGCCAAAGGAGTACGTTTTAACAACGCGCTCGCCCTGCTCGCCGTCGGGAGCCGCAATCTGCACGTAGCAGCGTGTGATGCGAGCACCCGAAGCAAAGCAAGCCGCCGCGAGTGTAAGCGCAATACGCGCATCGTGCTCGGTGGCCCATGCTGCGCGCTTAGGCTCATCTACCTCGCGCCAGGCGTCATCTTGAGCATCGTATTCGCGCCGCGGCATAGCATCGACAACCGTGCGGCCAAATCGCACCAGCATGATGCCCTCGGCGACGTTCGCTCGATAGGTGTAATCGAGCCGCGTGACCACGTTGAGCGCTTCTACGATACGTGCAAAGCGGGTGCGAACGTCCCACTCTCCACCCGGCTGGCACGCAACCGTCCCCGGCTTGGCCCACGGGTTGTCATTCGACAGCGTTTCGAGCAAGCGAGGAACGTCGTTTGTCGTCTTGCTGATATGCCATAGGTCGAAGAGCGAGCAGCCCTCAAAGCTTGGCGACGAGGCAACGGGGCCCAACCCTGCTCCAATACGCTCAAGGATGCCCGATAGGCGGTTCAGGCGGCACTCGACGGCAAGCAGGGTATCGATCTCGTCCTGGTCCAGCAGGCTACGGTCAAAATTGAGATAGAAGAGCCTCGAGCGATCGATGCGCGCCAGGCTCATTTCGGTTTTAGCCGCTATGGTGCGCAGGCGTGGCAGATTAACTTCGCCCATCAAAGCGGCGGCATAGCGCTCAATGCCACTTGGATTATCTGTATGGTCAATGCGGTAGAGCAACGTTTCAATTGCATCGGGCAGCGGCGTGGAATCAAAACCCAGCAGTACCTCAACCGGCTCGGGGAGTTTTACAAGTTTGATCTTGTCGACGGCATTTTTCATGCCCTCGTCGAGGCCGTCACCGTTTGCCGTGCTTGAGATGGAGTTTTCAGAATCGGCGAATATCACGTAACGCAAGAACATCGAGGCCATGAACTCGCCGTAGCGAAGGCTGCGCGTCGAATTCCACGTCTCGCGATCGGATTGTTCGCGCATGGTTCCTTCGGGAGAGCCGATGACTCGCGCCCGGGAGCGCATCGTCCCATCGGCACCCCTGACCGCAATCTCACCGATGTTGGAATCGGACTCGTCGAGAATCAGTTGCATGTCGGGATCGTCGGGCAGCGACATCTCGTTAACGGGACGGTCCACCTTATAGACCTCACCCGAAACGCTCACGTAGCCCAAAAGCGACACATGGCTTTTGCCGACGAATTCGACGACATAGCATGATTCATGCGGGTCCTCGCCAAAGAGCTTCCAAACCACGCCATACGAGCGTCCCGCAGGCTGCTCGGGCATGGCCGGAAAGCGCTTTTTGGGATCGAGAAACCTGAGCTTGTATGTCGGACGCTCTGCCACGAAATATCACCCTGATCGGTCGCTTGAAGAAGGAGTGGTCGCGAATAAGTCGCGACATCTACTCGGAATCTTACACGAGTCGACAGGAAATCGTCCCTTTGGACGAAAGCACTCAAGCTGGCGCAAAAGAAAAGCCCCCGTTGCCGGGAGCTTTAATCTCAAATGGTGCGGCGTATAGGATTCGAACCTATGACGTTCTGATTCGTAGTCAGACCCTCTATCCAGCTGAGGTAACGCCGCGACTTGTTGATTATTATGCACATGGACTGAATAATCGTCAAGCGTTTTTCAAAAAAAGTTATTGAATTTGATTTTTACTCATTTTAATCACTTGATGCGATCTTCGACGCATCGCGATATAAAAAAGCCCCCGTTTCCGGAGGCTTAAAACTCAGTTGGTGCGGCGTATAGGATTCGAACCTATGACGTTCTGATTCGTAGTCAGACCCTCTATCCAGCTGAGGTAACGCCGCGACGCACGGATTATTATGCACGTGACCCCTCGATGGGTCAAGCGACAATTTGGAAAAATTTTACGAAGTGATGATTAAGACGCTCGCGCCTCGACTGAGATTCGAATCCATGCGGTGTTGCCATAAAAGAAAAGCCCCCGTTGCCGGAGGCTTTA
>CABVDH010000015.1 GCA_902497065.1 uncultured Collinsella sp. | reverse complement strand
TCGACACCGCCGAGTTCGCGATCCCCGGCCTTGACGACGAGTTCCGCGTCATCGTGTCTCCGTGGATCCTCTCCTCGCTGATTACCGATCGCCTTGCCGCTTACTACGAGACGGTCACCAAACACAACCTCAACTACCGTCGTTACTATCACCAGTTCGATTACTAAGAGCAAATAACGTTTGTGTAATTGGGCCCCGCTCCTATATGGAACGGGGCCCCGTTTGGGTTGGAGAGTAATTATGAGCTACCCCCAGCTTGCCGTTATGAATATCAGCCATCGCTACTTTGATCTTGAGGAGTTCTTTTCTTCGGCGTCGGCTTCGGGCTACACGTGTTGCGAGCTTTGGACCGGGGCGATGCATCTGTATGTCGATTGCCATGGATACGATTCGCTCGAGCGGGTACGGGAGCTGTCGCAGCGGTATGGGGTTCGGATTGTGGGGCTTTGTCCCGAACAGAACAACCCCAAGCCGTGGAATATCGCGGCGCGCGGGAATGAGGCGCGTGCCCGCACGCTCGCGTACTTTAAGAACGTTGTAGATATCGCGGCGGAACTTGGAGCCGAGCAGGTCATGGTCTCGAGCGGCTGGGCATTTTTGAACGAGCCGATCGAGGACGCGTGGGGTCGCAGCGCCTCGATGCTGCGTGCGATTGCCGAGCATGCGGGAGAGCGCGGCGTGCGACTGGTGCTCGAGGCCCTACAGCCGGTTGAGTCGATGATTGTGAACTCGGCGGCCGACACGAAGCGCATGATCGAGGCAGTTGATCATCCGGCACTTAAGGCGTGTCTGGATTTGGGCGCTATGGCGGTGGCAGGGGATACCATCGACGATTATTTCGATCTGCTTGGCGATGATGTCGCCCACGTGCATTTTGTCGATGTTGCGGCAGACGGCACGACGCATCTTGCTTGGGGTGACGGCGACCGCGATATGCGCGCCGACCTGGATAGGCTGGTGGCGCGCGGCTATCGCGGAGTTGTTTCGGCCGAGACCTATGATTGGCGCTATTTCGCCAATCCCGCGGCAGCCGACGCTCAGGTTATGGCGGAGTACCGACGCGCAATTGGCGCCTAAGTGGGACAGGGCGCCGAGTTGGCGTTTGACGCTTTTTGAGAAACAGGACGTGCTTTCCGCTTGAGGCTTCTGGCGGAAAGCACATCCCAGAACAGGCGCTCAGAATGGGACACACTTTCCGCTGAGGACTTCAACCGGAAACCGCATCCCAGTTTTTGGCTGGCGGGCGGGACGCGCTTTCCCCTATGTTTCCAAATGAATACGCTGTGAGCCGGAAAGGACGATTTTCCCCGCAAACACTCTAGTATGCTAAAGTACCCAGAAGACCGGCGGAGCTATGCCGGTCTTCTGCTCTATACGAAGCACAGCATGAGGAGGCTCACCAGATGACGGCCACACCGTGGGGATTCTGGGACATATTGCCCGAGGAGGCTCAGGCGCGCGAAGAGATCGCATGTACGGTGAAGGGCTGCTTTAGGGAGCATCATTACCTTCCGGTCGAGACGCCGCTACTCGAGGACAAGGGTTCGCTCGAGGAAGGCGGCCGCATTGCGGACACGCCGTTTAAGCTCTTTGATGATGACGGTCGCCTGCTGGTGGTCCGTCCCGACAACACGCTGCCGATCGTGCGCTTGGTTTCGACCCGTATGCGCGCTGCCGACTTGCCTCTGCGCTTACGTTACGAGGCGCCGGTGGTTCGCGAGTGTCAGCGCAATGCCGGTGGTTCGCGCCAGTTTACGCAGTTGGGCTTTGAGCTTATCGGCGCGGGCGATACCTCGGGCGATGTCGAGATTGTCTCGCTGGTCGCCGAGGCCGTGCGCGAGCTGGCACTTCCCGATGCGCGCATTATCGCAGGCAGCGTGCGTCCGTTTAAGGAGCTGCTCGCGGTATGCGAGAATCGCGAGCTGGCTACCGAGGCCCTGCGCTGCGTGCACGCCAACGACTTTGTGGGCCTCGATGCCCGCGTGGCTGCCAGCGCCGAGTCCGATGTCGTCAAGGCCGCCATTAGCGAGCTGCCGCGCCTGCACGGTGGTGCCGAGGTGCTCGACCGCGTGGATGCGCTGCTGGAGGCTGCCGGCATCGTCGCGCCGCTGACGCGCGAGCTGCGTGCCCTGGTCGAGGGCCTGGCTCCCGAGGACGCCCAGGTGCTGTCCTTCGACTTCTCCATCATGAATTCTTTTGATTACTACACGGGTCTGGTCTTTAAGGCCTATGCCGGCGGCCTGCCCGATCCGGTCGGTTCGGGCGGACGCTACGACTCCATCTTTACCGGTGCGTTTGGCGACGGTATCGAGGTGCCGGCGGCGGGCTTCGCCTTTTCGCTCGAGCGTCTGGAGGCCGCGCGTACCTCGGCCGAGGAAGCCGCTTCCGATGGTGATCACGCCGCGGGCCGTGGCGCCGAGGGTCCGCTGCGCATCGCCGTGCCCAAGGGCTCGCTTAAGGCCGATACGCTCGACGTGCTCGAGGCCGCGGGTCTGGACGTCTCTGAACTGCGTGACCCCGGTCGTCACCTGATCGTGCGCGGTCGCGACGCGCGTGCCGGCGAGGGCACGGTCGGCGATATCGAGTTTGTCATCGTGCGTCCCAGCGATGCGCCCGCCTTTGTGGGCTGCGGCGGTGCCGATTGCGGCATCTGCGGCCGGGACTCGCTTATCGAGGCAGACCTCAACCTACTGCAGCTGGTCGATCTGGGCTACGGCCTGTGCACCTTTATCGAGGCGGAGCCCGCGTGGCGCGCCGGCCGGGCCGAGCGCAACTATGCCCGCCGCGGTTCGCTTCGCGTGGCAACCAAGTACCCTCGCATCGCGAGTGCCTGGTATGCCGAGCGCGGCGTGAACGCCGACATCGTTTCGCTGCACGGCAACATCGAGCTGGGCCCCATTGTCGGCATGACCGATCGCATCGTGGACATTACCGCCACGGGCGCCACACTGCGCGACAACGACCTGGTCATCACCGGCCGCATCATGGACTGCACGGCCCGCTTCTTTGTCAACCCGGGCGCCGCGCGCTTGGATCCGCGCGTACGCAATCTGGCCGATCGCTTGGCGGCAGCCGTGAAGGACAAGCATTTTGAGCCCGTCGCGGGCTCGGCACAATAGCGCGACCACGCACGGGCGCCCCAACGTACGGGCTGCGGACCGGTTGGCGCCGCCGCCCGGCCTTTCGTTTTTCGAACACAACCTCGACCGATAGGGGATACCGATATGAAGACCATCAAGCTTGCCCCCGGTGAGCGCCTCGTTACCAACCAGCTCAACCGCAAGGGCGTGCTGCCGCAAAACATCGTCGACGCCGCCCGCGATATCGTGGCCAACGTGCGTGCCAACGGCGATGCCGTGGTGCGCGATTACTGTCGGCGTTTTGATGGTGTTGAGCTGCAGAGCTTCCGTCTGCCGCAGGAGCAGATTGATGCCGCGCTTGAAGGTCTCGATCCGGCCTTTGTCGCCGCGCTCGAGAAGGCTGCACGCCAGATTCGAGAGTTCCATCAGCGCGAGGTCGAGCAGAGTTGGTTTACCACGCGCCCGGACGGCACGATGCTCGGTGTTAAGGTGACCCCGCTCGCTGCGGCCGGCATCTACGTGCCGGGCGGTCGTGCGCAGTATCCCTCCACGGTGCTCATGAACGCCATTCCCGCCAAGGTGGCCGGCGTCAAACGCGTGGTCATGGTGACTCCGCCGCAAAAGGATGGCCTGATCAGCCCCTACACGCTCGCGGCGGCCAAGCTCGGCGGCGTGGACGAGATCTATATGGTGGGCGGCGCTCAGGCCGTGGCCGCGCTGGCATACGGTACCGAGACCATTCCGCGCGTCGACAAAATCACCGGTCCGGGCAACGCCTTTGTTGCCGCGGCCAAGCAGATTGTCTCCGGCGACGTGGGAATCGATATGGTCGCTGGCCCCTCCGAGGTCTGTGTGCTGGCCGATGCCACGGCCAAGCCTATGGTGGTCGCGGCCGACCTGATGGCTCAGGCCGAGCACGATCCGCTGGCAGCCTGCTATCTGGTGACCTGCGACGAGCAGTTTGCGCACGAGGTCGAGGTGGGTATCGACATCCTGGTGGCGCAGTCGCCGCGTGCCGAGATCACGCGCGCCTCGCTCGATAACGAGGGCGCCATCGTGGTGGCCGCCGACATGGCTGCCGCCGTCGAGGCGGTGAACACCGTGGCTCCCGAGCACCTGGAGCTGCACTGCAAGGATGCGATGGGCCTGCTTGGCGGCATTCGCAACGCCGGCGCCATCTTTGTGGGCGCTTGGAGCTCCGAGCCGCTTGGCGATTACGTTGCCGGCCCCAACCACACGCTGCCGACCGGCGGCACGGCCATGTTCTCCAACCCGCTTTCGGTCGAAGAGTTCGTCAAGCGCTCGAGCGTCATTTGCTATACACCCGAGGGCCTGCTCTCCGACGCTCCCGCTACGCAGCGCCTGGCCGAGGCCGAGGGACTGTGGGCGCACGCGCTATCCGCCGCGCTGCGTCGCCGCGTGCTGGAGCAGGGCGAGGATGCCGTGAGTGCCGCGTCGCTGGCCGCGGCCGATCTGACCAAGGTCGCCTGGCCGGGAGATGCCGTGGCGACGGTTGCCGAGGGTGTGGACCTGGCGGCTGCGCGCGGTGCCGCTGGCGCGGTCGTCGAGGAGGCCTAATATGGCCGAGCTGACGCCCCGCATGAAGGGGCTCGTCCAGCCTTACCTGGCCGGTATTGAGCCCTACGATCCCAACTTTACGCCCACGCGCATCAGCCTTTCGGCCAACGAGAACACCTATCCCGTGCCGGCTGGCGTGCGCGAGGCGATCGACGCGGCCCTGGTTGCCACGCCGCTCAACCGCTATCCCGATCCCATGTCCTGTGACCTGCGCGACGAGCTTGCCGCTTGGCATGGCGTGACGCGCGAGAATGTCTGCGTGGGTAATGGCGGTGACGAGCTGCTCTATAACTACCTGCTGGCGTTTGGCGGCGCGGGACGGACCCTGCTCAACTGCCCGCCGTGCTTTAGCGAGTACGCGTTCTTTGCGTCGCTCTGCCAGACCGAGGTGCGCGACGTGTGGCGCGACCCCGCGACCTTTGAGCTCGACCAGGCAGATGTGCTCGCAGCGGCGCCCGAGTGCAACCTGGCGATCGTGACCTCGCCCAATAACCCCACGGGCGACGTGGCGCCACTCGACTTTGTCGCGGCGCTGTGCGATGCGTGCCCCGGCATGGTCATGGTCGACGAGGCCTACGTTGAGTTTGCCGACGATTCGTTTGGCGCGGCCACCACGGCGCAGGGACTTATCGCCGAGCATCCCAACCTGGTGATTCTGCATACGCTGTCCAAGGCGTTTGGCGCCGCCGGAACGCGTTTGGGTTACGTGATCGCGGCACCGGAGGTCATCGACGTGTTCGCGGCGATTCGCCAGATCTACTCGGTTAACGTGCTGAGCCAGGCCGCCGCGCTTGCCTGCGTGCGTGCCCGCGATGCGTACGCGCCCGTGGTGGCACAGGTCGCATCCGAGCGCGAGCGCGAGCTGTGCGCCCTGCGCGCGATGGCTGCCGAGGGCATGCCCGTGGAGGCATGGCCGAGCGCGGCGAACTTCGTGCTTGTGCGTACGCCGCACGCCACGCGCGTGCGTGAGCGTCTGCGCGACGAGTATTCGATTTTGGTGCGCGACTTTAGCTACGCGCCGGGGCTTGCGGACTGTCTGCGCATTACCGTGGGTACCCCGCAGGAAAACGACGAGGTGCTGGCTGCGTTTGCCGCGCTGGTGAAGGAGGAGATGTAGATGGGCCGTTATGCCGAGGTGACCCGCAAGACGGGGGAGACCGACATTGTCGTAAAGCTCGACCTGGACGGAACCGGTACGTGCGATATCTCGACCGGCGTGCCGTTTTTCGACCACATGCTCAACGCCTTTGGCCGCCATGGCCTGTTTGATTTGACGGTGCATGCGGTAGGCGACGTTGAGGTCGATGCGCATCACACCGTCGAGGACACGGGCATTGTGCTGGGCGAGGCGTTTTGCCAGGCGCTGAGCGACAAGGCGGGTATTACGCGCTTTGCCGACGCGGCGATCGCCATGGACGAGACGCTCGTGATGGCCGCCGTGGATATCTCGGGCCGCGGGCAGGCCTATTGCGAGCTGCCCGTGCCGACTGAGCGCGTGGGCAGCTTCGATACCGAGCTGGCCGTTGAGTTCTTCTATGCCTTTGCGCGCGATGCCAAGCTCACGCTGCACGTGCGCGAGCTGGCGGGCGGCAACTCGCATCACATTATCGAGGCCGCCTTTAAGGCCGTGGGCCGCACGATGCGCCGCGCCTGCGAGCTCGATCCCCGCGTGCAAGGCATCCCCAGCACCAAGGGCTCGCTGTAACCGCCACAAAGGCAAATACCACCACAAAGGGGACAGGCACCTTCGTGGTGGCTTTGGATGATGGGAAGAGGAGGGTCGCGTGGGCGAACCGAAGATCGTGGTGGTCGACTACCACAAGGGCAACTTGTCGAGCGTTGTGCGCGGGCTTGCGCGCGCCGGTGCCGCCGCCTGCACGTCGGACGATCCGGAGCAGATCCGCAATGCCGACGGCCTGGTCATCCCGGGCGTGGGCGCGTTCTATGACGCGATTGCCTTTATGCGTCGGAGCGGCGAGGAGGCGGCCGTGCTCGATGCCGTCGCCGCCGGGATTCCGCTGCTCGGCATCTGCCTGGGGCTTCAGCTGTTTTTTGAGCGCGGCAACGAGGGCGTGCCTGCGGACGAGGGCGTGGTCGCCGACGGCAGCGCCTCCGAGCAGGATGGTGGTCCATGGGTCGATGGCCTGGGTATTATGCGCGGTTCGTGCACGCGCTTGGAGTCGAGCCGCCTGAAGGTGCCGCACGTGGGCTGGGACCAGGTGCACATGACGTCCGCCGGTGCGGCAGATCCGCTGCTTGCCGGTTTTGCTGAGGGTGCCAACATGTATTTCACCCACAGCTATGCGGTGGCCGACGACGCCGATGCCGCCGATGTGCTGGCGCTCACGCACTATACGCGGAGCTTCCCGTGCATCGTGCGCCATGGCAACGTGTGGGGCTGCCAGTTCCATCCCGAGAAATCCTCCGCGCTGGGTCAGCGCATCCTTAAGAACTTCGTGAGCATCGTCGAGGAGGGTGGCCGATGATCCTGTTTCCCGCAATCGATCTGATCGGCGGCAAGGTCGTGCGCCTGGAGCGCGGTGACCGCAGCCGCTGCAAGGTGTATTCCGACGACCCCGTGGCCGTTGCCCGCTCGTTTGCCGAGCAGGGTGCAAGCTGGGTGCACGTCGTCGACCTGTCCGCTGCCTTTGGCGAGGACGAGGACGCATGCGCTGCCAACTCAGCGGCGATTAAGGCCATCTGCGGCGTCGACGGTCTGTCCGTGGACGTGGGCGGCGGCGTCCGCTCGCTCGCGCGTATCGACGAGTTGGCCGGCTACGGTGCGCGCCGCATCGCGCTGGGCACCGTGCTGGTGACCGAGCCGGGTTTTGCCGAGGTGGCAGCCCAAGGCTTTGGCGAGCTGCTGGTGGCTGACATTGCCGCGCGCGACGGCCAGGTCAGGGTGAACGGCTGGCGCGACGGCGCGGGCGTGGCGCTCGACGATGCCGTGGCGCAGCTTTCCGAGCTGGGCTTTAAGCATCTGGTGTATACCGACATCGCGCGCGATGGCATGCAAACGGGCATCGATGTGGCGGCGTATCGCCATGTGGCCGAGGTCGCGGGCTTTCCCGTCGTGGCTTCGGGCGGCATCTCGACGCTCGACGACATCCGTGCGCTGGCCGCGGTGGGTGAGGGCGCGATTGAAGGTGCCATTACCGGTCGCGCGCTCTACGAGGGCAACTTTACGCTGGTCCAGGCGCTGGCCGCCGTCCGAGGGGAAGAGTAGCCTATGCTTACCAAACGCGTGATTCCCTGTCTGGATGTTAAGGACGGCCGTGTGGTCAAGGGCGTCAACTTTGTGAGTCTGCGCGATGCGGGCGATCCGGTGGAGCTGGCGCGCGCCTACGACCGCGAGGGTGCGGACGAGGTCGTATTTTTGGACATTACCGCCACGAGCGACAACCGCGCGACGACCATCGAGATGGCGGCGCATGCGGCCGAGGAGCTCGCTATTCCCTATACCGTGGGCGGCGGCTTTCGCGATCTGGCGGGCATGCGCACCATGGTTGCCGCCGGTGCCGACAAGGTGTCGCTCAACTCGGCGGCCGTGCGCGACCCGTCGTTGATTAGCCAGGCTGCCGCGGCGTTTGGCAGCCAGGCCGTGGTCGTGGCGATCGATGCCAAGCGCGTCGGTTTGCCCGGCGCATCCGGTGCCGACAAGTGGGAGGTCTTTACCGCAGGAGGCCGCAACGCCACGGGTATCGACGCGGTGGCGTGGGCCGAGGAAGCGGCTCGTCGCGGCGCCGGCGAGATCTTGCTCACCAGCATGGATCGCGACGGCACCAAGGCCGGCTTTGACCTGGCACTCACCCGTGCCGTGGCGCGCGCGGTGCCGATCCCGGTGATTGCGAGCGGCGGCGTGGGCACGCTCGAGCATTTTGCCGAGGGCGTGATCGAGGGCGAAGCCGATGCCGTGCTGGCGGCGAGCGTCTTTCACTTTGGAACCTTCAGCATTCGCCAGGTGAAGGAATACATGGCGTCGCAGGGTATTCCTGTGAGGTTGGACTTCTAATGCTGCGGGCTTCGCTGCGGCTTGCCCAGGCACCGCATCTTGCCGCTCAAACCGTCGCTCGCGTACCAAAGTACGCGTCGCTCCTCTTTCGCGGCAACCTGCGGCACCTGGACAACCCTCGCCGACCTGTGGGGTTTCGTTTGTTACTTGGGAGGAATGATGACTGGGGTGGTAAATGCTACCGAGCTTAAATATGACGCCAAGGGGCTGATTCCTTGTGTTGTTCAGCAGTATGACACCGGCGAGGTGCTTATGGTTGCCTGGATGAATGAGGAATCGGTGGGGCTGACGCTCAAGACCGGCACCACGTGGTTTTGGAGCCGCAGTCGCCAGGAGCTCTGGAACAAGGGCGCGACGAGCGGCAATATGCAAGCGGTCAAGGAGCTCTGGGCCGACTGCGATAGCGATACGCTGCTGGTCAAGGTCGACTCGCCGGGCCCGGCCTGCCATACCGGCAACCGTACCTGCTTCTTCAAGAAACTCGCGTAGGGCGGGCGCTCGATTAGACGCTCGGCCACCAGAAAGGATTGAACCATGGGTGTGCGCACCGCAAACGTTCAGGATGGAAATATCGGTGAGACGCTGACGGGGCTCGCCGAGGTGATTCACGGTCGTCGTGATGCATCGCCGCAGGAGAGCTATACCGCGCGTCTGCTGACCGACGTCGAGGACGAGCTGCTCAAGAAGCTTGCCGAGGAGTCGAGCGAAGTGATCATGGCCTGCAAGGATAACGATCACGATCACATCCGCTACGAGGCCGGCGACCTGGTCTACCACCTGCTCGTAACCCTTGAGCGCTACGGTATCACCCTCGACGAGCTTGCCGGCGAACTCAACGCCCGCCGCCACTAGTCGTTTGGGACAGTCTTTGTTGGTGTGACGGGGTCATGGAAGTTGCGGTGAAATAGGGACTGTTTAAGCGCTTCATCAAGCAAAACAATCCCTATTTCACCGCAACTTATGAAGGGATGGCTAGGCGAGGGGCGTGGATTCCCATTCGCCGGTGGCGTGGGGGATGTCGAAGGTTCGATAACCGCAGTCGTAGGCGTGCGCCTGGGCCTCGCGGATGTTCCAGCAGATATCGCAGGCGCGGTGCGCGTCCGAGCCAAAGGTGATCGGCACTTCGGCATGGGCAAAGCAGCGCAAAAGACCGGTTGCGGGGTAGTAGTCGCCCAAGCCCTTGCGCGGTGCGGCCGTCGAGACCTCAACGCGGCGGCCCGTATCGTGCGCGCACTCTGCCATCTGCTGCCAAAACGGTGCGGGGTCAAAATCGGGCGCAAAGCCTTCCTTCGAAAAGCGCATGACCAGGTCGGGGTGAGCCATCACATCAAAGTTGAGCGGGCTCTCGCAGGCGCGGCACCAGTCATCGACATAGCGCTCCCACACGCCGCGTACCCCCAGGTTTTCCCAAACGTGCAGGTTGGTGTCATCGTCGATCCAGCCGCAGCGCGAATCGGGCGTATCGGGACGAGCGACGTCCTCCGTTCCCGCCGTACCCGCGGCACCGGCCATGATATCGCCTGGGTTGCCAATCCAGTGCACACTGCCCAGGCGCACGACGGCGCCCTGGGACCAGCGCTCAACCAAAGGCTCGCAGCCCTCGTACCAATCGCATTCGAAACCGTAGATAAAGGTGAGCTCCGGCGCAATCTGAGCGGCAAGATTGCGAGCGTCCTCAAAAGCCAGACGATGCGCCGGGAGGTCACCCTCAGTAACCTGCACCTCGCAGTTAGCATCCATGCTGGCGGGCAGGGTGAGATGGTCGGTCGAGACCATGACGCGGCAGCCGGCCGCAGCAGCGGCACGGACGTTGTCCTCAAACGAGGCATGCCCGTCCGAAAACGAGGTGTGGGTATGGCAATCGACCAGCGGGCACATGGGCATAGCGGCTCCTTTGCGTCAAGCGAATCCGCTTCATTGTAATGGCGCAGCTCTCAACACGCCGGGCACGCCGGGGATCGAAATCGATTGGAAAGGTTGCGCGGCGCGTGGTGCGGCCTCGCTTGCTCTCAAAACGTGTACGTCAGCCTCCAAAACCGACAAATAATGACATGTTTGGAGGCTGATGTACATGTTTGGCCGGGGCGGTGGAGTGTCGGTTTCTTGTCGACAAGGAAAATCGCGCTCATCACGCGCCGTCACACTCGCGCAGCCTGCGATGTGCTAGCGTTTGGATGAACAAAACGAGCCCGTGCGGAAAGGAGCCGGACCGTATGCCATGCGATAGTACATCCCCGCTGTCCCGCGAGACCGATGCACCCGAAACCATCGTCAAGCTGGAATGCGACATCGACGATGCGTCGCCCGAGGTGCTCGCCTACGCCGCCGACCGTCTGCGCGGGGCAGGCGCCCGCGAGGTGCACTGGCTGCCCCTCTATTGCAAGAAAGGCCGCCCCGGCTGGCAGCTGCAGGTAATCTGCACCTACGAGGATATCGAGCGCCTGCAGACGATTATCTTTTTGGAAACCACGACCAACGGCATTCGTCGCCAGGTCATGGAGCGCGTTTGCCTGCCACGCCGCTTTGAGCGCGTAACGACGCCATGGGGCGAGGTGTCCGTTAAAGTGGCCACCCTGCCCGACGGCAGCGAGCGTGCAGCGCCCGAGTACGAGGACTGCGCCCGTCTCGCTCGCGAGCATAATGTGCCGCTCCAGCGCGTGATGCGGGCGGCCCAGAGCGCGGCACTGCGATTTGAATAACGCGGCTGGTGGCGACATCCTGCGCCTAGCCATATCAACCCCATTCGAAAGGATCTCCCCATGAAATACCTCATCGCCTCCGACATCCACGGCTCGGCATATTGGGCCGAGCGCCTGGTTGCCGCCATCGAGTCCGAGCAGCCCGACCGCATCGTGCTGCTGGGCGACCTGCTCTACCACGGTCCGCGCAACGACCTGCCGCGCGATTACGCCCCCAAGCGCGTGATCCCGCTGCTCAACGCCCTGGCCGACCGCATCATCGCGGTACGCGGCAACTGCGATGCCGAGGTCGACCAGATGGTCCTCGACTTTCCCGTCATGGCCGACTACGCCACGCTGTTCGACGAGACCGGCCGCGAGCTGTTCCTGACGCACGGCCATGTCTTTGGCGCTGGCATGCACAACAGCGTCGACCACGCGCCCGCGCTGCCCGAGGGCTCCGCGCTCGTCTACGGTCACACGCACATCAAGGTCAACGAGGAAAGCGCCGCGCACCCGGGCCTGTGGCTCTTCAACCCCGGTAGCGTGAGCATTCCCAAGGACGGTACGCACGGCTACGGCATCTACGAGGGCGGCGCGTTCCGCCATGTGATCCTGGAGGAGGAATAACCATGGCGCAGCACATGGCTCAGCAAAATGCCGAGGGCTCGCGCGATCTGTCCACGCTGGTAGACGCGTCGACCGAGCTGCAGCATCTGGTGCAGACCATCTGGCGCCTGCGTCAGCCCGATGGCTGCCCGTGGGACCGTGAGCAGACGCACCGCAGCATCGGCAAGAACATGATCGAGGAGGCCTACGAGGCACTCGACTGCATCGAGGCGGACGACGCGGTTCACCTACGCGAGGAGCTGGGCGACGTTCTCATGCAGGTCGTGCTGCATGCGCAGATCGCGGCGGACGCCGGCGAGTTTACGCTGGCCGACGTGGCACGCGATATCGACGCCAAGCTCATCCGCCGCCACCCACACGTGTTTGGCGATGCGGATGCCGACAACTCCGACGAGGTACTCAAGATTTGGGATGAGGTCAAGCTTGCCGAGAAGGCCGCCAAGGACAAGGCCGTGACGGCAGGCGAGGCTGCGCCCGAGGGCCTGCTTGACGGCGTGCCCACGCATCTGCCGGCGCTGATGCAGGCGCAGAAGGTGTCGCGCAAGGCAGCTGCCGTGGGCTTTGAGTGGGAGACGGTCCAGGACGTGTGGGACGAGGTCGCCGAGGAACGTGCCGAGTTTGAGGCCGAGGCTCCCGGCTCGCCCGAGCGCGAGATGGAGTTTGGCGACCTGCTCTTTGCCCTGGTCAACGTTGCGCGCAAGGAGGGCATTGACGCCGAGAGCGCCCTTCGTGCCAGCACGGCAAAGTTCCGCCGTCGCTGGGCCGCGATGGAGCAGATGGCGGCCGATGCTCACGTGGATCTTGCCGAGCTTTCGACCCACGGCCTCAACGACCTGTGGGATGCCGCAAAGGCGGAGGAGTAAGACTGCGGGAACGACGGGCTGACACGCCTCATCGTTCCCGCTAAATTTTTCGAAAATCAAGTGTATCCCTCGGCTAACTTAGGGCATAATGCAAAAAGTGCGACATGGCTAACTTACGGAGGCGCACCGACGGTGCACGGTCAGCCGGTCGCTTGCATCCACTACGTTTCCAAGTGAGAGGGAGACAACATGAGCGATATTTTGGACGTCTACGGTCGCGAGGTGCTCGACAGCCGCGGCAATCCCACCGTCGAGGTCGAGGTCGTGCTCGAGGACGGCAGCTTTGGCCGCGCAATGGTGCCTTCGGGTGCTTCGACCGGCGCCTTTGAAGCCTGCGAGCTGCGCGATGGCGACAAGGACCGCTACCTGGGCAAGGGCGTTTCGCAGGCCGTCGAGCATGTCAACAACGAGTGCGCTAACGCCGTCGTGGGCCTCGATGCCTTCGACCAGCGCGTCGTCGATGCCGCGCTGATTGCCGCGGACGGTACCCCCAACAAGACCAAGCTCGGTGCCAACGCCATCCTGGGCGTGTCGCTGGCCGTTGCCCGCGCCGCTGCCGAGTCGTCGGGCCTGTCGCTGTACCAGTACCTGGGCGGCGTCAACGCCCACCTGCTGCCCACACCTATGATGAATATCCTCAACGGCGGCGTGCATGCCGACAACAACGTCGACTTCCAGGAGTTCATGATCATGCCGGTGGGCGCCCCGAGCTTTGCCGAGGGCCTGCGTTGGTGCGCCGAGGTCTACCACACCCTCAAGGGCGTGCTGCACGAGGCCGGCCTGGGCGGCGGCGTGGGCGACGAGGGCGGCTTTGCGCCCAACCTCAAGACCAATGCCGAGCCGTTCGAGTACATCACCAAGGCCGTGGAGAAGGCCGGCTTTAAGCCCGGCGTCGACTTCATGTACGCCATGGACCCGGCCTCGACCGAGTTCTACAACGCCGAGACCGGCATGTACGAGCTCAAGGGCGAGGGCGTTGAGTATACGAGCGCTCAGATGGTCGATTACTGGGAGAAGCTCGTCGACACCTATCCCATCATCTCCATCGAGGACGGCATGGCCGAGGAGGACTGGGGCGGATGGGTCGAGCTTACCCGCCGCATTGGCAACAAGGTGCAGCTGGTGGGTGACGACCTGTTCGTCACTAACACCGAGCGCCTCAAGAAGGGCATCGAGCTGGGCGCCGCCAACGCGATCCTGGTCAAGGTCAACCAGATCGGCACACTCACCGAGTCGCTCGAGGCCATCGAGACCGCCAAGGAGGCTGGTTACGCCTGCATCGTGAGCCACCGTTCCGGCGAGACCGAGGACTCCACGATCGCCGACCTGGTCGTGGGCGTCAACGCCGGCCAGATCAAGTCGGGCGCCCCGTGCCGCAGCGACCGTATCGCCAAGTACAACCAGCTCATTCGCATCGAGGACGAGCTCGAGGGCAGTGCGCGCTACGCCGGCAAGGCAGCGTTTTACAACATTCGCTAAACAAGTGGTGCACGCGGGGAGCGGGGTTGACTCGGCTCCGTTCCACTTCTGATGGCCGCCATTGGGCGCTGGGCCATATGGCTCAGCGCCTTTTTTATGTCGAGCAAAGGCTGGCGAAGGCGGTGCGGGCGCTCGTGCTATAACTAAAGGACTTAGCGCAAACAAACCTCAACCGCACAAGGCGCACATGGATCAGATTTACGACAACAGGTACTATTCCGCCGGTTCGCGTGAGCCGTCGCCTCGCCGTGCGCGCACGGTGCAGCTCGGTGGGTCCGCCTACGCCGGCGCCGACCGCTCCATGCAGCGCCCGACAAGTACCTCGCGCCCCAATGCTCAAGTGAATACTTCGACAGATGGACCAGTGCGCCCGGCACGTTCGTCGCATGCTCAGCGCTCGTCGGCTCAAACGCACGATAGGTCGAGCAGGCCCTCGAACCGTTTTTCGGGCTCGGACTTTATGCACTACGCCAACGACAACGCGGTGGTCAAGGCGATCTACGACTTTACCCACGGTCCTCAGCGAGGGCTATTCATCGGCATCGTCGTTGCCCTGGTGCTCGTGAGCCTGTATTTCCCCGTGCGCGACCTGTACGTGGCAAAGCGTTCGAGCGATATCTTGACCAAGCAGGTCGAGATTCGCCAGCAATACAATGATGGGCTGCAAAAAAGCGTCGACAAGCTGCTCTCGGAGGAGGGTATCAAGGATGCGGCATCCGAGGACCTGGGCTTGGTGATGCCCGGCGAGAAGAGGATTGAAGTGCAGGGCCTGGACGGCGATTCGGATGCCTCGTCGAGCCAGAAGTCGTCGAACGCCAAGAAGGCCAGCGAAGTTGCCAAGGAAATCGAAGAAGTCGGCAAGGACGCGCCGTGGTACATCCAGGCGCTCGACATGCTGTTTGGATTTAACGGCGTCGAGGGTCAGACGGTCGCGTCCAGCGGCGAGTAGGCGAGTAGCGCCCGGAGGGGAGCCCGCAATGGCAGATTGCAAACGATATAAGGTGGCGGCGATCGACCTGGGAACGGTGTCGTCGCGACTGGTGCTGGCGCAGGTCGAGGCCGGGGCGATCGTGGAATCGTCCAAGCATACCGAGATTACCGATCTGGGCGAGGGCGTTGACGCGACGGGCCGCTTTTGCGAGGCGGCGGTCGAGCGCGTGCTCGCCGCATGCCGCATGTTTGTGGACGAGGCGCGTGCCTTTGGGGCCGTGTGCATCTGTACCACGTGCACGAGTGCCGCGCGCGATGCGTCCAACGCCGTGCTGCTGCTGGACGGCCTGCGCGAGCTGGGTCTCGAACCGCAGGTGATTCCAGGAGAGGTCGAGGCGCGCCTGACGTTTTTTGGCGTGGCGCACGACTTTGCCGGCGAGCGCATCATTGTTGCTGATTCGGGTGGTGGCTCCACGGAGCTCGTGACGGGCGTATACGCTCCGGAGTGCGGGGTCTTCGCGCTGGAGGGAACGCGCTCGCTGGACATCGGTTGCCGTCGCGTGACGGAGCGGTTTTTCTCGGCGCTGCCGCCAACGGACAGTGAACTTGTCGCCGCTGGTGCATGGGCGGGCGAGCAGTTCGGGGCTTACTTTGAGGGCCTACCTGTCGACTTTGAGCGCGCCGAGCGCCTCGTCGCGGTGGGCGGTACCGTCACCACGCTCGTGGCGCTGGTCCACGAACTGGAGCCGTACGACTCGAACTTTGTGCACCTGCGCGAGCTTTCGATGGAGCAGATTTCGGCCGCTATCGAGCGCATGTCTGCGTTGGATGTTGCAGGCATTGCCGCGTTGCCGGGCGTGCAGCCCAAGCGCGCGAGCGTGATCTTGGCAGGTGCCGTGGTGATTCGCGAGCTCATGCGAGCCGGCGGCTACAAGACGCTCACCGTAAGCGAGAACAGCCTACTCGCTGGCATGGCCGCCACCATCAACGAGGTTCTCGACGGCGCGACTCCCACCATCGCCTGGACCCCCACTCTCAGCACCCTCTAAATAATTTGCGGTGAAATACGGACTACAATCGCCCTTTCGGGCACCAAACAGTCCCTATTCCACCGCAACTCAACAGCCGGCACCTGGGGACGTTCCTTTTCTGCCGGCACCTGGGGACAGTCCTTGCGGGGCGTCCCCACAGCGCCTATGCCAGCTTGTCGATCTGCCCAATCTCCCAAAGCGGAATATTGATGAGCATGCCCTCGTCTCTATATGCCGCCAGGGAGCTCCTCACGCAACGCTCGAGTTTGAATTTTTCGCAGGCTATTTTCAGACTCTTCGCTTTAAGGTTCTCTGCCGCCTTGACCTCAAGCGGAAGCACGGTTCCCGCATGGTCGATGGCAAAGTCGGTTTCGGCATTGCCGGAGGTAGAGGACCAATACGCGGGAGTTTTGTCCTGGAGCAAAAGCTCCTGCGCGACGTATTGTTCGGTCAGCGAACCTTTGAACTCGGTAAAAACAGCGGATCCGTTAAGAACGATGGCCGGAGAGAGACCGGAGAGCGCTCCGAGGATACCGGTGTCGATGCAGAACAGTTTGAAGCCCGAGAGGTCTTCATAGCTCGAGAGCGGCGCCTTTAGAGCGGAAACACGTGGCACCTTATGAACGATTCCGTAGTCCGTGAGCCACTGGAGGCTTTCCTCGAAATCGCGTGCGCGCGCTCCGGGACGAAGGGCGCCATAGACAAACTTCTTGTTCTCCTTTGCAAGCTGGCCGGGAAGGGATTTCCAAACCAACCTCATGCGCTCGACGATGCGGGCGGGTGCATGTTTGCCAAAATCGGATTCGTAAGCCTCGATGATTTGCTGTTGAAGCCTTCGGGCTTCGATGAAGTCGCGTGTCTCGGCGAAAGCGGAGACAACTTCGGGCATACCGCCGACAACAAGGTATTCCTTGAGCAAGTGCTCGAGCTTTTCGGTAACGTTTGCCAGAAGGTTCATGTCTGCGGCAAGGATGGCGTCGGCGAGCGGGTTGCCGTCGACGGCACGAACGAACTCAGCAAACCCCATGGGACGCATGGTGAGCTGGTCGATTTTGCCGACGGGAAATGACTCGTTTTCGCGTCGGAGCGCGAGGCCCATATAGGAACCGGCTGCTACGATGTGGTATTCGGGTGCAAGCTCGTTGAAGTACTTGAGCGAGGTGATCCCGCGTGGCGCCTCTTGGATCTCGTCGAAGATGATGAGCGTGTCTTCCGGCGTTACGGTTTGGCCACGTAGGAGTTCTATCTGGGAGATGATGCGCTTGGGGTCGAGGTTCCCATCGAACAGCGAGCGTGTGCTCGGCTCGAGCATAAAGTCAAAACGAATGACGTTTCGATACTGCTGGCTTGCGAATTCGTTAAGAAGCCAAGTCTTTCCTGTCTGGCGGGCTCCCTTAAGCAAGAGAGGTTTGCGATTCGCCCTTGATTTCCAAGCGATAAGTTCACTCATAAGCTGTCGCTGCATATTGCCTCCCAACCCTCTCGGCTAGTATAAGGCCATTTGGGAGTTTCCATCGGAAAATGTGGGAGACAACCACGTTTTTCCATCGGAAAATGTGGGAGACAACCACGTTTTTCCATCGGAAAATGTGGGAACACCAACCTAAGTTGCGGTGGAATAGTTCCTAAATGGGCTGGTAAACTATCAAAACAGGAACTATTCCACCGCAACTTAGAGCCCCACCGGCGTGTAAAAGAAACGAGCCCGCATCCCTTGGGAATACGGGCTCGAAAGCTCCATATGGTAGGGGCGGTGGGACATCCGCGCATTTGCTGCGCAAATACGCACCGGCTTCGGCCGCCTGTCGGCGCCCTCGCCGGCTCGCTACGGACGCTGCGCGTCCGCTTAACGCTCGCCCCCTCGCGGGTTCGAGTCCCACCGGCATCTAAAAGAAGCGAGCCCGCATCCCTGGGGAACACGGGCTCGCAAGCAATCACATGGTAGGGGCGGTGGGACTCGAACCCACAATCCTTGCGGCGAGAGATTTTAAGTCTCCTGCGTATGCCAATTCCGCCACGCCCCCGTGAGACTAGAAGTCTAGCACAAGCCGTCCGTTACGCGTTGACGGCCATCGAGTGTTGGCCCGACTTCTCCAGGAACTCCTGGAACTTGGCTTCGTCGCCCTTGTTCTGGTACTGCAGGGCTAGCAGGTACTCCAAGCGGCAGCGCTTGACCGGGTCGTCGCCGACATCCTCGAGCATGCGCTCCAGCTCGGGAATGTCGTTGTGGCGCTTGAGGATCATCGTGTCGTACATCAGCTGACACTCGTGCGCAACTGCCTCGGCCTGACCGCCCTCAAAGCCCTTGATCTCGTGCAACAGCTCTTTGGACTTTTTGCGGTCCTCCTGGCCAACATAGTAGTTAAAGGCCTTAATCACCAAGTCGACGCGCTGCATCTTGGGGAGGTTGAGTCCCAGCAGTAGGTCGAACATCTCGCTGGCGCGCTCGTGGTCCTCGCGCAGCAGATAGGAGTTCAGACGCAGGTAGTCGCGGTTGTAGCGCGGGTACAGCATGCTGGTGAGTTTGCCGTCGAGCAAACGATCGAACTCGTCCCACTGCTTGGCGGCCATCAACTGCTGCAGACGCTTGAACGTGGTGCGTTTTTTGACGCTAAAGAACACCGACACGGCGATGCAGATGATAACGACGGCGGTCCAGAGGGTGCGGGAATCGGGCATTTCAGAGTCCTTAGTCGCTCTTAAAGCGAGCGGTATGACAACACGTACTAGATGTATTATACGCAGCGTGCAAGCAAACTGGCATAAAAGCTCATCGAGGCTGAGTGCCATCGCTCGCTGCGGTACACTTACCTAAAGTAAACCATGAAGGGAGACATTACCTATGAAGAAGATCGTTTTGGCTTGCGGTGCTGGCGCTGCTACTTCCACACTCGTTGCCCAGAAGGTCGCCACCTTGCTCGACGCCAACGGTTACGCCGACAAGTACGAGATCGTGCAGTGCGCCATCTCCGAGGCCAAGGACTACTGCGACGAGGGCGCCGACCTGCTGATCGCCACCACCGTTGCCCCCGAAGGCCTCACCTGCCCGTACGTGAGCGGCGTGCCCTTCATGACCGGCATGAACCGCGTCGCTGCCGAGAAGGCCGTTCTCGACGTCATGGCTCAGTAGGCGCTGACTGCATGAGTGAGCAGAACGCCAACCCGGTAGAGCTCTTTGGTATGCGCGTTGCCCATGTGGGCATTAACGCCACCGACCCGGCAGACGCCCTGGAGATCGCGGAGCTGTTCTCGACGATGATGGGCCTGCCCGTCATCGAGACCCCGGTTTCGTACTTCAACGATTCGCTGGTCGAGATCATGAAGCAGAACGGTCGTGGCACCAAGGGCCACATCGGCTTTGCCGTTAACGACATCGATGCAGCTGAGAAGTGGTTTGCCGAGCGCGGGCTCGAGGTCAACGAAGAGTCGCGCGCGCTGCTGCCCGACGGTGGTACCAAGCTCGTGTACTTTAAGCGCGAGTTCGCCGGTTTCGCCGTGCACCTGTGCCGCGAGTAGCGCACAAGCTGCCATAGCTGGCAAAAAGGGATAGGGCCGCGTGGCCCTATCCCTTTATTTATGCCGAGGGGCTTCCTATCGTGGCAGGCGAATCGTAAAGCGGCTGCCGACCCCTTCGACCGAGGTCACACCGATGACGCCGCCGTGGCTGTCGACGATCCACTTGGCGATCGCAAGCCCCAGACCCGAACCCTGTGCGCCGGCATCGCGCGCGTTGTCGGCACGGTAGAACCGCTCGAACGCGTGAGCTGCGGATTCCTGGTTCATGCCGATGCCCTCGTCCTCAACACTTATGTCGATCGTGCCCGCGCCCGCATCCGGCGTTATGCCAAATGTGACGGTCGTTCCCGCATCCGAGTACTTGGCGGCGTTTTGCACGATCACGCGCAGAGCCTGCTTCATGAGCGCCACGTCGACGGGCGCGTCGCAGCGCGGGTCGCTGGCAAGCGCAGCGTCAGAAGCCAGCCGATACGTGTGCTCGGTATCGATCATCTGCGATTCTTCGCATACCTCGCTGACCAGTGCAGCCAAGTTGGTATGCGCGCGCCGCAGGACCGTGCGCCCGGCATCGCCGCGCGCCAAAAACAGCAGCTGCTCCACAAGCTCTTGCATGTGCTCGCTTTCGGCCTTGAGGGACGCGATGGATTCCGCCAGCACGTCCGGGTCGTCCTTACCCCAGCGGTCGAGCATGTTCACGTAGCCCTGAATCACCGCGATGGGCGTGCGCAGCTCGTGGCTCGCGTCGTTGACAAAGCGCATCTGCTGCAGCTTGGCCTCTTGCATCTGGCGCAGCAGGCGGTTGAGTGCGACCTCGATGCTTGCCAGGTCGGCGTCGCCGGTGGTGACGCTCGGCGAGTCGACGCTTGCGCGCTCGATGGCCTGCTCCAGTGTTTCCATTTTGCCGCCGGCGAGTTGCATGCGGCCGAGTTCGTCCACGCGCAGGGCCAGATCGTTGAGCGGCGCCATGGTGCGGCGCACGCGGCGGGCGCCGCCGAGCATGTTGAGCACGCTGATGACCTGCCAACCCACAACGACAAGGTAGAGAGGCCATAGCGTGACGAGGTCCTGCGCGAGGGGGAAAGTCTTGGTGGTACGCGCGAGCTCGACGGTATAGGTGAGCGTTGTCAGGTCCCAGCCGCGCGCGGGCGTCAGCGTCATGCCGCGAACGGTGGCGCTGGGGATCCATCCTGCGGTAAACGCGCCGTTGGGCAGCGTCTGGTTGTATCCATAGACAAGGATCGCCGCCACAATCACTACTAGCAGCAGGTCGAGCCAAACGTAGCTCATCAGGCGGCGCCACATATAGCTCCAGTTGATGGCGCGGGCGATGGAGGTGACGCGCTTGGCCTCGGCGTTACGCGCGGCAGACATAGCCCACCCCGCGCACGGTTTGGATGATGCGGGCGCCGCCGGCGTCCTCGATCTTGGCGCGTAGATGCGCGATGTGCACGTCGACGTTGTTGGTGTCGCCCATGTATTCGTAGCCCAGCGCTTCGTGCGCGATGCGCTCGCGTGTGAGCACGGTCTCGGCATGTGCCATAAGCAGGGCGAGGACGTCGAACTCGCGGGCGGTCAGCACGATGGGCGAGCCGTCGACCGTGACTTCGCGGCGGTCGGGATCGAGCGCGACCGAACCCACGGTGAGCGCGGCGGGGGAGGGCGCGGCTGAGGTCTTGGCCGAGTCTCCAGCCGGGGGTATCGCAGCGGCACCCGTAGCGCCCTCCCCGGCCCCAACGCCGCCAACGCCCGAAGCCGCCCGCACGGCCTCCGAGCGCTTCAGCGCAACGCGGATCCGTGCGAACAACTCCTCAATCGCAAACGGCTTGGTCAGGTAATCGTCGGCGCCGGCATCGAGCCCGGCCACCTTGTCCATCACGGCATCTCGCGCGGTGACCATAATCACCGGCACATCCTTGTGCTTGCGGACACGCCGCAGGACCTCCATGCCGTTGAGCTGTGGCAACAGCACATCGAGCAGAATCAGATCGTAGTCGCGCTCCAGCGCCAGGTCCACGGCGGTGCGGCCGTCAGCGGCGTGCTCCACCTGGTAGCCCTCGTGCTCCAGCTCGAGCGTCACAAAGCGGGCGATTTTCTCCTCGTCCTCTACGATCAGGATCCGTGCCATGTGTGCCCCCGTCTGCGATTACTTGTCGTCGTTCAGATTTTGCTTGATGTCGTCCGCGGCGTCGGCGGCGTGATTCATAAGGTTGTTGATGCTGCCGGGCACGTCGCCGTCGCTGTCGATGCGGTAGCGCATGCCAAAGAACAGGCCAATCAGCATCAGCCAAATCGTAGCGCCCCAGGCAAACAGGGCGATGATGGGGATCAGGATGGGGATGTTGAGGATGATCGCATCGCGGCGCGTGGCGATAAACTTGGTGTCCAGGCTCAGGCGGAAGAGCTTTTTGAGGTACTCCCACACGCTGTCCATCTTCTTGGAGAAGTCGGTCTTTTCGCTCGACTTCTCGTAGGCTGCCTGCGCGGCGACCATCTCGGCCGAGGGCTCATCGACCGGCACGGACTCGGTGGCGGCGTGCGCCGATGTGGTCTGCGTCTTGCCCTGCGACTCGAGCCAAATGATGGCGTCCAAAACGTTGCCGTCGGCGGCGTCGAGCGCGGCTTTGGCATCGGTGTAGCTCACGTTGCACTTGGTGCGGATGGTTTCAACTTTTTCGAGGTCGTCCATGACCTGTCCTTTCGTTCGATGGGCGCGACGCCGGGCGATCTGCCCGGGCGCGAGCGTTGCGTTCGGCGGCCTGCGTTGCGCGGCGCCGCCCCGCCCTTGGTCGAACTCTATAGTGCAGGTTATAGATTAAGCGATTCTTGAGCCAAGATTAACGTTGGATGAGTTTTTGCGCGGCGGTGGGGAAGGGAGAGGTGTCTTTTTGGATGGCTAGCAGCGAGGTCTAATACTTTTCCCGAAAAGTGAACGAGCTAAAACGGACCCCCGAAGCATCGACACTTTAAAGGTGCCGTTTCCCGCGGTTTCAATGCTGAAATCCCACGATTTTGCCGCCGAAAAATGCGGCTGTTTCAGGGGTCCAAAAACAGCCGTTCACTTCTCGGGAAAAATATTAGACCTCGATAGCGGGGGATGGGGTGCCGGTGCAAAACGGCGTCAAGGGTTGGTCGAGCAGGCGGTTTCCCCATGGATGTCCGCACGGCATGTGACACTTAACCTGCCGTCCTGCTCTGCCGCGGCGGCGCGAATTCAAGCAACGACTCTCTAAGGAGCTCGATACCAATGAGTGACAACGCAAAGCATCTCGCAAAGAAGTGCGTCAAGGACGCGGGGCCGTGCCTCGCGTTGTGCCTTGCCGGCGCAGCGGTCGCGCTGCTGGCTGTTCTGGGGCCATTCGACGTGCTCCGAAGTGCCAGTTCTCTGCACGTTTGCATGGCCCTTGCCGGCGCCATGATGACCGGCGGCGTGCTCGATCTGGTTTTTTGGGTGCTTGACCCGTTTGGATGGAAGAACGAAGGGTAAGCCCTAAGGGATGGAAGGGCTGGAACGGTTGGCTTAGTGATCGTGCAGAATGTGGGCTAGCGACTTACAGGGAAGTGGTAATCCGATGACGGTCTATGTAACAGGCGATATTCATGGCGGCGCTGACATGCAAAAGCTCCGCGATTGGGAGCTTGGGGATAGCCTGGCGAGCGACGACTATCTCATCATCGCGGGCGACTTTGGCTTTCCCTGGGACTTTTCTACCGAGGAATGTGCCGATATTGCTTGGCTGGAGTCGCGCCCCTACACCGTGCTGTTTGTCGACGGCAACCACGAGCGTTTCGATCACTGGGCGGAACGCCCCATGGAGTTGTGGCACGGTGGGCTGACGCAGCGTCTGTCGGACACCTCGCCCATCCGACGCCTGACGCGCGGTGAGGTTTTTGAGCTCGACGGCTCAACGATCTTTACCATGGGCGGCGCCACGAGCGTGGATAAGGAATGCCGCATTCCGTATTCCAGCTGGTGGCCGCAGGAGCTGCCGGACGAGCACAACTTTGAGGAGGCGCGGGCAAAGCTCGACAGCGTGGGCTGGAAGGTCGACTATGCGATCACCCATACCTGCTCCACGCGCATGCTTTCGCCCACGCTTTACCCGGCACCTGGCTGGAATTATCCCGATGTCGATCGACTCACCACGTTTTTCGACGAGCTGGAGGACCACCTGGACTACAAGCGCTGGTACTACGGGCATTTTCATCGGGATACCAACCCGGCCGAGCGTCACACCGTGCTCTACGACTGCATCGTTCGCTTGGGCGACGAACTCCAGCCCTGGGATGTTGCGTAGAGGCGGGGTGGCTGGCTACTCGACCGTTACAGTGATGTTCTCCCGATGCGCGCGGATGACGTCCCAGCTAAAGTGCTCGACCAGCTGCTCGGCGGTACGCGGCGTGGTGTCCGGCGCGATGCCTGTTTGCCCGGCGAGCCATCCCAACAGTGCCTCGGGTGTGCCAAAGCGGGTGCGGAGCTCGCCCAGGTCCAGATCGCGATCGCGCTTGGAAAGGCGGCGGCCGTCCGGTGACATGAGCAGCGGAATGTGCGCGTAGTGCGGCGTGGGCAGTCCCAGCAGATGTTGCAGATAGATCTGGCGCGGCGTGGAACCAAGCAGGTCGCATCCGCGTACGATCTCGGTGACGCCCATGGCAGCGTCGTCGACCACCACGGCCAGCTGATAGGCAAACACGCCGTCGCTGCGGCGCACCAAAAAGTCACCGCACTCGGTGGCGAGTGCTTCGCATTGGGCTCCGTACGTGCGGTCCACGAATTCGATCACGTCGCTGGCGAGGTCGTCGACGGTGGGCACGCGCAGGCGCGTGGCCGGAGCACGCAGGGCACTGCGGCGGGTGATTTCTTCGGCCGAAAGGCCTCGGCAGGCGCCGCGGTAGATGGGCGTGCCGTCGCTGGCGTGCGGCGCGCTCGCGGCGTGGAGTTCGGCACGCGTGCAAAAACAGGGATAGGTGAGGCCGGCGTCTTGCAGCTGGCGCAGGGCGTCCTCGTACAGATCCAGGCGATCGTGCTGGTAGTAGGGGCCTTCGTCCCACTCGAGCCCCAGCCAGGCCAGGTCGTCAATCAGTTGAGCGGCAAGCTCGGGGCGCTTGCAGCGATCGTCCAGGTCCTCGATACGCAACACGATGCTGCCGCCCTGGCTGCGGGCCGAAAGCCATGCGCACAGGCAGCTGAACACGTTGCCCAAGTGCATGCGGCCCGAGGGCGACGGGGCAAAGCGACCCACGACGGGGGTGGGCACTGCCGTTGCTGGTGCGTCCGCGGCGTGTGTTGCTATGTTGCGTGCGTTGATATCCATGCGGACGAGTATAGCGCGGGGCGCGGTGGGGGAGACGCTGCCGTGGCCTGCAAGTTGCCGAGGCCACGCGTTGCGCATGCCGGACCACTGGCTCGACAGCTCGATCGCCGCCCGCCAGCCCAACCCCTCAAACGACAGAAACCCCGGCAGCTCTTCGCAACTGCCGGGGTTTCCGCGGAAAAGGGGGACATGATCCTCGAGCGAACGGCAAAGGGGCAAACCGTTTTCGCTCAACTGCTTTATGCCCCTCGGCTGACGGCTCAATCAGCGCGCGCCGCGCCCACACAAAGCCGCTACACCTGTGACAGAGCTGTGAAGTGGTATCTATTGCTGGCGCAGGCCATGCCAAGGGTGTCCCTAATGACTGGTCATTTAAGAACGTCCCCAATGACTGGCTGTTGGGGTGCGGGTGTGACTTTCATCCCGTTTGGCGCTCCGGTCGCCTAGATGTTCGTCATGCGTACCCGCAAACGTGGGACAATGGCGCTGTTGGTTTTACAGACAAAGGATGTGCCTATGAACACCCTCGCCGCCAAAGTCAGCCGGCAGCGCCACCTGTTTGCGCGATTCGCTTCCGTCTGCGTGCTCGTCGCGCTTGCGTTGTTGCTGCTGCCTGTCGCCGCGCACGCCGACGGCTACTCCATGACCCAGACCTATATCAGTGCCACGGTCGAGGCCGATGGATCGCTGACCGTTGTCGAGGGACGCCAGTTTGATTTCGACGACGACATCAACGGCGTGTTTTGGGAGATCAATACGGGCTCCAACCAGCAGGGCGGCACGGCGGGCGTCGACGTGCTGAGTGTCGAGGAAGAGGACACCGCGTTTAACAAAGTCGATAGCGCGAACAAGGGCGACTCTGGCGTCTACACGGTCGAGCAGACCGGTGACGGCGTAAGGATTAAGGTGTTCAGCCCTCACGAGAGCGGCGACAGCGCAATCTACTACGTGAGCTACACCATGACCGGTGCGGTTATGAACTGGGCCGATACCGCCGAGCTCTACTGGAAGTTCGTAGGTGACGGCTGGTCTGCGGATTCCGATGACGTCGAGATGGAAGTGTGCTTCGCGAATGCCGCTGCCGGGACGGCGGCCGTCAAGGGCGATAACTTCCGCGCATGGGGCCATGGTCCGCTGACGGGCGACGTGTCGCTCGATGAGGACGAGCCCATGGTCACCTATACCATTCCCTGCGTGCACCAGGGCGAATTCGCCGAGGCACGCATCGCCTTCCCTAGCGACTGGGTGCCGCAGCTTGCCGCTTCGGGCGAAGAGCGCATGTCAACGATCCTGAGCGAAGAGAAGGAATGGGCCGACGAAGCTAACGCCCGCCGCGCTCACGCTCGCATGATTGCCAATGCACTTGCCGTGCTAAGTGTTGTTGCGGCGGTGGCCTTTACCGGCACAATCGTTATGCTCAAGCTGCGCAAGCGCAAGCCCAAGCCGCTTTTCCAGGACGAATATTTCCGCGATGTGCCTTCGGCCGACCATCCCGCCGTGCTTTCGGCCCTCATGAGCTGGAACGAGGTGCCCGATCAGGCATATATCGCCACGCTCATGAAGCTCACTGACGACCGTGTGATCAAGCTGGAGCAGGCGACCGTGACCAAGGCCAAGAAGGGTCTGTTGGGGCGTGAAAAAGAAGAGCAGACGTATCGCGTGACGGTGAGTGATGCGGGCTGGAAGTCGGCCAAGGGCATTGACCACATGGTGCTCAAGGTCTTCTTCGCCGGTGCTAAGCCTGACGAGAACGGCGATCGCTCGCGCACGTTCGACGAGCTGCAGCGCTACGTCAAGCAGCACGCTACACCCGTGGGCGACAAGCTCGAGGACTATCAGAACACTGTTAAGGGCAAGCTGGCCGATAGCGAGTACGTTGCCTCGGACGGCATTGTTGCAATGGTGTTTTGCCTGGTTCTTGGTATCCTGATTGCCTTTGTTCCCGTGGGATCCATCTTCTTTACCGATGGCGCACAGGCGAACATTACTGCCGCGGTTATCTCGGTGCCGATTGTGCTGGTGGGTATCGGCGTGGGCCTTACGTTCCGCCGCTTTACGCCGGAGGGCGCCGAAGTGGCGGCTCGCTGCAAGGCGCTTAAGCATTGGCTCGAGGACTTTACGCACCTGAAGGAGGCCATCCCCAGCGATCTGATTCTGTGGAACAAGCTGCTGGTGATGGGCGTTGCCCTGGGCGTTTCGAAAGAAGTGCTGCGACAGCTGGCCGAGGCCGTGCCTGCGGACCTGCGCAACAGCGACGATTTCTACGACAACTACCCCTGCTACTGGTGGTATTACCATCACTACGGCAACGAGTCTCCGCTCGATTCGTTCAATGATGTGTATCACGAGACCATCCGCGAGCTGGCTTCGAGTTCCGATAGCTCGAGCGGCGGCGGTGGCGGTGGCTTTTCCGGTGGCGGCGGTGGCGGCGTCGGCGGAGGAGGCGGCGGAACGTTCTAGTGCGCTCTGATTTTTGGGATGGATCTTCTCCGGCGACTGCCGACGGATCCATCCCATTTTTATGCGCTACCTACGAAGGCTGTCCCCAACGACTAATCACTGGGAACGTTCCTAAATGACTAGGTATGGCTGCCAGGTTTAGGCTGTTAGGTCGAGTTCGTAGAGGAAGCTTTCGCGCGGCATGTCGTGACGGCGCTCTTCGCGGTTGGCGCGGTGCGTGGCCGTGCGCTTAAAGCCGTGCAGCTCGTAGAACTTCCACGAGCAGTTGGAGTCGGTGTACAGGTGCGCCCTCGTCGCTCCAAGCGAGGACAGGTGCGAGACCGCGGCATCGAGCAGAACCGTGCCAACGCCCAGGCCATGGACATCGCGATCCACGGCAAGCAGCGTGACCTCGTTGTCGTGCGGCAACGGGCTGCTCTCGAGCAGGCGGTTGTTGGTTCGGATGGTTGCGCGCACAAACGAGAGATACTCGGCGCAGGCATCAGGCTCCAGCTCACGCATCTGCGATAGCAGCGCGCGTTCGGTATCCATCCAATGCTCGTTGATAGTGACGCCGGAGTTCTGTCCTGCGCGTGCAAGTGCAATGCCGCGCGCCTCGCCGTCAATCACCGCAACCTGCGAAAACGTCGATGACGAAAGGCAATAGGCGAGGTCGCACGCGGCCTCAAGGCGGTTGTACTCATCGTTATCCGAATTGTTATGCCAAAGCTGTTGCAGAATCAGCGCGATGGCGTCGAAGTCTTCGGTATCAAACGGTCGGTAGAGAACCCGCGAGACCATGGTGCCTCTTTCTTTTGCGGATGCATATCGAGCACAGTTCTACCACGCCATTGGCATCAAATTATGGTGCCCCTGTGTTCCATGAACTCACCGTGCCCAGTGCCGTGCCCATCCCCTCCGCTCGCAAACTTTTTCTGCACATGCGCCCGTTGCGGGGTGCATCGATGCGCTCGATGCGCTACATTGAATCAGTATTTTCAATGCCGCTGCGCGAGCGCTGCAGATCGACGTATCACCGACTCACAGAGCACGGCGGCGTACCAGACAGGAGGACTGCATGGGATCTGATGTGAAGATCGCACGCGCGTTGATCTCGGTTACCGATAAGACGGGCGTCGTCGATTTCGCACGGACGCTGGTCGATGACTTTGGCGTCGAGATCATCTCTACGGGCGGCACGGCTCGTGCCATCGAGGACGCGGGCGTTCCCGTAACCCCCATCGAGGAGTTCACGGGCTATCCCGAGATGATGGACGGCCGCGTTAAGACCCTGCACCCCAAGGTCCACGGCGCGCTGCTGGCCCGCCGCGATTCCGAGCAGCACATGCAGGAGGCGGCTCAGCACGGCATTAAGCTGATCGACTTGGTCGTCGTCAACCTGTACGAGTTCGAGAAGACCGTCGCCAACCCCGAGGTCACCTTCGCGGACGCCATCGAGCACATCGACATCGGTGGCCCCTCCATGCTGCGCTCTGCCGCCAAGAACGCCACGAGCGTTACCGTCATTTCCGACCCGGCCGACTATGATGCCGTCCTGGCCGAGATGCACGAGACCGGTGGCTGCACCACGCTTTCCACCCGTCGTCGCCTGCAGGTGAAGGTCTACCAGACCACCGCCGCCTACGACACGGCTATCTCCCGTTGGCTTGCCGCCCAGGCAAGCGACGTGGCGGATACCTCTGCCAAGCTCGAGATTTCGTTGGAGAAGGTCGACGACCTGCGCTATGGCGAGAATCCTCAGCAGAAGGCCACGGTCTACCGCTTTGCCGAGGGCTGCGAGAACACCGCGAGCTCGCAGTTCCCGCTCGTTGGCTCCGAGCAGATCCAGGGCAAGCCGCTCAGCTACAACAACTATCTGGATGCCGACGCCGCTTGGAACCTGGTCCGCGAGTTCGACGAGCCGGCCTGCGTGATTCTCAAGCACCAGAACCCCTGCGGCTCCGCCGTTGCCGAGGACATTACGTCCGCTTACGACCGCGCCTTCGCCTGCGATCCCAAGAGCGCCTTCGGCGGCATCATTGCCTGCAACCGCGAGGTTCCCTATGAGCTGGTCGAGCACTTTGCCGATCAGAACAAGCAGTTCGTCGAGGTTATCATCGCCCCGAGCTACACCGACGAGGCGCTCGAGCGCATGGCCAAGCGCCCCAACCTGCGCGTGCTGGCCACCGGCGGCGTGGACCACGGCGCCCAGGTGGAGCTGCGCTCCATCGACGGCGGCATGCTGGTGCAGGAAGTCGATCATGTGACCGAGGATCCCGCGACCTTTACGTTCCCCACCGACCGCAAGCCCACCGACGCCGAGATGGCCGAGCTCGAGTTTGCCTGGAAGGTCTGCAAGGGCGTTAAGTCCAACGCCATCCTGGTTTCCAAGGGCAAGGCCGGCATTGGCATGGGCCCGGGTCAGCCTAACCGCGTTGACTCTGCGCTGCTTGCCTGCGAGCGCGCCGAGGACTTCTGCGAGCGCGAGGGCGTGGAGAAGGGCGGCTTTGCCTGTGCAAGCGACGCGTTCTTCCCGTTCCGCGACAATGTCGACGTGCTTGCTGCACACGGCGTGACCTGCATCATTCAGCCCGGCGGCTCCCAGCGCGACGACGAGAGCATCCAGGCCTGCAATGAGCATGGTATTGCGATGGTCTTTACCGGCGCCAGGCATTTCCGCCACTAAGTTCCGCCTTGGGACAAAATAATCTCTGCAAAAGACGGTCGCTCCGTTTGGAGGGCCGTCTTTTTGGTATAAGAGGACGGAATGACTAACACGAAAGGTATGACCATGCCCCAGATTGATGATGCCGAGCTGTTTGGCAATGCCGAGGATCAGCGTGCGTACGAGGACTTTTGCGCCAATCAGGAGGCGGTCGAGAAGTTTACGCTCGACAAGCCCGCGCTTGTCTGCCGTTGGCGCATGTCCAATAAAAAGGTGCCCATGCTCAACCGCCACATTCGCGCACTGTCCGAGCGCCTGGTGCAGGGCGAGCCGCTTACCCATAACATGCTCAGCTGGGCCAAACAGCACGTTGAGTGGTCGCTTGCCGAGGGCGATTACACTGCGCACGACGGCGTACTCATGCTGGTGATCGACATCAACGGCAACGCCGCCATGACGGTGGGGGAGTACGAGCCGCTCGCCGATACGTCGGCCAAGGCGCTGCGTGCCCGTTCCGCCGAGGCCCGCTCCGAGGCCGACGAGACCGGCGTGGCGCCCGAGTTGCTCGCCGCCGTCAACAACGGCGAGCTTGCCTTTGTGGCGCCGGCGGACGAGTGCCTGTGCGGCACGGCGACGCTCATCGAGCAGCTCGCCCAGACCAAGGGCATCCCGGTCACGCGCGTAGACATTCCCGCGCAACTCAAGGGCGCGCTGTTCCTGGTGAGCGACGAGCACGGCGTGGTTCCCGCAACCGAGACGGACGCTGCGGAGGCCGACGCCGCCACGGTCGCCTTCTTCGCCGAAGGCTACGAAAAGCTCCGTGCCCGCCGCTCCTAACCTCAAGGCGGGGTGGGCTTACTGAAGTGAGCGAGCGCGTTCGATTGCGTAGGCGAGCGACAGCTGCTCCATCTCCGGGGCGCATTTGTAGCTCAGTCCGGTGAGAGCTGTCACCTTATCGAGGCGATATCGAATTGTGTTCGGGTGCTGGCCAGTCTGCTTGGCGGTTTGCTCGATACGTCGGTCGTTCTCGATGAATGCGGCGAGCGTTGATTCCAGTTCGCTGCCATGCTCGCTGTCGTGCTCGCGTATCGGCGAGAGAATCGCCTCCGAGAACGATCGCATCTCCGGGGTTTCCGCAAAAGGCATCACGGTTCTCAGGATGCCGAGCTGCGTATAGCGGACGGGACCCTCGGCTCGTTGACAAGATAGGCGCTGTGCGTAAATCGCCTGCGAGATCGCCTGCGCCACCGCCTCGTCTCCAAACAGAATATCGCTGATGCCGAGCCCTTCCGCTCCGCCATCGATGCCGCTAGCCTCGATGAGCTCCGTGAGCGCCTGCACGATTCGCTCCACATCGAGCGTCTGCTCCGAGTCGCTTGTCGCTACGAATAGCAATCCTCCGTCATAGGGTGCCAGCATGTTGTGGCATCCGGCGAGGGTCGATTTTGCACAGAGACGTTCGATTTGCAAAAACGTACGCGGGTCGAGGGGCTCTGCAAACGATGCGAACAGGGCGACCGCTTCGTCCAGAAATGACGGGTTGAGGCCTCGGATGCGTCGGCAGATGGACTCGGGCGATACGTCTGTCCTCAGGGCATCGATCTCGCGCTGTGCGAAGTCGATGGACGCGAGCTGCTCGATATGCCGTTTGACCTCATAGATGACGCTGTCAAAGAACAGTGAGTCGTCGGTCGTGAGAAAGACCGGGTAGTGCCGCGCGTTGGCGTAGCGGATGGCTTGGTCGGGAATCGGGATGTGCAGGACGTTTTTGATGATAAGACCGCTCGTTCCCTTGGCGACGAGGTATTTCACGGCTTCAGTGATGAGGTATGGGTCGTCCTTCGCATAGAGGAAGGTGCTGAGGACGATTTCGTCTGAGCTGAAGTTGGCGCGCTGGTACTTGTTCTTGAGGCCGGGCATAAGTTCATAATCGAGGATCCCGACGCCAGAGACGGCACGCGAGACGCCATCGCTGCCGGCGATTAGACGGACCGACCCCTCATATTCCCGTGAGAAGTCCGAGATGGTGTATAGCATCAACATCACCTTGTAAATCACTACAATAAGTACAGGTATAAATAGGATAATCGCACATCCGTATGCCGTTGATGCGGGAAATAGTTCAAATACATGCTGATAGAACGAAAAATCAGATTGAGAATCGTTGTAGATTCCAACAAGAAATGATCCTTGGCGGCATCGTTACTAAACCGTACAGTGAGGCAACGTAAAGCTTTCGCTGAGAGGAGCGATGATGGGGCAGATGGTGGTGCTTTCGGCCGAGGAAGTTTCCAAGGTGCTGACGATTGAGGATGCAATCGCTGCCGTGGAGGAGGCATATCGCCAGAAGGCAACGGGCAAGGGCGTTGCGTGGCCGATGGTATATGAGCAGTTCGAGCCCGGCGTGGCCGATATGGATATCCGCTCGGGCGAGTTGGCGGGAAGCGGCCTCTTCGGTCTCAAGCTCACTGCTTGGTTCTCTCAGAATTCCAAAAAGGGGCTGTCCGAGATCTTTGGCACCACGCTGCTGTGCGACAGCGCGACGGGAGAGCCGTTGGCGCTGCTCAATGCCTCCGCCGTCACTGGACTTCGCACCGGTGCCGCCGCTGCGCTCGGTGCCAAGTGGCTGGCTCGGGCGGATGCGTCCAAACTGCTTGTTGCGGGTGCCGGCCACATGAGCATCTATATGGTGGCGGGCGCCCTCGCCGCCTGTCCCAAAGTGAGTGAGGTCAAGGTGTGGGAGCCGGTTTCCGATGCCGCGCCCGAGGCCCGCGTCGAGCGCATGCGAGGCGAGGTCGCCCATATCTTGGGCGCCTGCGAGCATGCTCGCGAGGCATCCACCTATTCCATCGAGGCGACGGCTGACGGCCAAGGTGCCGCGGCGGAGGCCGACATCATCGTGACGATCACGCCGGCGACCAAGCCCATTATTCTCGATTCATGGGTGCGTCCTGGTACGCATATCTCCTGCGTCGGTGCCGACATGCCCGGCAAGCAGGAGCTCGCCTCGGCGCTTGTCGCCCGTGCCGCTGTTTACGTCGACGACCGCGAGCAATCGGTCGCGTCCGGTGAGCTGGAGATTCCGGTTGCCGAGGGCGCCATCACGCCCGAGGACATCAAAGCGGAGCTCGGCGAAGTCATCGCCGGCGCGGCTACGGGGCGCTCGGATGACGAGCAGGTGACGGTGTTCGATACGTCGGGCATCGCCGTTCAGGACCTTTCGGCATCGAAAATCGCCTACGACCGCGCCGTCGAGGCGGGGCTGGGTACCGTGGTGGAGCTGTAAGAAAGTCAAGGAAAGGAAACGACAATGCAGATCAAGGATTTCGCCGTCGAGCAGTGGATGAACGAGTGGGAGACCAAGTGCACCCACAACGTTGCAGAGACGTGCGTCTACTCCCTCACGCTCGACCAGCTGTTCGAGCATACGAACACTGACAAGAAGGCGTGGCTCGATAGCCTGTGCTCGCGCCGATTCACCTACGGAGACATCGAGGGGCAGCCCGGCTTCCTCGAGGGGGTCGCGCGTCTCTATAAGACGGTCGAGCCCGGGCATATCGTGCCCACGCACGGCGCGACCGGTGCCAACTCCCTGGTTATTTCCACGCTCGTCGAACCGGGCGATCACGTAGTCTCCGTCAAGCCCACCTACCAGCAGCTTTACTCGATTCCCGAGATGTGCGGCGCGAAGGTCGATATCCTTCAGCTCGATCGCAAGAACGGCTACCACGTCGACGTCGACGCGCTCGATGCCCTGGTGACCGACGATACCAAGCTCATCTGCATCAATAACCCGGACAACCCCACGGGCGCCCTGCTCGACACCGATACGCTCAAGGCGATTGTCGAGGTCGCGCGCAAACACGACGCGTGGCTGCTCTGCGACGAGGTCTACCGTCTGCTTACTCAGACGGATGAGTACTCCGAGTCCGTGATCGACCTGTGCGACAAGGCCATCGTCACCGCATCCATGTCCAAGGTCTGGTCGTTCGCCGGCCTGCGTCTGGGCTGGGCGGTCACCAAGAGCCCGGAGCTCCGTCGCGCGCTGCTCTCGCATCGCGACTACAACCTGATTTCCGCCGGCATATTCAGCGAGTCGGTGGCGGAGCTGATTCTGGGCAACGCTTCCGTGATCCTTGAGCGCAGCCGTCGCATCGTCCGTCAGAACCTTGCTGTTCTGGAGAAGTGGGTCGAGAGCGAGCCGCACCTGTCGTTCGTTAAGCCCGAGGCGGGTACCACCGCGCTCGTGTATTACGACTACGACATCGACTCCAGGACGTTCTGCATCGACATGATTAAGAAGTCCGGCGCGCTCGTCACCCCGGGCGATTGCTTCGAGGAGCCCAAGAGCATGCGCATCGGCTATGCATACTCCGATAACACCGACGACCTGCAGAAGGGCCTGGATGCCATCTCTGCATACATGCGTACGCTCGAGTAGAGGCTCGAGGTCGAAGTGATGAGGCCGATCGGTTTAGGACCGGTCGGCCCCTATTTTCTCTCAAGACTACCGAACGCTTTTGTCACATTAGGTGCCCACGGGGTCGTATCGCTGCGACGCTGTGGGCATAATGGTGTGAAAGGTGCATGTTACGCGAAATGGGAGGACACATGGCGCTGATCTATGTCGTTGAGGACGACGAGCCCATTCGTCGTGAGCTTATCGACATCCTTGCCCGCGCCGGGTTTGAAATCGAGGCCTGCGAATCGTTTGAGCATGTCTCGCGCGATATTCTCGCCGCCGCGCCCGACCTGGTGCTGCTCGACCTCACGCTTCCCGTCAAGGACGGCCAGCATATCTGCCACGAGGTTCGCCGCGAATCCGAGGTTCCCATCATCGTCCTCACGTCGCGCACGACCGAGATCGACGAGGTCATGGCCATGACGCTCGGTGCGGACGACTTTGTTCCCAAGCCCTATAGCGCCCGTGTGCTCGTGGCGCGCATCAATGCCTTGCTGCGTCGCACCGCGGCGGCGGGCGAGCGCAGCACGCTCGTACACAAGGGACTGGAGCTCGACCTTGCACGCTCCATGGTCACCAACACGCTAACCGGCACCAGTACCGAGCTCACCAAAAACGAGCTGCGTATCCTCTCGCTGCTTCTGAGCCGCGCGGGCAAGATCGTTTCGCGTTCGGCCATCATGCGGGACCTGTGGGACTCCGACGCCTTCGTGGACGACAATACGCTCACCGTTAACATCAACCGCCTGCGCACCACGCTCGAAAAAATCGGCATCAAGGGGTATTTGACCACGCACCGCGGCCAGGGCTATTCGGTCTAGGGGCCGGCTATGTCGTTTGCCAAGTTCTTTAAAGACGCGCTGCTTCCCGTCGCCGTGTGGACGTGCGGCGTGCTGCTGAGCTGCTTTGTGCTGACGGTCGCCGGCGCACCCGTTTCTATCGTGGTCGTGGCGGTCGGCGTGTCCTATATCTTTGGTATGCTCGGCATCGTGATCGAGTACGCGCGCCGTCGTCGTTTTCTGCGCCAGCTGGAGCGTGCGGCCGAGGAGCTCGAGAGTCCCGCATGGGTGCAGGAGATGGTGCAATGCCCGACCTATGCCGAGGGCGAGCTCGAGTACGAGGTCTTGCGCCGGGTGGGCAAAGCCGCTTGCGACGAGGTTGCCGAAGGCCGCCGTCAGACCGATGACTATCGCGACTATATCGAGAGCTGGGTCCATGAGGCCAAGCTGCCCCTGGCGGCGGCCCATCTGATTTTGGAAAACCTGGACGGTAGCGAAGACGACCTGTCGCGCGTGGACGATCTGGCACGCGAGCTTGCCCGCGTGGAGCGCTATATCGACCAGGCGCTGTACTATGCGCGCTCGGAAGTCGTGGAGCGCGACTACCTGATTCGCCGCTGGGATCTCAAAACCTTGGTGACGGGCGCGATTAAAGCCAACGCGCGTGAGCTCATCGCGGCGCACGTGGCCCCGGTGTGCGAGAACCTCGACTTTGAGGTCTTTACCGACGAGAAGTGGCTCGAGTTTATTCTGGGCCAGCTCATTCAGAACAGCATTAAATATGCGCGTGAGGACGGCGCAAAGATCGTGTTTTCGGGTGCGTTGCTGGACGAGGGCCTGGCGAGCGAGCGCATCGAGCTTACCGTCGCGGACAACGGCTGCGGCGTGAGCGCGGCCGACCTGCCGCGCGTGTTCGAGAAGGGCTTTACCGGCGACAACGGCCGCACCACCAAGCGCGCAACGGGCATCGGTCTCTATCTGGTGGCGCGCCTGTGCTCCAAGATGGGCATCGACGTCACCGCGGCATCCGAGCCCGGCGAAGGCTTCGTCGTAACGTTCGCCTTCTCGACCAACAAATTCCAATACTTCGAGTAACGCACGCGGCAGACGTCCGCCCAAACAAAAACGTGCCGCCCCAAACGGGGCGGCACGCCATCTTTTATCAGCCAACTCGCTGAGGTGCGGTGACGAAGGCGCAAGGCCGGGAGGGGTTATCTAAGCCGACATCCCGCAGCCGCGAAGCGGCGAGGACGTCGGCGTGATAACCCCGCAGGCCTTGCGCCGGCGGGAAGGAACCTACTTCACGACCAAGATGTCGCAGTCCGTGTTGCGCAGCAGGAACGTCGAAATCGAACCCAGCAGCGCATACTTGATCGAGGACAGGCCGCGGGCGCCGCAGAGCACCAGGTCGGGCTTAACCACGTCGAGCATCTCGTCCTTGAGCGTCTCGCGAATGCGGCCGGCGCGAATCATGACCTCGACCTCGGGAATATCGGGATTGGCCTTGGCCTCTTCGAGCTGCTTGGCGATGGAGTTCTTAAATGCCTCCTCTAGGCCGTTGACCAGATCGACCGGATAGGAACCGGCGCTCTCGAGCGCCGTGGAATCGATAACGTGGCCGATGATTAGCTTGGCGCCGTTGTTCGCGGCGACCTTGATGGCGCGTGCGAGCACAAAATCCTGCTGCTCAGTACCGTCGAGTGAAACAAATACCTTGGTGTAGCCCTCGTTCATGGTTTCCTCCTTGGTCTATCGCACGGGCGCGGGGCTCGTGCATCGGGCGGGCGCGGGCGCGTCGGCCGCCGGACACTTTATCTTGTTGCAGTTATACCCAAGGATTTGGGTTTGACCGCTCGCAATTCTGTGAACGGGCGAGTTTTTTGGTAAGGGTAGGCGCAGGCGCGCCGCCAACGGTTGATAATGGGACATCGCCCGCACCGTCCGCAGAACAATATCGGCGGGTGTCTAACGAGGGGGTCCCTTTGGATATTATCGAGCTTCTAAAATCTGCCTTCATGGGCCTGGTCGAGGGCATCACCGAATGGCTGCCTGTTTCGTCGACCGGTCACATGATCTTGGTGGACGAGTTCGTCAAGATGAACGTGAGCGAGACGTTCTGGAATATGTTCCTGGTCGTGATTCAGCTCGGCGCCATTCTGGCCGTCTGTGTGCTGTTCTTCCATGAGCTCAATCCGTTCTCGCCCAGCAAGGGCAAGGAGGGCCGTCGCGACACCTGGGTGCTGTGGGGCAAGATTGTGCTCGGCTGCATTCCCGCCGCGGCGATCGGCCTGCCGCTCAACGACTGGATGGAGGAGCATTTCTACAATGCTCCCGTCGTGGCGCTGGCGCTCATTGTGTACGGCGTGCTGTTTATCGTGATCGAGAACTGGCGCGCGAGCAAGCGCGAGGAAATGGCCGTTGCCGGTTCGTTTGGTTCGCGTGCTGTGGTGTCGGGTGGACGTCCCGCCGGTGCGCACTTTGCGGCGCCCGCCGCGGCTACCGCTGAGGATGAGGGCGATGACGAGGATCTGGACTTTGGTTCCATCACCACGCTCGAGGACCTGAGCTGGAAGACTGCGCTGGGTATCGGCTGCTTCCAGGTGCTTTCGCTGGTGCCTGGAACGTCTCGCTCCGGTTCCACCATCATCGGCGGCCTGCTTTTGGGCTGCACGCGTTCGGTGGCGTCCAAGTTTACGTTCTTCCTGGCCATTCCCGTCATGTTTGGCGCGAGTGCGCTCAAGCTGGTCAAGTACTTCATCAAGGGCGGTACCTTTGGCGCCAACGAGATCGCCATCCTGGGCGTGGGCTGCGTTGTGGCCTTTGTGGTTTCGCTCATCGCCATTAAGTGGCTCATGGGCTTCGTCCGCCGTCACGACTTCAAGTGCTTCGGCGTCTACCGCATCATTCTGGGCATCGTGGTGCTTGCGTACTTCTTCGTCTTGGAGCCTATGCTCGGCCTGTAGCTTGGTTGACGCTGCGCGGCGGCCAGAACGACAATTTGTCATTCAAAGAGGGTGGCATAACCAAAAGGTCTATGCCGCCCTCTTTTCATGCCAATTTGTTCGTTCTGGCCGCCGCTCGCTGCCGTTGCCATGACATCGGTGGCTCCCTGATTGGTGCAATGGGGACAGGTTGCTTTGCAGCAACATGGTGCAGACTAACCTGACCCCATTGCGCCAAATCCGCTGGGGCGGGCCTGACGGCGGCGCACGGAGTCGTGGTGTGATTTGCGTCGGTGTCCGCGCGGCTCGGTATACTGGTACGGCTCAAACTATGGCGCTGCCCGCAGGCGCGCCGTCCGTCAGATGAGGAGTCGCCCATGACCCAGCCCTTGCCCTGGGAAAAGAACGCCGCGGTGCCCGTGCCGCCCACGCCGGAATCCGTGCCGCTCGATGCATACACCGCCCCCGCTGCGCCGGAGCCCGAGCTCGTCCCGCTCGACATTTACGACGCTCCCGCGCCGGCACCTAAACTCGCCAAGCCGCTCGTCGACATCGACAGCCTTAATCCCGCCCAGCGCGAGGCGGTCCTGACCACCGAGGGTCCGTTGCTGGTCCTTGCCGGCGCCGGCTCGGGTAAGACCCGCGTCTTGACCTTCCGTATCGCACATATGCTCGGCGACCTGGGCGTTAAGCCCTGGCAGATCCTTGCCATCACGTTTACCAACAAGGCTGCGGCCGAGATGCGTGAGCGTCTGGCGGCGCTCATTCCCAGCGGTACCCGCGGCATGTGGGTATGCACCTTCCATGCCATGTGCGTGCGTATGCTGCGCGAGGACGCCGACCTGCTGGGATACACCGGTCAGTTCACCATCTACGATGACGATGACTCAAAGCGCATGGTGCGCGACATTATGCAGGCGCTCGGTATCGAGCAAAAGCAATTCCCCATCAATATGATCCGCAGCAAGATCAGTTCGGCCAAAAACGCCATGATCGGCCCCGAGGACATGCTCAAGAGCGCCGATAGCCCCAACGACAAAAAGGCCGCGCAAGTCTACCTGGAGCTGGAGCGCCGCCTGCGCGCCGCCAATGCGATGGACTTCGACGACCTGCTCGTGCGCGCGCTTGAGCTGCTGCGCACCCGCCCCGAGGTGCTCGATAAGTACCAAGAGCGCTTCCGCTACATTAGCGTCGACGAGTATCAGGACACCAACCACGTCCAGTACGAAATCGCCAACCTGCTGGCCGCCAAGTACCAAAACCTCATGGTCGTAGGCGACGATGACCAGTCCATTTATAGCTGGCGCGGCGCCGACATCACCAACATCCTGGACTTTGAGAAGGACTTTAAAAACTGCAAGACCGTCAAGCTGGAGCAGAACTATCGCTCCACGGGTCACATCCTGAGCGCCGCCAACGCCGTGGTGCGCCACAACTCGCAGCGCAAGGACAAGCGCCTGTTTACGGCCGAGGGCGATGGCGAGAAGATCCAGGCCTTCCAGGCGAGCGACGAGCGCGACGAGGGCCGCTGGATTGCCGGCGAGATCGAGAAGCTGCACGCCAAGGGTACGAGCTACGACGACATCGCCGTGTTCTACCGCACCAACGCCCAGTCGCGTATTCTCGAAGATATGTTCCTGCGCGCGGGCGTGCCCTACAAGATCGTGGGCGGCACGCGATTCTTCGACCGTGCCGAGATCCGCGACGTCATGGCCTACCTCAAGATGATCGTGAACCCGGCCGACGAGATGAGCGTCAAGCGCGTCATCAACACACCTCGCCGCGGCATCGGTTCCACCTCGATCCAAAAGATCGAGCAGCTGGCGCGCGACAACCACTGCTCGTTCTTCCAGGCTTGCGAGATCGCGTGCGCCGAGACCGGCATGTTTAGCGCCAAGGTGCGCAACGGCCTGTCGAGCTTTGTGTCGCTGGTGCGCGAGGGCCGCCGCATGGACGGCGAGCTCAAGGACGTCGTCGAGATGATTGTCGATAAGACGGGCTTGCTGCAGGCATTTCGCGCCGAGGGCACCATGGAGTCCGAGAGCCGCGCCGAGAACATCCAGGAATTCCTGGGCGTCGCTGCCGAATTTGAGGAGACGCACGAGGACATCGAGGGTACGCTCGAGAGCTTGGAAGAGCTGCGCGCAGCCGGTGTTGCCGACGTTCCTGCCGGCGCCGAGCCCGAGCCCGTCGTGGTGAGCGCGCCCGCGCCCGAACCGGGGCCGTCCGCCCCGGCATCCTCGTTTGAGGCACTCGTCGGCGCGCGCGATGCTGCAGGTTCCAATCCGCTCGATAGACTAGCCGCCCCGGCGCTCTCACCGCAGGATGCCCTGGCCGCCGCCATCGCGGGCAACGCGTATACCGCGCCGACGGAGATGCCGGCGGGTGCCGTGCATGCCGACGAGATTGAGCGCACCTACGGTCCGCTCACCTGTAAGGCGCTGCCGGCACTCATGGAGTGGCTGGCCCTGCGCTCCGACTTGGATTCCCTGGCCGGCGAGACGCATGCCATCACCATGATGACCATCCACTCCGCCAAGGGCCTGGAGTTCCCGGCGGTGTTCGTGGCCGGCATGGAGGAGGGTATCTTCCCACACGTGCACGACTTTGGCGGCAGCGATGACCCGGGTAAGCTCGAGGAGGAACGTCGCCTGGCCTACGTCGCCATCACGCGCGCCCGTAAGCGCCTGTTCTTGACCTATGCGGCTACGCGTCGCACCTACGGCTCGACCTCTGCCAACCCGCGTTCGCGCTTCCTCAACGAGATTCCGTTTGAGGATATCGAGTTTAGCGGTATCGGTTCTGCCGGTTTTGAAGGCACGGGCTGGGAGAAGCGCGGCGACCGTCACGGCACCTTTGGCTCGGGCATGGGCTCGGATATGTATGGCGGCAAGGTGTTTGGCTCGCATACGCGTTCGACCGGCGGTTCCGGTTCGCGCGGCGGATCGAGCTTTGACGATTTCTTTGGTGGCAGCAGCTACGGGACCGAGCGCCATCGTGGGGTCTCACCCGACGCCGGCCGTGTTGCCTCGACCTTTGGCTCGGGCGCGCCGCGAGCCAAAAAGCCGTCGTCTAAGGTGTCGCCGACGGTGGAGCGCAAGGTCGATCGCGCCAGTGCATCGCAGGACTTTGCCGCGGGCGATACCGTGAGCCACAAGACCTTTGGCACGGGTACCGTGATCTCGGTCGCCGGAGACATGATCGAGGTTCAATTCGAAAAGACCGGCCAGACCAAAAAGCTAATGAAGGGCTTCGCGCCGATCGTCAAGCTGTCATAATCCCGGCGGACCTGGGCGGGCGTATGGGGCAACATCGCCTGCTCGGGCAGTCCTGCGCAAGACGGAGGCCACATTAAGTGGCCTCCTTTGCGTGCGGAACTCGCGATCGATGTTGCCCCATACGCCCGCCCAGGACCTTAGATAACGTTGCTCGCGAACGTCGCTTTGCTCGTCCGCTTTTTGATCTGGAGAGCTGGGTGGGCTGATATATAGATACGAGTAGGGGCTCCCCCGTTAAAGAACGGGGGAGCCCCTTGTTGCGTTTTGAATGGTGCGCTTGGCTTTGATGATTGATGATTTTATACGATTCAGTATAATTTCAGATAGACGCTAAAATGTAACCGAAATGAGAACGGTGATTGTACATGCTGATAAACTGCCTCCCAAAAAGACTCTTCTCTTTAGAGCTCGCTATCGACCCGGAGCCAGTTGAGATGCAGATTCCTCGCATGTATCTTGAGCGGTATTCGCTTCGCTTGGCACGGCTCGGCATGTCTAAACAGGGCCGTTTTATTGTTGCGGAACCAAAGGAACCGCCCAGTGTCATTTCGGCGCGAAATCTCGTCAGTGCGGTGCGCAAGTTAGATGTTCACCCGGTGGTAATTTGCTGGGATGCTATGGATTTAGGTTTTATGCGCGCGCTTTCTTCGGAGGGAATCGCATATATCCGAGATGAGCGAAATGCGTTCCTGCCGTTTATCGGAGCCGTTATTTCCGATGAGGTGCTGGGTGCTTCTCCCGCTGCTCCGCTTTCGCCCCAATCTCAACGAATCGTCCTAAATCTCATTGCGGGACGATGGGTTGACTGCTCCGCCGGCGACCTAGCGCGTCTGTGTGGCAAAAGCGCGGCAAGCGTCAGCGGCTATCTTTCGGAAATCGCCGCTATAGCTCCTGGGTTGATTATGCGGGACGGCAAAAAGCGTATATTGTGCGACGCCGGGCTGTCGACCGAGACGTTGCTAGATGGGTTTGAGGACTATCTTCGCACGCCAGTTTTAGAGCGAATCCGGCTCAAGAAGGTTATCGAGAGAACAGAGCTACGTGCCGTTGATGCGCTGCTTTCCGGTGTGTCTGCCCTTAGCTATATGTCCGACCTTGCCCATGAAGACTCTGCTCCAACCATTGCTCTCGAAAAATATCAGCTTGAGGCCTTGAAAGAGCATATGGGCGACAGATGGCTGGAGGCTCAGTGGTACGAACCGGCGGCAGTTGTGATTGAGGTCTGGTCGTATCCCGTGGACGCGCCGTCCGATATTAGTTTTGACGCGACGGGTTTGCAGTGTGTCGACCCGTTTTCCTTATACGTTGCTTGCGCAAAAGCAGATTACAAAGAAGATCGTCTGCTCGACGCGGTCGAACAGCTCAGGAGGACGATATGTCAAAAGTGAGGGGAATAGAGCGATTTGCCGATGCCATGAGCGGCTGTAAAGGCGGTTACGTCCTTATTGGTGGAGGGGCCTGCAGCGTTCTATTTGACAATGAGGGCGATTCGTTTAGAGCTACTGAAGACTTGGATATCGTCGTAATTGTTGATGGGGAAGGCGTTGAATTCGCCACTGCATTGTGGGCATTTATCAAAGCTGTCGGATATGAGACTGGGAAGGTCGGCGATGGAAAGTGCACTTACTATCGGTTCTGTTTGCCCGAAGGATCAAGGCAAGTCCTAGACTATCCCGGCCAAATTGAGCTATTCGCCCGACATCCTGATTTTGTGCTCGAAGATGAAACGAGCGAAGTGGCACCTCTTTCCTTTGACGGGGCCGTATCAAGTCTTTCGGCAATTATTCTCGACGATGGCTACTACGAATTTATTCGCGACAACGCAACGAACGTAGAGGGCATTACGTTGCTCGATGCGCTCCATATCATTCCCCTCAAGATGCGTGCACACATTGATATCAATAGGAGCTATGAAGAAGGGCGCCATTGCAACGATAAAGATCGACGAAAGCATCGCTCGGATATTGTTCGACTTGCGGGTTTGTTGCCGCCTTCGGCTCGCTTGGAGCTAATAGAGCAAATGAGGGCTGACGCCGGAGACTTCTTTGCGGACTTTTCTTCTTATGTAAATCGGCAGACCGATCGTAAAGAGAGAGCGCGTCTTCAGGACACATTATCGTTTCTCGAAAAGGTCTACCTATAGGCACCTTGATTCGTTATGTATGGTGAGGGGCTCTCCCGTTTGATGAGCGGGGGAGCCCCTTGTTGCTTTTTGATTGTCGTAACTAGCCAGAGGCTCGCCGGGACGGGACGCGGGGTTTGGTCGATCGCGAGTTCCGCACGAGCCGGAGAGCACTTAATGTGCTCTCCGTG
>CABVDH010000014.1 GCA_902497065.1 uncultured Collinsella sp. | reverse complement strand
CCGCCGTTCAACCTCAACCTTCAAGTTGACCTTGAGGCGATTTTTGCGTCCCTTTATATACCGTTCACATCGCCCCCAAACTCCCCCACCCAAGGCACATTCGGCCCACCACCGCGACGACAAGTGGCGAAAAATGGGACGGGCCCCAGATTGCCCATGCGCGCGCAAAAGCACGCCGCGGCAATCTGGGGCCCGTCCCCAAATACCTATAAATATGCAGGCCAGCGATGTGTTAACGATGCGCCAGCGGGTGCGCCGCCAGATAGACCTCGGTCAGTTGCGTACGATCGACATGCGTGTAGACCTGCGTGGTCGATATATCGGCATGTCCCAAGATCTCCTGTAGCACACGGAGGTCTGCGCCGCCCGCAAGCATATGGGTGGCAAAGGAGTGACGCAGCGTATGGGGATGGAGTCCCACCAGCCCCACCTGGCGCCCGTAGCGCTCGCAGATGGCATGGATGCCCTGGCGCGACAGACGGCGGCCGTTCTTATTTAAAAAGACCGCCGGGGTCTCGGATCCGCGGGCATGGGCCGCCAAGCGAGAACGCCCTTCAGTTACATAGAGCGTCAGAGCTCGCGCTGCGCTTCCCACCAGCGGGGACAGGCGTTCCTTTGAGCCCTTACCGCGAACGAGCACAAAACCATCGTCGATATGGATATCGCCCACATCGAGCCCCACCAACTCGCTCACACGTAAACCGCATCCGTAGAGCACTTCCAAGATGGCATGGTCGCGCAAGCCCATCTCGCCCTCGGGGAAGTCTTGATCGAGCAGCGCCGAGACATCCTCCGCCGATAGATACTCCGGCAAACGCTCAGCCTTTTTAGGCAGGCGCAACGCCGCCGTTGGATTTTGGGCCACAGCCCCATCGCGCACCAAAAAGGCATGCAGGCCCTTCACGGCCGCAAGCGCACGCTCCACTGAGGCATCGGAATAGCCCCCATCGCGACGGTCGGCGACAAAGCCCTCCACGACCTGACGAGTCACCTCTTCAAAAGACACAATACCCGCCCGCTCCAGATAGGCGCAGTACGTCGTCAGGTCACGACGATAGGCCGCAATCGTGTTGCGCGCCAAACCCCGCTCGACCGCGAGGTAATCGAGATACTCCCCCGCCGCCACGGCGAGCGACGAGGGAGTAGCTTCGGTATGTTCCTTATTCGCCGGCACCCTTAGTCCGTAGCGAGGTTCATGGGCGTCACCTGCAGACGGTCGACACCCTCGTGCTGGCCGATCGAAGCGCGCACGAACTCGCGGAACAGCGGCTGCGGGTTGGTCGGGCGGCTCTTGAACTCGGGATGAGCCTGGGTTGCCACATACCACGGATGCACGTCGCGCGGCAGCTCGACCATCTCGACCAGGCGCTCGTCGGGCGACAGACCCGAGATAACCAAACCGGCGTCCTCGAGCTGGTCACGGAAGGCGTTGTTGAACTCAAAGCGATGACGGTGACGCTCGTAGACGAGTTCCTCGCCATATGCCTCGCGAGCGAGGGTATCGGCGGCGAGCTTGCACGGATAGGCACCCAGGCGCATGGTGCCGCCCTTCTCGGTCACGTCCTCCTGCGAGCTCATCAGATCGATGACGCTAAACGGGCCGTCCGGATCGAACTCGGAGGAGCTGGCGCCGGCAAGGCCGACGACGTTGCGGGCGAACTCGCACACGGCCACCTGCATACCCAGGCAAATGCCCAGATACGGAATCTTGTGCTCACGGGCAAACTCGGCCGCGAGGATCTTGCCCTCCAGGGCGCGCTTGCCAAAGCCGCCGGGGACCAGGATGCCCGAGGCGTCGCCCAAAACCTCGGAGACATTCTGCTCGTCGAGGCTCTCGCCGTCGACCAGCTGGACGTCCACATGGCGATCGTAGAAGACGCCCGCATGGTGCAGGGCCTCGATAACCGACAGGTACGCATCGGGCAGCTGCGTGTACTTACCCACGACGGCAATCTTCACCTTGTCGGCGTGATGGTTGGCGTGATTCTGTTTGCGCAGGAACTCGTTCCACTCGCTCATGTCGCGCTCACGCGGGTCCAGACCCAGGCGCTCGCAAATGCGCAGGTCAAAGTCCTGCTCGGCAAGCAGCTGCGGAACATCGTAAATGCTCGCGCAGTCCTCGTTGGTAAAGACACAATCGGTGTCGACGTCGCAGAAGCTTGCGATCTTTCCGCGGATAGCGTCATCGATATGGTGGTCGGAGCGCAGCACGATGATATCGGGCTGGATGCCAAAACTGCGGAGCTCCTTGACGGAATGCTGCGTGGGCTTGGTCTTGACCTCGTGGGCGGCGGCGATATAGGGAACGAGCGACACGTGGATGTAGCAGACGTTCTCGGGGCCGGCCTCCTTGCGGTACTGACGGATGGCCTCGACAAACGGTTGGGACTCGATGTCGCCGATCGTGCCGCCCAGCTCGGTGATGACTACATCGGAGCCGGTCTGCTCCTCGATGCGGCGGAACTTGTCCTTAATGGCATTGGTGACGTGAGGAATCACCTGCACGGTACCGCCCAAAAAGTCGCCGCGACGCTCGCGGGCGATTAGGCTTTTGTAGATGGCACCGGTCGTAAAGTTGGAATCGCGGGTCAGGTTCTCATCAATAAAGCGCTCGTAATGACCCAGGTCCAGGTCGGACTCGTAACCATCCTCGGTAACGAAGACCTCACCATGCTGGAAGGGGCTCATGGTACCGGGATCGACGTTCAGATACGGATCGGCCTTTTGCATCGTTACTTTGTAGCCACGCGACTTGAGCAGACGGCCCAGCGAGGCCGCGGTGATACCCTTACCCAGAGACGAAACCACGCCACCGGTTACGAACACATGCTTGGTCATATTGAGTTACCTGCGCTTCCCGTAGAAGTTGTTTATCCACATCTTACGGGTCTTCATTGTAATACTCGCGCCGCGGACCGTTCGCAATTTTTCTCGCGTGCGATTGCATTTCTCAATCTTGAAACAAAACGCCGCCCGGTTTCCCAGGCGGCGTCGCTATGGCAAGGGTTACATGCTGCTATCGATCAGCAACCTCGTCCTCAAGCATTTCTTGAACGAGCATACCGGTACGGACGCCCTCAAGATACCACTCGCCACGTTCGGTGAGGCAAATGCCATTTGCAAGCTGACCGCCGTCGTCGCTATAACGCGAGACGACATCAATCATGCCTTCGGAATCCAAGCGATCGATTGCGGCGCGGGCACGATAAGGAGACACCCCCACGCGCTCGGCCAGCGTTTTGCGCGAGAAACCATACGGCCCGCCATTGTCTTCGGTTTGCTGGTCGATCTCCATCAACACCAGCACCTCGACACGCTTCATATCGTTGACACTCGCACGACCCTTGCCCGCCATAGCAGCCTCCTCAAACCGAGCACGAGCATCTAACGCGCCGTGCGCGACCGACACACCTCACGATGGCAGGTAATATCCATCATGCGGCATCCCGCTAAGGATGAAACAGTTACGGTTATTGTATACCGCTCAAATTGTTTCTAGGCAGGTAAACGGCTATTTTTCGCCGAAATAGGTGCTTTATTGATCAAAAAGCCGTACCGGGCGCTAACCCGATACGGCCAAAATGCAATGCAATTACCGCGGTGCTTCAAACTTAGCGGTGGAAGAAACCGCGGCGCTCAAACTTGGGCTCGCAGCACACGTTGATACCCAGTTTGCGCAGTACCGTCTCGTCCGTCGGCGAGATAATCACGCTAAAGAAGGCATCGCAACCGCGCAGCTGCTCCAGGCCCGAAAGGACGCGAGCGGCCGTCTCACTCGTGGCCGAGGTGATCGACAGCGCCATAAGCGTCTCGTCGGTGTGGAGGCGCGGGTTTTTGCTGCCCAGGAAATGCGTCTTGAGCTTGCTGATGGGCTCGATCGCCTCATCGCTAATGACCTCGAGCTCAAGGTCGACGCCCGAGACATGCTTGAGGGCGTTCATAATGAGCGAACTTGCGGCGCCCAGGCGCGTGGAGGTCTTACCGGTCACCACGGAGCCATCGGGCATGACCATGGCACCCACGGGACCACCCGTCAGCTGCTCCCTGGTGAGGGCCGCCGAGCGCGCCGGTGAGTAGTTCTTATCGATGCCGGCTTTCTTCATAATAATCTTGAGACGGTCGACTTGCTCATCGCCCACGCCGGTACGGCGCACATTTTCGACCGCGGTAAAGTAGCGGCGGACGATCTCCATCTTGGAAGCGTCGCGGCAGGCATCGTCATCGGTGATGGCAAAGCCGACCATATTGACGCCCATGTCCGTAGGGCTCTGGTAGGGGCTCTTGCCCAGGATCTTTTCCATCAGAGCACGGACCACCGGGAAGGCCTCGACGTCGCGGTTGTAGTTGACCGTGGTCTTGTTGTAGGCCTCAAGGTGGAACGAATCGATGATATTGGCGTCGTCGAGGTCAGCCGTGGCGGCCTCGTAGGCAATATTGACCGGATGCGTCAGAGGAAGATTCCAGACAGGGAAGGTCTCGAACTTGGCATAGCCGGCGGCGGTACCGTGCTTATGCTCGTGATACAGCTGCGAGAGGCAAGTGGCGAGCTTGCCCGAGCCGGGGCCGGGTGCCGTCACGACAACGAGCGGACGCGTGGTCTCGACAAACTCGTTCTTGCCGTAGCCATCGTCGGACACGATCAGATCGACATCGTGCGGATACCCCTCGATGGGATAGTGCAGCTTGGCGGGAATACCGAGCGCGTTCAGGCGGTTGCGGAATACATCGGCAGCGGGTTGGCCGGCGTACTGGGTGATGACCACAGCCGCGACGGCAAAGCCGTTGCCGCGGAACAGGTCAACCAGGCGCAGCACATCCTCGTCATAGGTAATACCGAGGTCACCACGAGCCTTGTTTTTCTCGATGTGGTTCGCGTTGATCGCGATGATAACCTCGACATCGTCGGCGATGCTCTTGAGCATGCGGAACTTGCTGTCCGGTTCAAAACCCGGCAGCACGCGGCTCGCATGATAGTCATCGAACAGCTTACCGCCAAACTCCAAATAGAGCTTGCCACCAAACTGCGAGATGCGCTCCTTAATGTGAGCAGCCTGCAGCTCGATATACTTCGCGTTGTCGAAACCCTGGCGCATATATGGCTCCCGTCCCGTTTCCATTTAATGTTCTAGGCGATTATAACGGAGCCCGCCCTCCCCGATACCCAGACCATCAACAGGCACCAACCAAACATCCGTCAAACCTCTTGTCGGACATATTTGGTGCAAACTAACCTGACCCCATTGCACCGCCCCATAACACCAACAATGGCAGCGCCGCAGGTGGAGCAAAAGTCAGCGAAAGCCCGCCAGAGCGAGCAAGGTGACGTGAAAGAGGAGGGCATAGGCCTTTTGGCCATGCCCGACGATTGAACGTCAGATTGCCGCTCTGGCGGGCTTGCAGCGTCGAGTGGTTCCGGCGTTTGGTAAAACGCCGGAACACAAGAGCGCCCCCTCCCGCGCACGGAACGGAAGGGGGCTAAAGGTAGGAGTCTACCGGTGGGTTTACCCCGCCGGACAGACGATGACCAGGTGATCCTCTACAGGATCGTCAAGGTTTCCGTGGGGTACCCGTTGGGTACTTAGATCAAAACGCAGGCGACGGTCAGGATGATGGCGCAGACGACGGAGAGCGCGACGATGAGCTTAAGGGCAAACTTGAGCCAGGTCGTCCACTCGATCTTGGCCAGGGCGAGACCGCCCATGATGGCGCCGGAGGTCGGGGTGAACAGGTTCACGACACCGATGGCGGCGGAGAAGATCATAACCATGACCTCAGGCGAGAAGCCGAGCTTAACAGCCAACGGTCCCATGATGGGCATGGAGACGGTGGCCATACCGGAGGTCGAGGGGATCAGGAAGGACAGGCCGAAGTAGACCAGGAAGCTCATGGGAGCGAAGATCACGCCGGACAGGCCAGCCAGGGCATTGGCGGCAGCGTCGAGGACGAAGACATCGAGGCCGGTGTTAGCCATGAGGACGGAGATACCACGGGCGAGGGCGATGACGAGAACAACGGACATCATGTCGGCAGCGCCGGTGATGAAGGTGTTAACGATCTGCTTCTCGGACAGGCCACCGATGATACCGATCAGGACGGCCATGAGGAAGAACCAGGTGGAAGCCTCGTCGAAGTACCACTGGCCAATGGGCAGGCCGGTGATCAGGGCAGACCAGCCCTGGACGACGGCGTTACCGTCGGCGTCGTAGACAGCGCCAGCGTCGAAGAAGTTGGCGACGCCCTCGTTGAGGTCGGCCAGCGGGATGAAGCCGACGATCATGACGACGAAGGTAAAGGCGAAGGCGATCAGAACACCCTTCTGACGACCGGTGAGCTTGACCTCCTTGTGGACCTCGGAAGCAGCCTTGCCGTGAGCTTCTTCGGCGTCCTTGAGCTCCTGCATCGACAGGATGGTGGAACCCTTGTCAGCCTTGACCTTCTTGGCATAGTTCATCACGAAGACGATGGACATAGCGGTAGTGACAATCCACAGGACGGCACCGAGGCCGATGATGATGGACTGGTTGACCTCAATGCCAACGCCGGTCAGAGCGTCGACGGCAGCGCCGACGGCGAACGGGTTAACCGTGGAGCCCAGGCAGCCGCAGCCAGCGCCGAGCAGGACGGTAGCGGCGCCGACCATGGGGTCGAAGCCAGCGGCCATCATGGTAGCGGCGAGCAGGGCGTAGAAGGGAACGGTCTCCTCGCACATACCATAGGTGGTACCACCGAGGGAGAAGATGAGCATCAGCACGGGAACGAGCATGATCTCGTTGCCCTTAAGCTTCTGCACCAGGACGGCAATGCCGTTGTCCAGAGCGCCGGTCTCGGTCATCATGCCAAGGAAGCCGCCCAGAATCATAACGAAGAGGCAGACGGGCAGAGCGTCAGCGAAGCCCTTAATCGGGGCGGTGCAGAAATCGCTCAGGCGGGCTGCGGTAACCGCGCCGCCGGACGTGCCGGAGACGATAACGGTAATTACTGCAACAATTGCCAGCAGAGCAAGAAGAATGGTGAACGATGAAGGCATACCGCGCTTTTTCTTAGCGGTCTCAGTCATGGTTCTCATCCCCCCTTCATAAATCATTTAACTGTCTCGCGCGAAGCGGATCTTCCGTGCCGTGCCCACCGCCCGACGCGAGATATTTACCAGACAAAACCGCTCGGGGTGAGCAGCAATACACCCCGAGCGAGATGCTAGATGCTCTTACTTGAGCGTGGCGTACATGACAGCCTTGATGGTGTGCATGCGGTTCTCGGCCTCATCGAAGACCTTGGAAGCGGGGCTCTCGAAGACCTCGTCGGTGACCTCCTGCTCGGTGATGCCGAACTGCTCGCACTTCTCGGCCCCAATGGTGGTGTTGGTGTCGTGGAAGCTGGGCAGGCAGTGCAGGAAGATGGCGCCCGGGTTGGCCATAGCCATGACCTCGGAGGTAACACGATACGGGGTGAGCTGAGCGATGCGCTCGGCCCAGACCTCGTCGGGCTCGCCCATGGAGACCCACACGTCGGTGTAGATAACGTCGGCACCGGTGACGCCGTCCTTGACGTCGGTGGTCAGCTTGATGGTGCAGCCGTTGGCCTCGGCGATGGGCTTGCAGGCCTCGATGACGTCGTCGGCGGGCATGCACTCCTCGGGGCCGCAGGCCACGAAGTTCATGCCGAGCTTGGAGCAGACAACCATGAGGGAGCGAGCGACGTTGTTCTTGCAGTCGCCCATGAAGACGAGGGTCTTGCCCTTGATGTCGTAGTTGAAGTTCTCCTGAACGGTCAGGATGTCGGCGAGCATCTGGGTGGGATGCCACTCGGTGGTCAGGCCGTTCCACACGGGCACGCCGGACTTAGCAGCGAGCTCCTCGACGTCGTCCTGGGCAAAGCCACGGAACTCGATGCCGTCATACATGCGGCCGAGAACACGGGCGGTGTCCTCGATGGACTCCTTCTTGCCCATCTGCGACGAACCCGGATCGAGGTAGGTGACGCCCATGCCCAGATCCATGCCGCCGACCTCGAAGGCGCAACGGGTACGAGTGGAGGTCTTCTGGAAGAGCAGAACGATATTCTTGCCCTCGAGATAGCGGTGCGGAACGCCAGCGCGCTTCATATCCTTGAAGTTCTTGGAGAGCTTGAGCAGGTACTCGATCTCCTCGGTGGTGAGGTCGAGAAGCTTGAGGAAGCTACGGCCGGAGAGGTTAACACCCATGGTTTGATTCCTTTCGAAGAAATGAATTACGTAAGTATTAGTGTTGCCCGTTTAACGGGCGAAGCCGGTGCGGTTGTAGGGGGACCGCACCGGAAACGGAAAGACTTAGAGGTCCTCGCGCCAGAAGGGCATGCTCATGCAGCGCGGGCCGCCGCGGCCGCGGGAGAGCTCGGCGGAGGGCACGACGAGAAGGTCCAGGCCCTCCTTGTACAGCACGTCGTTGGTGACGGTGTTGCGGGCGTAGACGCAGATCTTGCCGGGCTCGACGCACAGGGTGTTGGAGCCGTCGTTCCACTGCTCGCGGGAGGCCGCGATCGGGTCGCCGCCGCCGCAGGGGATCAGCTTGACCTGGTCGACGCCGGTGGCGTCCTCCAGGACGTGCTCGAGGGTGTCCTCGATCAGGCGGATGTTCACGTCGCCCGGGTTCTTGCCGGCGGTCAGCTCGTAGACGCGCAGGGTGCCCATGATGGCGGGGTGGATCGTGAACTTATCGACGTCGATCTGGGTGAAGACCGTGTCGAGGTGCATGAAGGCGCGCGAGACCGGGATGTCGAAGGCCAGGATGCGCTCGACCTTGGAGTCGGAGTTCCAGAAGATGTTCTGGGCCATGACGTCGATCGCGGCGGCCTGGGTGCGCTGGGAGATGCCGACGGCGAGGGTCTTCTCGTTGATGTTCAGCACGTCGCCGCCCTCGGTGTGGAACTGGCAGTCGCGGCGGAAGTACAGCGAGACGTCCTTGTAGTCGGGGTGGTACTTGAAGATGTACTTGCCGTACAGGGTCTCGCGGTTGCGGGTGACCGAGTACATGCGGTTGAGGTTGACGCCCTCGCCGATGACCGCGAACGGGTCGCGGGTGAAGTAGAGGTTGGGCATCGGGTCGATGATCAGGTCGGACTCGGACTCGGAGTTGACCAGGGAGTCGAGGGTCGTGGACGCCGTGAGGGGCATGTCGATCTCGGACTTGGTCATGCCGGCCATGGTCTTCTTGACGAACTCGAGGTTGTCCTCGATGGAGTCCAGCTTCTCGCGGACGATCTGCGGCATGTGCTGGCCGCGGATGCCGGCCTCGGCGATGTACTGGTCGGTGAACTCGGCGCGGGCGCCGGGGACCTGGTCGAACACCTCGGCGACGAGGTTCTCGAGATAGAGGACCTCCACGCCCTGGTCCCTCAGGATCTGGGCGAAGGTGTCGTGCTCCTGCTGCGCGACCTCCAGGAACGGGACGTCGTCGAACAGGAGTCGCTCGAGCTCGTCGGGCGGCAGGTTGAGGAGCTCGTCGCCGGGACGGTGCAGGCAGACCTTCCTGAGCTTGCCGATCTCGGAAGGCACGTGCAGACCTTTCGTCATGGCCTCCTACCTTTCTTTCGGGCCCTTGTCAGGGCCGATTCGTTAGCGCCCCTCCGTGTGAGGCGTTATTGCTGACGACATATTTATATCCAAAATCAGCTCATACTTCCACCTTGCCCCCGAACGGTTTTTTATAGGAGGTGAACGGCATACACATATACTTCACGCATGGCACACTTCATCTTAATAAAGCGTATTTACGTGCTTAAACGCGTTTTCAATCCTGAAATCAAATGGAACTAAACTTTGCTAAACCATCCTTAAATTGCATATTTCCAATAAAGCTATGAATAGAATTAGCGGTTCATACCGTGTCTCAACCATTTTCATTTTTATTCAGAAAAAAGTTTGTCCTATTCATTTCTGGTAAATAAATTACCGTTTACCAAACGCTTGATACCGTTCACCGGAAACTCAGTATAAGGCCCAGCGGATACCGACTCGCTTTACGGCCCCATTTGTAACAACTTGACTTCTCGGTATAGAAAAACGGACCCGCTTCCCCTAGGGAAACGGGTCCATTTTCGATTATCTTCGACTAATTTGGATAAGGCCCCCGAAGACCATCGGAATCCTAGCGATCAAACTCCGCCAACGCCTCGCCCAAAAGCCTCAGGCCCTCACGCAGAACGTCCTCGCTCGCGCAGTAGCCCAGGCGTGCGCCACAGGGAAGCTCAAAGCGGCTGCTGGGTACCAGCAGCACTCCCCTCTCGGACAGCAGGCGCTTGCAGAACTCCTCGTCGTCCTCGGGAATATCCAGCTGGATAAACGAGGTAGACACGCCCTGCGGGGCCGTCCAGGAAACGCGATGCTGCGTATCGATCCAAGCCTGCGCGATATCGCGGTTGCCAAACACGATCTTGCGATTGCGCTCGAGAATCTTATCCTTGTGCTCAAGCACATAGGTCGCCAGAGCATCGTTGAACACGCCGCCGCAGATCATGGTGTAATCGCGATAGGTACGGATGCGGTTGGACACCTCTTTGTCGGCCAGGACCCAGCCCACGCGGGCCGCAGGTGTCGAATAGGTCTTCGACAACGAGTTGGTGACAATGGCCCTCTCGTACACGTCGACCATCGACATAAAGGACTCAGTGTTTTCGAGCGGCAGATATACCTCGTCGCACAGCACGTAGGCGCCCACCGAGCGGGCGATCTCGGCAATCTGGCCGAGCATATCGGCATCGAGCACCGTACCGATGGGGTTAGATGCGTTGTTTATGCAGATAAGCTTGGTGTTGGGACGCACCAAGCGCTTGAGTTCCTCGATATCGGGCTTCCAGCCGAGTTCCTCGCGAAGCTCCCAATACTCGACCTCGGCGCCCAGCGTGCGCGGAATCTCGTAGAGCGGCGCGTAGGTGGGCCACTCGGCGATAACATGGTCGCCGGGCTCGACCACAGCCATGATGGCGTTGAGGTTAGCGCCCGTGCAGCCATTGGTCTGCAGAATGTGATCGGGATTGACCTCCCGACGATACAGCTTGGCAACCTCGGCCTTAAACTCCGGCGAGCCCTCGATCCAGCCGTAGTTCATCTTCTCGCGGTCCAGGCGCTCGTAGAACGTGGCGCCGTCCTGTTCATCGAGCGCGCGCAGCTCGCCCATGGTGAGCGACGAGATCGTCGACTGGGCGATGTCCCACGTGGCGCTCTTCTCCCAAACGTTGAGCCATTCCTCAACGCCAATCGTCTTGATGTCCATGGCCAAGCTCCTTACAAAAGCAGTCATCCAATCGTGTTGACGTTCCTCATACAAGATTGGGGCGGTGCGAAAACCCGCACCGCCCCAATGGGAGACATCTAATGGCAGCTAGATGTATGTATTATGACCTGTACGGGTCCTTGAAGACCTTAGAGGTCCTCGCGCCAGAAGGGCATGCTCATGCAGCGCGGGCCGCCGCGGCCGCGGGAGAGCTCGGCGGAGGGCACGACGAGAAGGTCCAGGCCCTCCTTGTACAGCACGTCGTTGGTGACGGTGTTGCGGGCGTAGACGCAGATCTTGCCGGGCTCGACGCACAGGGTGTTGGAGCCGTCGTTCCACTGCTCGCGGGAGGCCGCGATCGGGTCGCCGCCGCCGCAGGGGATCAGCTTGACCTGGTCGACGCCGGTGGCGTCCTCCAGGACGTGCTCGAGGGTGTCCTCGATCAGGCGGATGTTCACGTCGCCCGGGTTCTTGCCGGCGGTCAGCTCGTAGACGCGCAGGGTGCCCATGATGGCGGGGTGGATCGTGAACTTATCGACGTCGATCTGGGTGAAGACCGTGTCGAGGTGCATGAAGGCGCGCGAGACCGGGATGTCGAAGGCCAGGATGCGCTCGACCTTGGAGTCGGAGTTCCAGAAGATGTTCTGGGCCATGACGTCGATCGCGGCGGCCTGGGTGCGCTGGGAGATGCCGACGGCGAGGGTCTTCTCGTTGATGTTCAGCACGTCGCCGCCCTCGGTGTGGAACTGGCAGTCGCGGCGGAAGTACAGCGAGACGTCCTTGTAGTCGGGGTGGTACTTGAAGATGTACTTGCCGTACAGGGTCTCGCGGTTGCGGGTGACCGAGTACATGCGGTTGAGGTTGACGCCCTCGCCGATGACCGCGAACGGGTCGCGGGTGAAGTAGAGGTTGGGCATCGGGTCGATGATCAGGTCGGACTCGGACTCGGAGTTGACCAGGGAGTCGAGGGTCGTGGACGCCGTGAGGGGCATGTCGATCTCGGACTTGGTCATGCCGGCCATGGTCTTCTTGACGAACTCGAGGTTGTCCTCGATGGAGTCCAGCTTCTCGCGGACGATCTGCGGCATGTGCTGGCCGCGGATGCCGGCCTCGGCGATGTACTGGTCGGTGAACTCGGCGCGGGCGCCGGGGACCTGGTCGAACACCTCGGCGACGAGGTTCTCGAGATAGAGGACCTCCACGCCCTGGTCCCTCAGGATCTGGGCGAAGGTGTCGTGCTCCTGCTGCGCGACCTCCAGGAACGGGACGTCGTCGAACAGGAGTCGCTCGAGCTCGTCGGGCGGCAGGTTGAGGAGCTCGTCGCCGGGACGGTGCAGGCAGACCTTCCTGAGCTTGCCGATCTCGGAAGGCACGTGCAGACCTTTCGTCATGGCCTCCTACCTTTCTTTCGGGCCTTACTGGCCGAATGTATCAGCGCCCCTCCGTATGGGACGCTGCTTGCTGACAGCTCTAGTTATATCCAAAAACCACCTGCAATTCCACCTCGCCCCCGAACGGTCAGCAAAGTGCGATGAACGGTATATCTCATATGATTCCCCCATGATGCACTTCGGTTCTCTAAAGCAGGTTTTCAAAGGTAAATGTTCTTTTTTCTAAGGAATTAAGCTAGATTGCACAAATATTTTCATGTTTAGGAATTGCATAGCTAAAACGGTTTTCTGCATATATATGTCGTTTGTTCATGATTCAATTTGGATTCGATTATATTCAGCTCGCAATCATTCTTATTCATACATCCTCACCAATTGAGTATGGATATAGATTGTTTCTAAACGAGTTGGGCAGTTAGTTGCATGCCTTGGCAGCGTAAGAAGTAGGTAAAGATACCGTTCGCGCGATGCGTCCGTGCCACAGGTCGACTAAATTGAGACAATAGTGATTAGTGTTAGGCTACCGTCCCTTGTGGGGACTGAACGGACAGATGCATATGCCGAGCAAAATCGAAAAGAAGCAAGCCGCCGCAAAGCTGCGCAAACCGCCGCGCGACTTCTCGTACACGCAAAACCGAGAGCTCAGCTGGCTACGCTTTGACAACCGCGTGCTCGACGAAGCCTTCGACGAAACCGTTCCGTTATTCGAGCGACTAAAGTTCGTCTCGATCTTCGAGTCCAACCTCGACGAGTTCCTTATGGTGCGCGTGGGCGGCCTGTCCGATCTGGCGGAGCTCAAAAAACAACCTGTCGACAACAAGAGCAATATGACCGCCTCCGAACAGGTCGATGCTGTCATGGCCGAAATGCCCGGGCTCCTTACCCGTTGGGAGTCCATCTTTAAGAGCATCGAGGGCAAGCTCGACACCTTGGGCGTTCACCGCGCCCACATCGATTCGCTTACGCCCGAGGAGCGCACCTTTGTAACCCGCTACTTCCAGGCCTACGTGTCGCCGGTCATCTCGCCGCTGGTCATCGATCCTCGCCACCCCTTCCCCAACCTGCGCAACGGCGCGCTCTATCTGGCCTGTGGTCTGGACGGCGCCACCGACGAGGAGAGCCTACTGGGCCTTATCGAGATTCCCGCCTCGATGAACCGCGTGGTCGAGATCCCCTCGCCCACCGGCACCTACTCCTACATTTTGCTCGAGGACGTCATCCTCGCCTGCCTGGACAGCTGCTTTGGCTCCTATAAGCCGCTGGATCGTGCGCTGATCCGCGTCACCCGCAACGCCGACATCGATCCGGACGGCGAGGGCGTCGAAGAGGAAGAGGACTACCGCCAGCACATGAAGCGCATTCTCAAGAAGCGCCTGCGCCTGCAGCCGGTAGTGCTCGCGGTCTCGGGGTCGCTCGAGAAGGTGACGCTCAAGACTATCCGCAAGGCGCTCGAGCTTTCGCGCCGCTCTGTCTTTACCTGCGATATCCCGCTCAACCTGGGCTACGTCTTTGGCATTGAGGGCAAGATTCCCGAGCACCTGCGCAACGAGCTGCTCTTTACGCCGTTTAAGCCGCAGCCCAACCCCACCATCGACATGACCCGCTCCATCCGCGAGCAGGTGCTGCAGCACGACAAGCTGCTTTTCTACCCTTACGAGGCCATGAATCCGTTCCTGGATCTGGTACACGAGGCAGCCTACGACCCCGAGTGCATCTCGTTGCGCATCACGCTCTACCGCGTGGCCAAGCAGAGCCGCCTATGCGAGTCGCTGATCGATGCTGCCGAGAACGGCAAAGAGGTCACGGTGCTCATGGAGCTCCGCGCACGCTTTGACGAGCAGAACAACATCGAGTGGGCCGAGCGCCTGGAAGAGGCCGGCTGCACCGTCATCTATGGTTCCGAGGGCTTTAAATGCCACTCAAAGATCTGCCAGCTCACCTATCGCGAGGGCATGGCGCTAACGCGCCTCACACTTTTGGGCACCGGCAACTTTAACGAGAAGACGGCCAAACTCTACAGCGACTTTATGCTCATGACAGCCCATCCCGGCATCGGCGAGGACGCCAACCTGTTCTTCCGCAACCTGTCGCTGGGCAACCTGCGCGGCGACTACCGCTTCCTGGGTGTGGCGCCCGTCGGACTGAAACCGCTCATCATGCGCGGGCTTGACCGCGAGATCCAGCGCGCCCTTGCCGGCGAGCCCGCCCGCGTGTTCTTTAAGCTCAACTCGCTGACCGACCGCGAGGTTATCGACAAGATCGCCGAGGCATCGTGTGCCGGCGTGCGCGTAGACATGATCATCCGAGGCATCTCGTGCCTCAAGCCCGGTGTTCCGGGCAAGACCGAGAACGTGCATGTCCGCTCCATCGTCGGACGCTTTTTGGAGCACGCGCGCGTCTATGCTTTCGGCGTGGACTCGGACATGATTTACCTGAGCTCGGCAGACATGATGACGCGCAACACCGAGCACCGCGTGGAGATTGCCTTCCCCGTGCTCGACCCCACCTGCCGCGCCCTGGTGCACGAGTACATGGGCATGCAGCTGCGCGACAACGTGAAGGCCCGCAGCCTCACGAGCGACGGCACCTGGGTCCCCGTGGAGCGTGCAGAGGGTGAGAAACCCTTCAACTCACAGGAAGCCCTGCTGGAGCGTGCCTATCGCAACGCCGAGGCCGCCGCGCAGCAGCGCGCACAGGAGAAGGAACGTGTGGCCGAGGAGGCCATTCAGGCCGATGTTGAACACGGGGCAGCTGCCAAACCGGAAGCGGTTGCAGCTCCCCCGGTGAATGAGCCCGAGGCTGCCGCAGAGCCCGCCGTGGAGAAAGCGCCCGAGCCCGCTACTGCGACTCCGGAGCCCGCCGCCGAGGCAAAGCCCGCCCCTGCTCCTGAGCCGCAGCCGGCCACACCCAAGGTCCAAGAGGTCCAGGCGACCGTCATTGAGCCCGAGCCTGCACCTGCACCTCAGCCCGATCCGCAGGTCACCAAGCCCGCACCCGAGACGAGCGCCCGTCGCGATAAGCCCGCTGGCAAGACCAAGGCCATCGAGCGCCATCGCCCCGGCCGCGTGCGCATGGGCCTGGGTCTGATCGGCCTGGGTCTTAAGACGCTCATTACCGGCAAGACGAAATAGTCGTTTGTAGAAGCAGTTTGTAGAAGCGCCCCGCATTTGAGGAAAGCCTCGGATGCGGGGCGCTTTTCCCTGCTACCATGGTGCGAACAACAACGCGAATGACAGGCAGGAATATGAAGCTCACTATAGAATCGATGACCTACGGCGCCGACGGGCTGGCGCACGCCGACAACGGCAAGGCCGTCTTTGTGCAGGGCGCCGTGGCAGGCGACACCGTCGAAGCCGAGGTCGTGCAGGACGGCAAGTCGTTTATGCGCGCCCGCACGACCGAGATTCTGGAGCCGAGCCCCGATCGCATTCAGCCCCCCTGCCCCTTCGTGGGCATCTGCGGTGGTTGTTCGTGGGGCAACCTCTCGCGCACGGCGCAGCTTGCCGCCAAGGAGCAAAACCTGCGTTCCGCACTCGAGCGTATCGGCAAGTTCAGCCCCGATCAGGTCGATGAGTTGGTACAGCCCATCTGCCACACCAAGGACGACTGGGGTTACCGCAATAAAATCGAGCTCGAACCGACCGTCGTCAACGGTCGCGTGCGCCTTGGCATGCACGGCGTCGACCCCAGCAAGATCGTGACCGTCGATTCGTGCCCGCTGTTCGATAAGCGTTTTCCCAAGGCGCTCAAGTCAGTCGTCGGCGCGCTCAACTATCTGAGCGGCAGCCACAACCTGGGTCTGGAGCGCGTGGGCATTCGTGCCTCGCGTCGCACCAAGGCACTCGAGGTCGCACTCTGGACGCCCACGGGCTCTTTTCCGCGCTCGCAGGTCTCCCGCGTGCTGGCGGACGCCGCTCATCCCACGAGCATCGTGCGCGTGATGAGCAAGGGTGAAAAGAAGGCCCGCCGTGTCTCCAAGGTCGAAATGCTCGCCGGAGAGGGCTCATGGACCGAGAATATCGCCGAGGGTCAGATGCGCTTGTCTGCCCCGTCTTTTTTCCAGGTCAACACCAAGGGTGCCGAGATTTTGATCGAGCTTGTCATGGAAGCGCTCGACCCGCAGGAAGACGAGCTTGCCGTGGACCTGTACTGTGGTGCCGGCACCTTTACCCTGCCGCTCGCCCGCCGCTGCGACTTTGTCGCCGCCGTCGAGGCCTACGGCCCCGCCGTGCGCGACCTGCGCCGTAACCTGGAAATCAACAAGCTTGATAACGTCGACGTCATTGGCGGAGACGCGGTGCGCGAGTTCCCCGACCAGGATGCCGACGTCTTGGTGGTCGACCCGCCGCGCGCAGGCCTCGCCCCCGAGGCGATCGACCTTATCGCCAGCACGAGTGCTCGCGATGTCGCCTACGTGAGCTGCGACCCGGCCACCCTGGCGCGCGATCTCAAACGCTTTGTCGAAGAAGGCACCTTCTCCCCCGTAAAGATCACGCCAGTCGACCTGTTCCCACAAACCTTCCACTGCGAGACCGTCGTCCACCTTAGGCGCAACTAGCCGCTTAATCATTGCTCAGAAAATCATTGGGAAATCGAGCGTGGCAAGCGGAGGTCTTCGGGGTATAAGACGGCTAATTGTATGCCGCCTATGAAAGGAACCCTCATGCCCAGCGTTGCCGTTCTCGCCGCCGATGGCTTTGAAACTATTGAATGCTTGACCATGGTCGATGTCATGCGTCGCGGCGGCGTGCGTGCCACGCTCGTCTCGATCATGCCCACGCGCGAGGTCGTAAGCTCGCTGCAGATCCCCGTGACCTGCGATGTGCTCTTTGATGAGATTAACTTTGACGAGTACGACTGCGTCGTGCTGCCCGGCGGCCTGCCCGGTGCCACCAACCTGCGCGCAGATCAGCGCGTCTGCGACGTGGTCTGCGAGTTCGCCGCAACCAAGCACGTCGCCGCCATCTGCGCCGCCCCGTTTATCCTGGGCGAGCTCGACCTGCTCGAGGGGCGCCATGCCACGTGCTTCCCTGGCTTTGAGAAAAGCTTCCCCGAAGGCGCCTATACCGACGAGAAGGTCACGCAAGACGGCAACATCATCACTGCCAGCGGCATGGCACAGTCCCTCCCCTTTGCATTGGAGCTGCTGCGCACGCTCGCCGGCGACAAGGCCGTCGAGAAGGTCGCCGAGGGCATCCAACTATGATTTTGGCTTCGCAATCGCCGCGCCGCATAGAGCTGATGCGCGAGGCAGGCTACAACATTCGCGTGATTCCCGCGGATATCGACGAAACGCCCTTTGATGGCGAGGCCCCGCTCACGCTTGTCGAGCGCTTGGCACGCGCCAAGGCGGCTGCCGTTGCTGCCGAGTATGCCGAGCCCAATGAGCTGACGGTCGCGGCCGACACCATCGTCACCTTTGACGGCAAGATTCTGGGCAAGCCGGCAACCGAGGACGAGGCGCGCACTATGCTCCGTGAGCTTTCGGGCCGCACGCACCAGGTCGCAACCGGCGTCTGCATCGTTAAGGCAGGCGATACGGCCGCCCCGCATGCCGCCGAAAGCCTGTCCTTTGTCGATGTGACCGACGTGACGTTCTACGAGCTCACCGACGAGCAGATCGAGCACTACGTCGCCTCGGGTGAGCCCATGGACAAGGCCGGCGCCTACGGCATTCAGGGCACAGGAGGACGCATGCTCGTGCACGATATTTCGGGCGACTTCTATAACGTAGTGGGCCTACCCATCGCCCGCGTCGCGCGCGCGATTCAAAAACTCTCGTAATTGCATCTGGCGCTGGGTATCCCCCGGCGCCTACAATTTTGGCGTACCGTACGGATCCCGACCGGGCACAAGGCGCGGCGGAAAACCGATAGGAGTTAAACATGGATACACTGCTCGAGGCCATTGACGTCTGCGATGTCGATGGCTTTTGCTATGGCAACTATACGGACGAGGAGGCCGGCACCGGTTGCACCGTAATCGTGGCACCCGAGGGCGCCACCGGCGGTGTTGACGTTCGCGGCGGTGCTCCCGCTTCGCGCGAAACCGACCTGCTGCGACCTGAGAACACCGTCGACAAGGTCCACGCCGTCTGCCTTTCGGGCGGATCGGCCTTTGGCCTCGAGGCTGCAAGCGGCGTCGCTCGCGAGCTTGAGAGCCGCGGCATCGGCCTTCCCGTCGGCCCCACGCAGGTGCCTATCGTGTGCTCCAGCTGCATCTTCGACCTTGCCTTTGGCGACCCCACCGTGCGCCCCGACATTGAGGCCGGCATCGCCGCCGTGTGCGAAGCACTCGACCACACCCCCACCAAGCTCGAACAGGGCAACGTAGGCGCCGGCACGGGCGCTACCGTGGGTAAGCTCATGGGGCCTGCCACCTGCATGAAGGCCGGCCTTGGAGCTGCCGCCGTGGCACTCGGCCCCATCAAGGTGGGCGCCGTGGTCTCGGTCAACGCCTGCGGCAATGTTGTCGACCCCTTCACCGGCGAGTGGGTCGCCGGTATGCGCGCCGCGGCCGATAGCGACCAGATCGTCGACATGGAACTCGCAGCCTTTGCCGCCGCCGGATCCATGCAGATGCCGCTCGACCGCACCAACACCACCATCAGCTGCATCGTCACCAACGTGGAACTCACTAAGGCACAAGCCACCAAGGTCTCCCAGATGGCCGCAGACGCCTACGCACACGCCATCCGTCCCACGCACACCACCAACGACGGCGACACCATCTACACCCTCGCCAGCGGCAAACTGGGCGCCCAGGCAAGCGCCGCCGTTCCCCTAGACCTGCTGGGCATGCTCGCCGTAAGGGCTTTGCAAACCGCCATCGTAAACGGAGCCAAAACCGCCAAAACCTCCCACGGCATCCCCGGCGCCGCAAAGTAAACTAGCTCGTCCGGTTGCCCGGTGGGGCTTGGTTATGTTTGCTGCTCTACAGTCCTGGCTCGCACGAAGAGCACATTAAGTGCTCTTCGGCTCGTGCGGAACTCGCGACAAACATAACCAAGCCCCACCGGGCAGCCTACCAACCAAGTCTTTTCAGCCCAGGCCCCTGTGTACCGCGCGTCTAAGATCTTCAAATTCAGGCAGCCTGACAATCGATTCTTATAGCAGAAGCCCCTTGGCCTTTAGTTTGATACAAGTTCCGCACGAGCCGGAAAGCACTTAATGTGCTTTCCGTGCGAGCAGGACTGTTCGCAGTAGCAAACTAAAGGCCAAGGGGCCCAGTCAACCTATCAGCAGCGATTACTCAGCAGCTAGTTGAATTTGAAGATCTTTGAGGCAAGACGGTATAGGCCGAGTGTGGTTTTGTCTCCGGCCCGTCCGCGCAGATTGGTGAAGAACCCGACCACGCCGTAGCGGGCACGACGATACATGCGCTCGTCGTAGGCCTTCAAATCATTCCACAGCGTCTTTAGGCGCTCGTCGGCGCAATCTTCCTCGGAAAGCTTGGTGAGCACCGAGCAGATCGCCATCATCATGGTGAAATAGCCCATCATGTACGAGCGCAGACGCGACGACTCAACATCGCTGTACAGGTGGTACGACTCCATCATGATGCGCGTCACACGGAACTGCTGGTCCAGACGCTTGACCATCGTGGCCTCGTTGACACTCTGGCCCTCGCGACCGATAAAGTAGCGATAGAGGTCGATGTCGGCGTAGTACATGGTCTTGCAACGTGGCAGCGGCACGTAGGCGTAGATGTTGTCCACATAGAACGTGTGCGGCGGCATGGGAAGGTTGGACTCGCGCAGCACATCCGTGCGATAGCACAGGCTGTGCATGAGTAGGTTCTGGTCCAGGCGGAAATGACCGATCTGATCCCAGGAAAAGATCTTTTTGCGCGGCAGGGCAAATTTGTAGCCAATAGCGGTATGCGTGCCCTCGTAAACCTTCTCGTACACGTAGTTCGAGATAAACAGGTCAACGCGCTGATCACGCTCTTCAAAGCCACGCAGAATCGACAGCATGGTCGAAAGAGCCGCAGCGTCAAGCCAGTCGTCCGAGTCGACAACCTTGTAGTAGGTGCCCTGCGCCTCGCGCAGACCCGAAAGGACGGCAATACCGTGGCCGCCGTTCTCCTGGTGTACCGCGCGAATGATACCGGGATAACGTGCCTCCCACTCGTCAGCCTTGGCGGCCGTCTCGTCCTTGGAGCCGTCGTCCACCACGATAATCTCGATATCGGTGGCGTAATTGCTCCCCTCCAAGATGGAGGTGATGCAATGGTCCATGTCCTTGGCGGCGTTATACGAGGGAATACCGAATGTTATGACTTTATGCATGGCAGGCGATAATCTCATCCGAAAGATCGAGGGCGGAATTGGTCACGGCGTCCATATCGTAGTAACGATACTCGGCCAGACGACCCACCGGGTGGAAGTCCGTCAGGTTCTGGACGCGCTCAAGATAGCGCTCATAGAGCTCACGGTTCTCGGGCTCAAGAATGGCGTAGTACGGCGTCTCGCCCGAGCCGGGCGTATAGGCCTTGGAGTACTCCTTCATGATGGTGGTCTTGCCGGGCAGGACCTGACCGGTCATGTTCTTGAACTCGGTGATGCGCGTGTAGTCCTCGCTCGTGGTGTAGTTGACAGTGCCCACGGGCTGGAACTGGTCCATATCGAGCGTCTCGAACTTCATATCGAGCGTGCGGTACGGCAACGCACCCAAGTCGAGGTTGAACAGCTCGTCGAGTGGACCGGTGTAGACGATCTCGCCACCATAGACCTTGCCGTCGATCTTGACGGTAGTCTCGTCGATTTCAAAGAGGTCACGGGCGTCCACGTCGCAGAACACGTCGATCAGGTCGTGGTCGAGCATGTGCTCAAAGAGCGCCGTGTAGCCCTCCTGCGGCATGCCCTGGAAGGGAGCTTGCGGGAAGTAGCGGTCATCATCGCCCACAAAGACGGGAACGCGGCCGGTGATCGAGGGGTCGATCTGATCGGGCGTCTGGCCCCACTGCTTCATGGTGTAATGCAAAAAGACGTTCTCGTAGACGTAATCGGCGACCTCGGCAAGATCCGGGTCGTTCTTCTTACGCAGCTCCATAATAGGCACCTTGACATCCTTGCCAAAGGTCTCCACGAGCTTCTGATACAGCTCCTCGCCGCGCTCGTCACCAAAGGCGAGCTTGAGACTCGCATGGTTGAAGGGCACGGGCATAAGGGTACCGTTGATGTTGGCGAGCACCTTGTGCTGATAATCCGTCCACTTGGTAAAGCGCGACAGGAAATTGTGCACGCGCTCGTTAAAAGTGTGATAGATATGCGGACCGTACTCGTGGATCAGGATTCCGGCCTCGTCAGTGCAGTCATAGGCATTGCCCGCAATGTGGCTACGGCGCTCCAAAACGGCAACACGATAGCCGATGGTCTCGGCAAGACGGCGGGCGCAAACGGCACCGGCATATCCAGCACCGACGACAATCATGTCGTACGCGCCGGCGTTAAAGCCTTCAGGCAGGCCTGAGGTAATCTGCATCGATACTCCTTGTCAAAAGCCACGGGCTCGTTAGCTGGGCTTTTCTCGAACATTCTTCGAGACATATTTATCAGAGCGATTATAGCGCTAATGCGTCCTATAATGAGCTTGCCACACAAGGAAAGCTCAAGCACCGCGGCGTACATAATTGAAAGGTAAACCCGCTAGCAGCGGGTTTATTCGTGAACAGCCGGGTGCCTGGAGCTTAGCGAAACGCTTGTAAGGAGTAACATGAGCGATTTCCTAAACCGTATGAAGTCTGCCGCCAAGGCCGACCTTAAGACGATCGTCCTGCCCGAGGGCGAGGATCCGCGCACTATCGTCGCGGCCACCAAAATCATCGAGGAGGGCCTGGCAAAGATCGTCATCCTGGGCAACCCCGACGAGATCAACGTTCCCGGCGCTACCGTCATCGACCCGCGCAATGCCGAGAAGCACGAGGAGTACGCGCAGAAGTTTGCCGAGCTCCGCGCCAAGAAGGGCGTTACCATCGAGCAGGCTCGCGCCCAGGTGATGGACGCCACCTACTTTGGCACCATGATGGTCAAGATGGGCGATGCCGACGGCCTGGTCTCCGGCGCCTGCCACTCCACCGCCGACACCCTGCGCCCCGCGCTTCAGATCCTCAAGACCGCCCCGGGCACCAAGCTGGTCTCGGCCTTCTTCGTGATGTGCACCGACACCCCGCAGTTCGGCACTGACGGCACGCTGATCTTCGCCGACTGCGGCCTCAACATCAACCCGTCCTCCGACGAGCTCTCCGAGATCGCCATCGCCTCCGCTCACTCCTGGTCCACCTTCATGGGCAACGTTGAGCCGCACGTGGCCATGCTCTCCTACTCCACCATGGGCTCCGCTGGCGGCGAGGTCGCCAAGAAGGTCCAGGAGGCTGTGAAGTTCTGCAAGGAGAAGGCTCCCGAGCTCGCCATCGACGGCGACCTGCAGCTCGATGCCGCTATTGTCCCCACCGTCGCCCAGCTCAAGGCTCCCGGCTCCTCCGTTGCCGGCAAGGCCAACGTGCTCGTGTTCCCCGACCTCGAGGCCGGCAACATCGGCTACAAGCTGGTCCAGCGCTTCGCCGGCGCCGACGCCTACGGCCCCATCCTGCAGGGCATCGCCAAGCCGGTCAACGATCTGTCGCGCGGCTGCTCTGCTGACGACATCGTGGGTGTCGTGGCCATCACCGCCGTCCAGGCTCAGATGGCTGAGTAGCGGACATATCCCCTCGGGACAGGAATTTCCACCTGCTAGCAAAAAGGCCTCCGGAGCTGTTGCTCTGGAGGCCTTTCGTTTACTTGCAAATGCGCGCGTTAGTTGTTCTTGGTCAGACGCTCGACGTCGTGGGCAATCATGTATTCCTCGTCGGTGGGGATGACCATGACCGTGACGGCGGAACCGGCGGCGCTGATGACCTGCGGGCCGTTGCCCACGGCCTCGCGGTTCTTGTTGTTGTCGATGCGCACGCCCAGCCACTCAAAGCAGTCGCAGAAGGCCTTACGGATCGACCAGTCGTTCTCGCCGATGCCGGCGGTAAAGGTGATGGTGTCCACGCCCGCCATGGAAGCAATCATGGAGCCGGCCTGCTGCATGGCCTTGTAGGCGAACATATCGAAGGCGAGCAGGCAGCGCTCGTCGCCCTCGGAGGCGCGCGTGCGGATGTCGCGGGCGTCGTTGGAGATACCCGAAATGGCAAGCAGACCAGACTGCTTGTTCATCATGTCGTCGACTTCCTGGTAACTGTAGCCGCCCTCGCGCTGAAGATAACACACGGTGGCCGGGTCGATGGAACCGCAACGGGTACCCATCATCAGGCCGTCAAGCGGCGTGAGGCCCATCGTGGTGTCGCGGCACACGCCGTCCTCAATGGCGGCAAGCGAGGCACCATTGCCCAGATGGCACGAAAGCAGGCGGTGGCAGCGCGAGCCCAGGATCTCCTTGGCCATCATCCACTCGTAGCGGTGGCTCGTACCGTGTGCGCCGTACTTGCGCACACGGTACTTGTCGCACACGTCCTTGGGCAGCGCGTAGGTGTAGGCAACCTCGGGCATGGTCATGTGGAACGAGGTGTCGAAGACCGCCACGTTGGGCAGCTCCGGATACTTCTCACGGCAATACTCAATCGCTGCGGCCTCGCCGTAGTTGTGCAGCGGAGCAAGCGGTGCCACCTCAAGAATCTTGGCCATAACCTCGTCGTCGACAACCGCGGAATCATCGAAGTGCCAGCCGCCCTGAACGATACGATGCCCAATGCCATCAATCGTAAAGTCGGTCTTCTCGAGCTCCTCGAGCACGCGAGCGATAGCAGAGCGATGATCGGGGAAAGGGACCTCCTCGGTCTGCTTAGCGCCACCGTTCTCGGAGTGGCCAAAGATGCCCATGTCCGATCCGATACGCTCGCAGTTGCCCTTGGCGAAAACCTCGCGGGTATCGGTATCCAAAAGCTGATATTTAAGGCTTGAGCTGCCGGCGTTGACAACAAGTACGTTCATGAGACTCCTTCGCAGTGCAATACGGTCGACGCAGGCCCCTTAAGGCGGCCGCATTTTAATAAGAAGTTATCATATCTTGATAAATAGATATCAGCATATCGCCCAACGAGCGCAAAAGAGGGGCCGAACGGCGCTCGGTCGTCCAGCCCCTCCCCTCTTGCAATTACTTGCCGTTGACGATGCGCTCGACGTCGGAAGCGATCATGAACTCCTCGTCCGTAGGGATGACGAAAATCTTGACCTTGGAATCCTTGGCGGACAGGCACCAAGCGCCGTCGCCACGCAGGGCATTACGGGCGTGATCCATCTTGACGCCCATAAAGGCCAGACGATCGGCCACGCCAGCGCGAACGGCCGGAGCGTGCTCGCCGATGCCGGCGGTAAAGACCAGGGTGTCCATGCCGCACATGGAGGTGGCCATCTCGGCGGCCTTAGCGGCAATCTTGTAGACGAACATATCGAAGGCGAGCTGAGCCTCGGGGTCACCAGCAGCGGCGAGCTCCTCAACGTTGCGGCAGTCGTTGGTCTTGCCACCGGTCACAGCCAAAAGGCCAGACTTCTTGTTCATCATCTCGTCGACCTCGTCGAAGGTGTAGCCACCCTCGCGCTGCAGGTAGCACACGGTAGCCGGGTCGATGGAGCCGCAGCGGGTGCCCATCATGACGCCGTCGAGCGGCGTCAAGCCCATGGTGGTGTCCATGCACTTGCCGTCCTCGATGGCGCACAGGGAAGCGCCGGAGCCGATATGGCACACGACGACCTTGCGGGCCTCGCCGTTGGTCATCTCGGCGACCTTCTTGGAGATGTAGCGATAGCTGGTGCCGTGGGCGCCGTACTTACGGATGTGCAGCTTGTCGCAAACATCCTTGGGAAGGGCGTAGGTCTTGGCGACCTCGGGCATGTTGAAGTGGAAAGCGGTGTCGTAGACCGTGACGTTGGGCAGATCGGGATACTGCTCCAGGCAGTACTCGATAACGTTGGCCTCGGGGTTGTTGTGCAGCGGCGCCAGCGGGGCGACCTCGCGAATCTTGGCGAGGACGTCCTCGTCGACGAGGGAGGAATCACCAAAGTACCAACCGCCCTGAACGATACGGTGGCCGATGCCCTCGATCTTGACGCCGTTGGCCTCAAGGTCCTTCAGGACGACCTCGATGGCGACCTTGTGGTCGGGGAACTCGATGTTCTCGGTCACCTTCTTGGAGCCATTGGCAGCATGGGTGAAGGTACCACCGGTAAAGCAGACGCGCTCGCAGGAGCCCTTTGCGGACACCTTATGGGACTTGGTGTCGATGACCTGATACTTAAGGGTCGAAGATCCCGCGTTGACGACCAGAACGTTCATGTGTCTCCCTACTAACAGGCGGTGTGGCGCCGCCAGGTTACATACGCTTCAATAATAAACCCAAACGCCCTCGCGCTCGGGTTTATTGCGTTGATATATAAGTTATCGGTACCTAAATACTCATGGCCTTTGACTTGTAAGACGAAATAGCGCGGGGATATACACCAGGGAAGAAATCCCGAGCGCAACAAGCAATACGACTCGAATGCCCGCGATGCTGCTCAACGCAGCATTGAACAGATAGAAAAGGATGGCACCCACCGCCACCATCTGGCTTTGGACCGAAATCAGTGAACAGCGCATCGAAGAATCGACAGCATTTTGAAAAATTGAGTATTTAATTGGAGCAAATAACGAGTACGCGACCGTCTGCAGTACATAGAACACGGGCAGCAAATAGACCGGAGTAAAGGGAATCAAAAACAGAGCAGCCAGGGAAAGGCGCACGATGCCGCAAATACGCGCAAAACGGCCCTTGTCGACATGAGCAATCACACTGGGCACAATAAGCCCCATGGAGGCCGAGGCAAGAAGCTGGACCGCAATGATCACACCCGAAGCGACGGCATTCATTCCGCGACCCGCAAGCAACAGTGAGAAAAAGTCTTCCAGGGCGACAAAAGCAAATGCCTGAGAGCAGTCCATGATGAACGCTGAACGAAGAATGCCGTTACGCGCAATAGCGGCACCGATCATCTTCGGGCTAATTCCACGCTTAGGTGTCGCTGTAGTGTCCCCTCTTCGCATCTCAGGAATGCAGACAACGACAACCAACGTCAACACCATTGCGATGATATCCGCCAAAAGACCAATGAGATACGCGCCAGCGGACGAAATGAAACCGCCCACACAAGCGGAGAGGGCATAAGAGGCATAGAAAACAAATCGCTCAACGACATTAAGCCTTACGAGCTGGTCCAGAGAGACGCTGTCAATGTAAATCGCTTCCATGGACCCGCTCATACATGCAGCGGCAAAACCTTTGAGAGCAAACGCGCCGATTAAAAGCAGAGGAGAACGGACGAGAAGCAGGGCGGCGTAGTATCCAAGCATCCCCACGACGCCAACGAGACCACTTGTCTTTCGTCCAAACCTATCGGCAATATAGCCAGTGGGAACTTCAAGGATGAACTTGCTCACTTGATATGCAATCATCATGCTAGAAATCGCCACCATCGAGAATCCGACGAATTCAAGGTAAACCGTCAGAAAATACAAAATGGTGCTGAAGTTCGACAGAAAAACAAACGTCATATAAAGCAAAACCGTACGGTTTTTCATGCTCCGCCCTCCAAGAGTCAACAATCTAAATCGGAATCTTGGAAAAGCATGAGGGCAAAGCCGTCAGTCATGTGTTACAAGGCGTCAACATTCACTTGACGACACGAGGCCAAATGGCCTCACGAAGCAAGATGACGCAATAGGTGAAGAAATACCGTCTGGTGTCGATCGGTCCAGGCATTTTGTCGATAGCAAAAGTAGATGGGCAAGGCTACGTCATGCGAACCTTCAATAGAGTACTCGCTCACTTCCGACCCATCTGATGCGAGAGAAGAGCCAGAAAAACCCAATATCAATCCCCCGGCTTGAAGAAACTCAGCCTGCGCTCTGTTTCCGTATTCGACGTCGCGGAAGCGGAAATTAACCAGCTGAGCTTCGGGGCATTGATTGATCGCATTGAGACAGGGCGACAAATTAATGGGAACAGCTAACCTGCCGCCCAGTAACTCACGAACGGTCATAGCACCCACAGATTGATGACCCGCTGGGCACGAAAGAACCTTGAGCTCCTTTTCACCCAAGTATTTCGAAGAAAGGACACTGTCCCTTGGTTCCTCAAATGAGATGGCCGCATCCGAAATGCCAAGCACAAGTGATTCAAAGCATGTAGCCGTTGGCTGATGCCACACATCAAGGTGAATCTGAGGGTGCGAGCTTTCAAACGAGTCGTACCAGTTTTCGGAAAAAAGACGCCCCCGCCCGTGAAGACAGGGGACGTAAAGACGAAAGTGGCCGTCGGGCGAAACGCCACCGTTCCCCGATTGGGTGTACTTTTTGAGATCGTCGACTTGTGCCAGGATCACGCGTGCACGACGCGCAAATTCTCTGCCCGCCGGAGACAAAACAGCCTCCCCCGCCGATCGATTGAGCAAAACGATCTGATACTCAGACTCCAGTTTCTTAATTGCCGACGAGACAGCCTGTGGGCTCACGTGAACGGCGCGAGCCGCTTTGCGCACGCCGCCGTAGTTCGCTACCGCTTGAAGGTATTCGAGTTGAGAAAACTGCATAGGTTACTCCAAAGGCAGCCAAGGCGACGGGCCGTGCGTCCTCAGATGAGGTTCTCGCCCAGGTTCTTGCCGCCGAGGACGTGCATGTGGAAGTGCATGACGGTCTGACCGGCGTTGACGCCCTTGTTGGAGATGACGCGGAAACCGTCCTCCAGACCCTTGGCCTTGGCGACCTCCTGGATGGCGTGGGCCATGGCGCCCATGGTCTCGGCGGGCACGTTATCGGCGATGTCACTGTAGTGCTTCTTGGGGATCACGAGCGTGTGGACCGGCGCCTGGGGATTGAGGTCGTCGAACGCGATGACCTGGTCATCCTCGTAGACGACGGTCGAGGGGATCTCGTGGTTGGCAATTTTGCAGAAGATGCAATCACACATGGTTGGTTCCTTTCTCACAGACCAAGGTAATTATATTTGGTCGGGATGGTTAGAACGAAAGGTTGTCGTCGGTGTTGGCGGCTTCGCCGTCGGCGAGCACGTCGTTGCCGTCGACGTCCTTCAGGAGCACCGAGACCTTCTGCTCGGCATCGGACAAGCGGGTACGCAGGCTCTTGAGGAGCTCGACGCCGCGGGTATAGCTCTCAAGCGACTCCTCGAGCTCCATATCACCCGACTCCAAGCTGCGGATGATGAGCTCCAACTCCTGTGAAGCCTGCTTGTACGTAAGCTGCTCGACCGGGGTCTTCTCTGCCATATCTGTTTCCTTTCCTAAAGGTTTATCGCTATGAAACGCGGCCTACTCGACCGTATCGACCGTTGCCGCCACGTTGCCGTCTGCCATGCGCACGCGAATGGCGTCACCGGGCTTAAAGGTCTTGGCGCTCGTGGCCACCCCATCATCGCTGTACGCGATGGAATAACCACGGGCAAGCACCTTGAGCGGCGACAGGGCATCGAGCGAGGCTGCCGCACGGCCCAGGTCGGATGCTGGCTTGTTGAGCATCGTGCGCCCCTGGTACTCCAGGCGGGAGCTTGCGAGCGTGAGCGCATGGCGCTTGCCATCGAGTCCTGAGGTGCTTGCGATCAAGCGCTCGGGCAGACGCTCAAAGTTGGAGCGGAATGCCCCAACCGAACGCGTTATGGCGCCGGACAAACGATCGGCCGTCAGGGCAAGCTCAGACTCGCGACGCTCAACCATAAACGTTGGGTCGTTGAGGAACGGGCGGCACGCAGCCGCATCGAGCGCATCGCCCAAGCGAGCCGTATAGGTATCCCAGGCACGGCGACCGCGCTGATCGAGCATCTCCAGGTCGACCTGGGCCGACCCAATCATCGATGCCATCGCAGCACCCAGACGTTGATAGCGCGCCTCGAGCACATCGGCCAACTCCGTCATAGCCGGCGCCACCGATTCGGCCGCCGCCGTAGGCGTGGAGGCGCGACGGTCGCTCACCATGTCGCAAATCGAGGTATCGGGCTCATGGCCAATGCCGGTCACCACGGGCACGGGACAAGCCGCCACCGCGCGGGCAAGCTCCTCGTCATTAAAGGTCATGAGGTCCTCAAAGGAGCCGCCGCCGCGCACCAGCAAAATACAGTCGGGCGCCGGCGTAATGGAAGCGGCGCGGCGCAAGCCCTCGATGAGCTCGGCCGGCGCACCCTCGCCTTGAACCTTGGCGCCCACGCAGACGAGCTCGACGAGCGGGTTGCGACGACGCAACGTGCGCTTGACGTCGTCGATTACGGCACCCGAAAGCGAGGTGACGACCGCCACGCGGGAGCAGAACACCGGGATGCGGCGCTTGCGCGCTTCGTCCATCAGGCCCTCGCGGCGTAGCTTTTCGGCCAGTTGCGCCACTTGTTGACGCAGCAGACCCTCCCCCGCCAACGAAAATGAGCGGGCAACAAAGCTCATGCGACCCGTGGGCTTATAGAGATTGAAGCTGCCCTTAAAGCTCACCTGCATGCCATCGCGCAGATCGAAGGTGCGCTTGAGATAGGCGCCCTTCCAGATAATGCAGTCGACGGCGGCCGAGTCGTCCTTGATCTGGAAGTAGCAGTGACCGCTTCGGGCGTTAGGACCACGAAAACCTGTGACCTCGCCCAGAACGCTCAGCTGCGGAATGGCATCGAGCGCACCGGCGGCGATCTCCACTGCCTGGCTCACGCTGAGCTCCTTGCGCTCCTGATCGTCCGAACCGTCGAACTCGGCGGAAACGGCATTGCCGGTTAGATTCCAGCCTGCCACGCAGCCTCCTTTCGTTATCGAGCACAGAGGCTCCGGCCCCGTGCGAAATTAAGTCCAACACATAGTACAGCGCCGCGAGGACACGAATCCCCGCGGCGCCTGCCTGTCCCATTTGTTATCGGTTGGAGTTTCTGTTGTAGCGAGCCATAAGGTAGAGCAACTGAATGATCGAAGTGAGCGCTGCAGCCACATAGGTAAGCGCGGCTGCCGTCAGTACCTTCTTGGCGCCGTTGACCTGCTTGGAGCTCATGCCCGACTGCTCGATGTACGCCACAGCACGTCGGCTGGCGTCAATCTCGACAGGCAACGTAACGAGTTGGAACAGCACACTAAACGAGAAGAAGATCAACGCGAGGGTCGTGAGCCCGGCAATGTTCATAAACAGGCCCAAGAGTAACACGATGGTCCAGGTGTTCTGGGTAAAGTTGACGACCGGCACGAGGGCGGTACGCACTTTCATCATGGCATAGCCGCTTTGACGCTGGGCGGCATGGCCCGCCTCGTGGCAGGCGACGGCAACGCTTGCGACCGAACCGCCCGAACGGTTGGCATCCGACAGATACAGGTTGTTGTCCTGCGGGTTGTAATGGTCGGTGAGCTCGCCAGCGACACCCTTGATACCCACGGCGCTACAACCGTTGGCATCGAGCATGCGGCGAGCGACTGTGGCACCCGTATCGCCGTCCGAGCGAACCTTGGACCAGGTTTTGTACGTCGAGTTGATATAGTTCTGTGCGGCAAGGCCAAGCACCGTGCAGACAAGAACAACCAGCAGGTACAGCGGGTCGATGCCAAAGCCGTATCCATAGTAATAAGGCATGCGAATTCCTCCGAGTCGAGTTACACGTTGGAGGCATTTTACCCACTCAACCGGCTAGGCTTCCCTACAGGAGCTCGATTTTGCCGTCCTTCACCGTCAACCCCATATTGCCGGAAAGCAGATCGTCTAGGCGCGAGCCCACAAGCTCAAAGCGCCAACCTTCGCGCAGGCGGCTCTGCTCGGGATGCTCAATGTAGTCGGCCAGGTCATCGCGCGAGGCAATGACCGAGGTCGCAACGCCTGAGCGCTCGGCAACCAGGCGGATAAGCGCATACATAAGGTCAGTCACGCTCTCCAGCTCCGGCGAAATCTGACGATGTCCGCGCACCAAGAGCGGCAGGCGATCGTGCGGACAGCTCGCACCGCGCTTGATGGCCATGAGCGCACCGTCCACGTCGCGCTCCCCCAATTGATCGGTACCGCGAATGCTACGGAACTCCTCAACGCGCACGGGATTGCGCTTAACGAGCGCTAGCAGCGTGTCGTCGGACATGACCCACTTGCGCGGGATGTTACGGCGCTCGGCGCGGTCCTCGCGCCAGGCGGCGAGCTCGCGCGCGATACCCAGCTGATGACGGCTGCACGAATTGATGCGCTTGACCTTGCGGAACGCCTCGTGGCGATCGGCGCGATAGTGCGACTCGTCAGCCAGCGGGCGCAGCTCGTCGAGCACCCAGTCCACACGGCCCAGCTCGCGCAGGCGGCTCATCATCTCGGTATAGGCGACGATCAGGTACTTGACGTCATCGATCGCATACTCAATCTGCTTATCGGTCAGCGGGCGGCGCGACCAGTCGGTCAGTGACTCGGTCTTGGGCAGCGATACGCCGCAGAACGTCTGAACAAGCGCGCCATACGAAATCTGCTGGCGCTCGCCCAAAAAGGCGGCGGCGACCTGCGTATCGAAAATCGGTCGTGGCAGCACGCCCACGGTATGGAGCATGACCTCCATATCCTGCGAGCACGCGTGGAAGACCTTGGTCACGCTCTCGTCGGCCATAAGCTCGGCCAGCGGCGATAGGTCGTCGATTACCAGGGGATCGACCGCGACGCTCTCAGCAGGGGTGGCAATCTGAACCAAACATAGACGCGGATGGAACGTGCGCTCGCGCAAAAACTCGGTATCGACGGCAATCGCGTCGAACTCACGGGCGCGCTGGCAAAAGTCGAGTAGAGCCTGATGTGTGGAAATGTACATATCAACCCATCGAATAAGGTTAGGCCCGAAAAACACGGGTAGGATATCGGCATTGCCTTACAACTATACTCGGTTAGTCACAGAACGGGAACGTAAGTATGCGCTGCCTTATCATCCACAACCCGGCATCGGGCCCCAGCTCAGATGAAATCTACGCATTCACGCACGCCCTCGCGCAGGGCGGCGACGAGGTCGTGATGCGTTTTATCGGCGATGGCATGGAGCCCGAGGATGCCGTGGCAGACGTGCGCGAGTTTGACCGCGTGGTCGTTTCGGGCGGCGACGGCACCGTCTCCAACGTGCTCGACCAGATGCGCGGGTGCGGTGTCCCCACGCTCGTCTTCCCCTCCGGCACAGCCTGCCTGTTCTTCAACAACATCGGCAATGCCCCCGAGGCAGCGGCGCTCGCCAAGGCCTGCCGTGCCGGTCGCACGGTCAAAGTCGACATGGGTGAGCTCTTTTGGCTCGACGAGAACGGCAACGAGAAGCGCCACGGCTTTATCATCATCGCCGGCTCGGGCTTCGACGCCGAGATCATGATGAAGGCCGCCCCCACCAAAAACGACATCGGCGAGATCGCCTACTTCCTCTCCGCGCTCGCCACGCCCAATCCCACGGTGGCGCACTTTACGATTGAGCATGACGGCATTGTCGAGGAGCTCGACGGCATCTGCTGCATGGCCGGCAACACCTCGGTCATCCAAAACGACATCAACCTGTTCCCCGACTGCCGTATGAACGATGGCATGGTCGACATTGCGGTCATCGAACCCGTGCGCACCGTGCAGCTGCTACCTACCGTGATCACCGCCGCACTCGACCCCGCCGGCAAGGTACTCGGGCGCCCGCAGTTCAAGATCATCCAGACCAAGGAAGCCAAGATCACCTGCACCCCGTCGCTGGGCATGCAGTTCGATGGCGAAATTATCTCCAGCAATTCGGGCGTCTTTGGAGCCCGCGCGCTTCCACAATGCCTCGACCTCATCGTCGACGAATTCTCCCCGCTCGGAAAATAGGAGGACCCTATGAACGACAATCCCCTGCTCGGCTTTATCATCATCGTTTTGGCCATGCTCGTCGGCTATGCGATCAACGTGATTCACCGCCGGAAGAAGTAATTCCACATTGGTATGATATTCATCCAATTATCGTCTCCCCTGCTGTTTATGCATTTGCCAAACAGCAGGGGATTTTCATTTCAGGCATTCCCAGCTACTTTATTCGGCTACAGTAATTACAGGGCGTCTTTATTAAAGTAAAGCTACAAACTGAGTACAATTAACCGCTCGTCGCATATTTCATCACGCTTATCGAGTAAGTGTCTTTCATAGATGAATATTGTTTCCAGTTCGTTACGCTAATGGGGTGTCTTTATTGGCTGAAGCCCTCTGGCGACAGAGGGCTTTCGCACGCTGGGAGGGAAAATGAGGAAAACTCACCCCGTCAACGCGCTCAAGAAGCTAGGCATAGGCCTCGCCTTTGGAGCTGCAACCATCATGTCCATGCCGACATCTGCGCTCGCCTGCACGCAGATGTACATGGGCAAAAACTATACGGCCGACGGCAATACGTACTACGGCCGCGCCGAGGACTTTGGCAAGCGCTATCTTAAGCACTACGGCATCGAACCTGCCCGCGAACCTGGCTTTAAGTACAGCTCTATTGAATCTGCTTTTGAATACACTTCGAACAAGCCTACCTATCGTTACAGCTATGTACGCGACCACCCCTCCAACTGGATGGGTCGCACCGACGCCTATTCCGAAGCCGGAATCAACGAGAAGGGCGTCTCCTGCTCTGCCACGCTAAGCACTTCCTATAACGAGGAGGCCGATGCAGCAGACCACATCGATGAGAAAGTGGGTCTGGGCGAGTACAGTTACGGCAGCATCATCCTGGGCGAGAGCGCCACGGCCCGCGAGGGCGTCGAGCTTCTCGGCAGACTGATCGATGATCAAGGCGTCTGCACCAACGACCAGATCATCATCGCCGACAACAACGAGACCTGGCTGTTCGCCACACTTTCCGCCCATCAGTGGATCGCCATGAAGCTCGCTGACGACGTCGCGTCGCTCAACCCTAATATCGGGAGCCTCAACTACGATGTCGACCTTGATGACCCCGAGAACTGCCTACACTCCGAGGGCATCGAGTCCATGCCCGTGGAGAAGGGCTTCGCCAAATACTCCGCTGACGGCAAATTCGATGTCGCCCAAACGTATGGCGAGAGCCTCGCCGATTCCGGCGTAAACCAGTGGTCCCGCTATGTGCAAGGCCGCGATTATTTTGGTAGTCAGCTGACCGAAGGCACAGATTACGACATTATCACAGTAAAGAAGGATGGAAAACCTGACCAAAAGGGAGCCATGGTCAGCGAAATCCAGCCCCTGTTCTTCAGGCCTGGCAAGTCTGGCTGGAGCACCTTTGAGCTGATTCGTGCCTTTGGCAACCGCGGCGAGAACGTCCCTGGCCTCAACGCGAACACTGATGGTGTTTATTGCATCGGCAGCGAGCGCAACACCGAGATCAACCTCTTCCAGATTCGTCGCGGGTATGACCCCGAAGTCGCTACCATCCAGTGGGAAATGCTCTCCCGCGCCGCGTACTCCGTCGCCATCCCGTTGTACTCCGCTCTGATAACTGAGGTCAGCCCGTACTTCAGCGATCAGACCGTCTCCTTCGATCACTGCAACCAGACTGACGTCGTGTACAACGAGGAGCCCGAGAACTCAATCAACTACGTCCTCATGGACATCAGCTCGCTCTGCTTCGAGAACCCTGACACCCTTGGTGTCAGCGTCCGTGCCTACCTCGATGCGCTCCAGAACGAGCTTATCGAGCAGAACAAGGAAGTTGACGCCGCCATGCTGGCCGAGACGACCACCGAGGGCCGCACTGCCCTGGCCAACAAGGCCGGCAAGGCTGCTACCGAGAACACCTACAAGAAGTGCAAGGCACTGCTCCAGGAGATGCGCGCCTATCAGAAGGCCGAAAACTTCGACCAGCCCTTTACCCCAAGCGACCTGAACACCGAGACCAACGGCCTCAAGGTGTCCATCACCTACGCCAAGGATGCTCTTGCCACCGATCCGGTCACCCCGGATCAGCCCGGCACTCCTGAGCAGCCTGGCACTCCCGAGCAGCCCGCTAAGCCCGAGCAGCCGGCCGCCAAGCCTGAGAAGCCTGGCAAGTCCGACACCACGACCACGGTAACCACTAACAAGACGAACACCAAGGGCGGCCTGCCCACCACTGGCGATCGTTTTGATGGCCGCATGGTGGCCGCATTCGCCATCGCTGGCGTTGCCGTCATCTCCGCGGGCGGTTACTTCCTCTACCGTCGCAATAAGGAGTAACGTCTTAGCTGAGCGGGCAAGGCAGCAATGGCAGCCTCTCGCCCGCTCAGCCCACTCTTTTGACCGGCGGGAAACCCGCCTGAAATCTTTTCAAAAAAGATTTCCCCGCACACACTTTGCTGTGCTATAGTGCAGCGCAACAGCAACTAGGTGCGACCGCGCCATGGCATCACGAAAGGAGCCACCGACATGAAGAACACGATGAAGTCTCTTAACAACTGGTGGTGGCGTGATGCGAATACGATCGGTCGACAGTGAGTCCCTCACGCCTGTTTTTGCGCTCTAGGTGATTGAAAGGCCTCCGGTTTCGACCGGGGGCCTTTTTCTATCTCGAGCCCGATCGCATTCGCATCACGCGCCTCCGCTTTTCTCTTGCACTCCCATTCCGAAAGGATTTTCACCATGTCTCAGAACACCACCGCCGCCCAGCCCCGCACCGTCCAGACCGCCGACCGCGGCAAACTCGACGTCCGTGCCCTCGTCCTGCTCGCCATCCTGCTCGCTGCCGGCTTCATCCTCAACTTCACCGTCGGCAAGGCAATCTCGGGCATCTCGGGCGGCATGATCAGCCCCGAGTTCATCATCTCGGCCTTCTGCCTCACCATCCTGGTCGTTCGTCCCAACATCGGCCAGGCGCTCGTTATTGGCCTCATCTCGGCTGCCGTGATCCAGATCACCACCACTTCGCCGTTCGTCGATTTTGCCGCCGAGGGCATCGCCGCCATGCTCATGGCCGGCATCGTCAACGCCGCCGGCAAGAACGGTCAGGTCAAGCCCGTCATCGCTATTGTCGCAACCTTCCTGACCACCTTTGTCTCCGGCGTCATCTTCATGGTCATCAAGATGGCCATGCTCGGCGTGGTAGGCGAGCTCGCCGCCGCCATGCTGCCCGTCGTCGCCATGACCGCCGTCTTTAACGCCATTCTGGTCGGCGCCCTCTATCTGCCCATCCAGAAGGCCCTGAAGCTCAACTAACTCATCGCTGCCCCACCACCAAAGAACGTCCCCAATGACTATGAAAGGTATCCATGGAAACGATCATCAACGTCGACGATGTCTCGTTCTCCTATGGCACGCAGACCGAGCAAGCGCTCAGCCACATCTCGCTCAGCGTGAACAAGGGAGATTTCATCGGCATCATCGGACCCTCGGGCGCCGGCAAGTCCACGCTTGCCGCCTGTCTGTCGGGCGCCGTGCCCCACCACTACACCGGCACGTTCTTTGGGTCCGTCATGGTCGACGGCCACGACACCTGCGAAGTCTCGCTCACCGACGTGTCGCAAATCGTCGGCAGTGTGCTGCAGGATATCGACACGCAGATGGTCGCTTCGGTCGTCGAGGACGAGATGCTCTTTGGCCTCGAGAACTTTGGCGTTCCCCACGACCAGATCAAGCAGCGCGTGAGCGAAACTCTCGAGACCGTCGGCATCAGCGACCTGCGCGACCGCGAGATCGCCACCCTCTCGGGCGGACAGAAGCAAAAGGTAGCCATCGCCGCCATCCTCGCCATGCGTCCGCGCGTCTTGGTTCTCGACGAGCCCACCGCGGCACTCGACCCCGCCAGCTCCACGTTGGTCTTCGAGACGCTGCGTGAGGCAAACCGCGCACTTGGAATCACCATCGTCGTCGTCGAGCAAAAGGTCGCCCTGCTCTCGGAGTACTGCAACCGCGTGCTCGTGCTCAACCATGGCGAAATCGCGCTGCAGGGCGAGCCACACGAGGTCTTCGCGCATACCGACGAGCTCCGTGCCATCGGCGTCGACTGCCCTCGCGTCACGCGTATCTTCAATAGCCTCGAGGCCGATGGCCTGGTAAGCGGTACCCCCTGCTTGGATGTCGATGAGGCCGAGCGCATGATTTCGGGCATCGTCGACCCCGCACGCGCGGCTATCGAAGCCCAGGCGCCCGCCGGTTCCCCGCATGCACCGTCGTTGCGCCCTCATGCCAAGGACGCCGAACCCGTACTCACCTTCGACCATGTTGAGTTTGCCTATCCCAATGGCGGCGCCGCCGTACACGACCTTAGCCTGACGCTCTATCCCGGCGAGCTCGTGGGCATCGTCGGCCAAAACGGCGCCGGCAAGACCACGCTCACCAAACTGCTCACAGGCCTGCTTAAGCCCGCCTCGGGCAGCGTGCGCGTCACGGGACTGGATACCGCAGCCGTTCCCACGAGCCGCATCGCTCGCGAGGTCGCGACCCTCTTCCAAAACCCCGACCGCCAGATCTGCAAGGACACCGTGCTCGACGAGGTCGCCTTTGGCCTGGAGCTTGCCGGCATCGACCGTGCCGAGGCGCTGCGTCGCGCCCAGCTCGTCATCGACCGCTTTGGCTTGCCGGCCGACGAGGCGCCCTTCTCGCTCTCGCGCGGTCAGCGACAAATGGTGGCGCTTGCCTCCGTCGTAGTGGTTGAGCCCAAGATCGTCGTGCTCGACGAGCCCACGAGCGGCCTTGATTACCGCGAGTGCATGACCGTCATGGAAACGGTGCGCACCATGGCCGAGCGCGGTTGCGCCGTTATCATGGTCTGCCACGATATGGAAGTCGTCTCCGACTTTGCCGAGCGCATTGTGGTAATGGCCGACGGTCGCATCCTCGACCGCGGCCGCACGCACGAGCTGTTCTCGAACATCGAACTCATGCGGCGTGCCTACGTGGAGCCTCCCCAGGTTATTGAACTCTCGCGCCGTCTGGCATCTTCCGTCTCGCCCGCTTTTGCGCAGGTGAGCGAGGTCACCGATGTCGTTCGAATTACCAAGGAGATGGTCCACCGTGGTTAACGTCATCGACTACATGCCGGGCGATACGCTGCTGCATCGCCTGAACCCCGTCGTCAAACTGGGCCTCGCCGCCGCCATCATCGTCGGCATCTTTTTGTCCGACACCTACGTGGCACTGCTGGGCTTTTTGGCACTCACCCTTGCACTGGGTGCCTATGCCGGCGTCGTCGAACGTCTGTTCTCGCTGCTCAAGTTGCTGATTCCGCTCGCGCTTATCATGCTGGTGCTCCAGCTGGCCTTTATGCGCGATGGCAACGTGGTGTGGAGCTTTATCACCGACACGGGCCTCATCACGGGATCGAAGGCCTGTCTGCGCCTGCTGGGTGTGGCGTTACCACTCATCCTCATGCTCATGGTGACCAAGCTCAACGACCTTGCCAACGCCTGCGTCGAGGTGCTGCACGTACCGTATCGCTATGCCTTCACCTTTACCACGGCGCTGCGCTTTGTGCCGGTGTTTGGTCAGGAGATGAACGCCATCATGGAGGCGCAGACCGCACGCGGCGTCGAGTACGACACCAAGAACCCCATCAAGAAGCTTAAGCTCATGCTGCCACTGTGCGTGCCGCTGCTCATCTCGAGTGTGGGCAAGACCGATGCCACAGCCTTGGCGGCAGAACAGCGCGGCTTCTATCTGCGTACGCGCGCCAGCTCGTACAAGCGCTACCCCATCAAGGGCCTGGACATCGCCGTGCTCATCGTCAGCATCGCCCTCATCGTCATCGGCTTCCTGTTCTAGTTCACCACCGACAGCAACCGCCCCAACGCAAAAGGCTTCGGCTCGCACCAAACGAGCCGAGGCCTTTACTGTTTCACCAGATAAAACCTACCAAAATAAACCTGTCCCTTTTTGGCAGGTCGGAAGCTAGAGGCGGTAGGGGGCGCCGCTGCGGATGATGGATTCGCGCACCAGGACATCCATGGCGTCGAGGGTGATCTCGGGCATCTCTCGGTACTTCTGCAGCACCGAGAGCTCGGTGCAGGCCAGAATGACGCGGTCGCAGCCGCTACGGGCGAACTCCCACATCACGCGGTCGAACTTATCCATATCGGGCTCACGTCCGGCCTTCACATCATCGTAGATAAGCGACATCACATCGTTCTGACGTTTCTCGCTGGGATAGACAACCTCGACACCCGCGGCCTCGCATTCGCGGCCGTAGACGCCCGCGCCCACGGTGCCATCGGTTCCCATGATGCCGATCTTATGCACCGGCTCGGCCGGCATACTCAGGTTGGGGTCGAACTCGCACTCCCCCATCACCGCACCGGCCAGAGCATAGCGCACCGACTCACGCGGCATGTGGATAATCGGCACCTTCGTAAACGACTGGATCTGGTCATAGAAGTAGTGTGACGTGTTGCAGGGAATGGCAATGTGTGCACAGCCCAGCGACTCGAGTGCCTGGGCGCACTCTTTCATGGTCGCCAGCAGTTTGGCATGCTCGCCGGTCTTAATGGCCAGCGTGCGGTCGGGCATGGTCGACTTGGAGAGTACCACCATGTCGATATGTTCCTGATCGCAGGCAGCAGCCGTATGACGCACCACCTGGTCGTAGTAATACGACGTGGCCTCGGCGCCCATGCCGCCGATAACTCCCAGCTTTTCCATCGCCGCCTCCTTGGTGACGCTTGCGCAATTGCGCGTATCATACCCGCGCCCGCCCGATGCAAACCGGACGGGCGCCGCGCTCATCTACTTGTAATACGTCTTGAACAGCTTAAAGTGGCGCAGTTTGGTGTGCCACATGCGCAGCCAGCGGTTAAAGACAAAGTCACCCTTCATAAACGAAGGGTCGGCACCCTTGCCTTCCTTGTCCAGGCGATGCACCTTAGCGCGCAGTTCGGAATCCTTGACGTACTTGTCGACGACGCCCATGGGGACGACCATCCACAGTGCCTCGTCCTGTGCCGTCACAAACTCCGGCTCAAACGGGCGGTTGAACACATACTCGTCCACCACATACTTGGCAACGTTAAAGCCGCTGTTGGTGACGTAGTAGTTGCTGCGACCCTGGCGCGTGTTGAAATCGAAGAACTTAAACGAGCCGTCGCGCTCGTCGTACTTAACGTCAAAGTTGGAATAGCCCACAAAGTGAAGGTCCTCGAGCAGCTTGCGCACGCCGCCCATGAGCTCGTCGTTGGGCTCGGTAATGATACAGGCATGGTTGCCAACGCCATGGGGCTGATGCTCCTCGAGCAGCACATGGCCCAGGCACATCATGCGCACCTTGCCGTTGCGGTCGGAATAGCTGGTGAGCACGCGCATGTACTCGTCGTTGCCGGGCACGCGATCCTGCAAGATCAGGTCGTCGGTGTAGCCGCTGGCATACGAGTCGCGAATGACCTGTTCCAGCTCGGCACGGTCGGCAATCTCATAGGCCTTTTTCTGGCCCTCGAACTCGTGCTGCCACCACATGATGCCGTCAGAAGGCTTCAGAATCATCGGGTAAGGAAAATCGATCTGGTCGAGCACTTCGGCAGGCGCCTCACCCTGGGCATTGAGCATCGCCTTGGTAAAGGTAAACGTGTGCGGATAGGGCACGCCATGCTTCTCGCACAGCTCGTAGAAGATCTCCTTCTTCTGGCACTGCTCGAGCATGCTATAGGGAGCGTAAGGCGCGACGATGTTATCCGCCAGCTCATGAGCATCCTTGGCTTGAGCCACGAGAGCGACATAGTTATCGCCACAGCCCACAAGGACAATCGTCTTGTCGGCATGCGCTTGGGCAATGCCGTTGACGGTTTTGAGCATCACGGGCATGGTGTCGATATCCACGTTGGGCGTGTAGTCGATAATCTGGCTGCGGTACGCGGGACCCGTCTGATACTTGCCAAAGACCAGACTCTTGACCTGGTACTCCTCGTAGAAGGCGCGCGCCACCGAATAGGCGTTGATGTCGCCACCGAGCAGCACGGGAATGAACTCGCGCTCTGTAAATTGCAATGCCATGGAAACTTCCTATCATGAACTGCCCACACAACGGGCGGTCTTTGCGCAACTGATTTATTCTAGCGTGCCAAGCCGCCGGCGCCCAAAGCTCCACCGTATCTATGGCAATCGACGTAATCGTCCAGCACGAAGGCCAGCACGAAGACGGCGCCCACCGTTGTATGACAATGGGCAATGAACCTACCGTTGTTGTAGGATTCAGCGTATTGACATCCTCGAGCGAAAGGCGCACACGTGCCCCAAGACCATCCGACCGATAATCCCATCCTCAATGCCGCGAGGCGCGAGCTGGCGGAACGTGCGAAAGCGACCGCTCCCCTGTGCACGGCAAACGACGCCTACAACGGACCCGCCCGCATCGTCTCGATCAACACGTCGGCACGCAAGGGCACGCGCAAGTCGCCCGTCGCCGATGGACACGACACCGTTATAGAGCAATTTGGCCTCGCCTCCGACGCACACGCCGGGCATTGGCACCGTCAGGTTTCCTTTTTGGCCGCAGAGTCCATCCAGACGGCGCAGGCCCGCGGACTCGATGTGCGCAAGGGTGACTTTGGAGAGAACTTCACAACCCGGGGCATCAACCTGCTCTCGCTCCCCTTGGGCACACAGCTCAAGCTTGGCAGCGAGGTGCTTGTCGAAATCAGCCAAATCGGCAAGGTCTGCCACACACGCTGTGCCATCTACTATCTCGCCGGCGACTGCATCTTTCCCCACGAGGGCGTTTTCGGCGTGGTACTAAAGGGCGGAGAGGCCTACGCCGGCGACGATATCCAGGTAATCAAACTCGGCGACGGCACCTGTTCGTTCACCCCCGCCGAGGCCCTCGAAGAGATTGAGCAGGCTCGCCAGAGGGGCACGCTGTAGTTATAAAACCCCACGTTGAGATGGCTTTTACAGCCCAAAACTCCTCTCAAACAGGGCTCTGTAACGTTAAAGTTGAACTCTATGGTTTCTCAACAATTCATCATAACTGCAGGTCAAAGCCAAAGCCTCAAGTTCAACTTGACCCTTTGGGACCTTTAAGGTTCAAGTTGAGGTCGAAAGCAGTAGTAGAATACCGTTCGAACCATAACCTACGATTGATTGCAGAGGGACTGGATGCAGCATTCGAATCATCGCACCGCAGCGCTCATTGCGTCGAAGCCGGCTCGTATCATCACGAGCGCCGCGCTCGCCGTTGCGCTGACGGCCACGCCGATGCTCTCCCCCGTTGCGGCGTATGCCGCCTCGCAGGCAACGCAGGACCAGCTTTCCGCAGCCCAGCAGAAGATCGAAGCCGCCACGAGCGCCTACAACGACGCCCGCACCAAACTCGATGACCTGCAAAAGCAGATTGACTCCAATGAGGCAAGCATCGAGGAAATCGAGGCCAAGCTTCCCGAGCAGCAGGCCAAGGCAAGCTCCGCCATGCGCGATCTGTACAAGTATCAGAAGGGCACCAATCCCATCGTGAGCTTCCTGGTCAACGCGCAGAGCCTGGGTGAGTTCATCACGACCTGCAAATACACCAACCAGATCACGAGCTCGAGCGTCGACGAGATCGAAGAGCTCAATAACATGCAAACCGAACTCGAGCAGAACAAGGCCGAGCTCCAGCAGGCCAAGTCACAGCTTGAGGCAGAGCAGAAAAACGCCGAGGATGCGCTGACGCAGGCCCAGCAGCTCCGCAGCGAGGCACAGGCAAAAGCCGAGCAGGAAAATGCCGCTGAGCTTGCCAAGCTTGAGGCCGATAAGGCCGCTGCCGCCGAGAAGCTCTCGGGCGAGGGCGTAAGCGGCAGCAATTCCAGCAGCCAGGCCACCAACACCAACACCACCATCGACACCACGGTGAACAACGCCAATACCGGTAGCTCCGATTACGATTCGTTCATTAATGAGTGGACGAGCCGCATCGACAATTATCTCGCCGGCTCCCCCATGGCAGGCCAGGGCTACAACTTTGCCGTCGCCGCTTGGAATACCGGTGTCGACCCCCGTTGGTCCCCCGCTATCGCCTGCATCGAGAGCACCAAGGGTGCTTATTGCGCCAATTCCTACAACGCCTGGGGCTGGAGTGCACGTGGCGGCGGTTGGCGCAGCTTTGGCAGCTGGAGCGAGGGCATCTCCGCTCACGTTGCCTATCTGGGCGCCAACTATGGCTCCACCCTTACCCCGGCAGCGGCCAAAAAGTACTGCCCGCCCACGTGGCAGGACTGGTACAACAAAGTCGCCGCTCAGATGAACCGCATCTAAGTGCAACTGCAAAGGGCCCCAACGGGGCCCTTTTCTTTTAGGTAGCGGAGGTATCGACGACGCCGGTCGCATTGGCAACCGCGACTATGACGATCATGCATAGGAGCAGCACACCCAATGCCTTGAGCCAGAGTTTCGCGAGTTTCTTGCCGCGATAGCTGTCGAGCAGTGCGAATCGCCGACGAAGACGGCGCTTATCGAACAGCGCAAAATGCATAAGCACCATAAGGCCATCGACAAAGAAAAAATACTCGATTATGAGAAGCCACGTCGGGTAGCTTTGGTTTGCTCCGGTGGGGTGAAAGACGGCAAAGTGACTTCCGACAAAGAACACAAGCAGCGAGAAGCAGACGAGCGTATTCCAAATGCGCCCCAGAGACTCCGGAACGCGAGAGAGCAGACCGCATGCAGCGGAGGCGGCAGGCCTAGGAAGCCCTGCAGGGTTCTGGAGCCCTTGGGGCGTCAGCACCGTCTCCGAGGCCGGAGTACGGACAGGCGCAGGCGCAGGAGGCCGCACGGGACGACTCAGGTCGTATGCTGCGTGCGTCGCCCGTCCCAACGCCTCCGCACTCGCAAAACGCTTGGCCGGGTCGAGCGCCATCGACATGCAGACGGCATCGGCAAGTGGAGTGGGAATGCCACGCGCCTCGCATTGCTCGCGCATGTCGAGCCTTGGTTTAGGGTCGACTCCCGTCAAGCAGAAGAACAACAGGGCGCCAAGTGCGTAGACGTCGCTGCGCACACTCGTCTGCCCAAACCCATACTGCTCGGGCGGCGCATAGGGTCGCGTGCCAAACTTGACGGTGTCGGTATCGGCGCCATCGCGCCATACGCGGGCGATCCCCAAGTCGATAATCACCAGCGATGAAAATGTCAGGCCGTCATCAGGCGTATAGTTGGCACCCGTCACGATGATATTCGACGGCTTGAGGTCACGATGGATCACCGGCGCCGACGTCTCCCCCGCCATTGCAAAACCGGCGTGGAGCTCGCCCACGGCATCGCATAGGGCAGGATACAATTCGTGCGCATAATCGGGGGTGGCTCCCAGACGGTCCACCAGCGCCCCGAGTGTCTCCCCTTCGATGTATTCCATAACCACGTTGAGCTCGTCGCCCACACGACGACAATCGACGATTCTGGGCAGGTGCTCAAAACGCCTGCCTGCCCGCTGGGCGGCAAACAGACGCTCGTATGCCCCGCCGATTTGAGCCGAAGCATCGATGCGTTTACGGACAAAGGGGCCGAGCGAACCACCGCCGGTTCCTTCAAAGTACACGAGCTCGGTTGTTTCAACGGACGAGCGCTTAAGTACACGCTCCACGCGATAGCTGTCGTCGCGATCGAGCGACGCCAGGTGCTCGGCAAGCGCTGCAGTCAGCTCGTCATCGGAATATGTTGGGGTCTGAGTATCCATAGCCTCCATCATAGCGCAGGGCGCAGACACCCCACGGCATCCGCGCCCCGTTCGTTCGCATCGTTGTTCGGCAGCTCCGCCGGCTCAGATATCAGCCGCTAACTCACCGTCTCCTCGTCAAAGCGATACAGCTCCTCGTTGACCTTTTGGAGGCTGCACCCGCGATCGATACAGAAGATGATGATCGCATCGCGACGGTCCTTACAATTGAGGATGTTGGCACCCGCCGCCGTCAAGGCGCGGTTGGTCTCCTTGAGCGTTAGCGCCATGGCGAAGGCAATCTGCAGCACCTTATTGCGACTCGGATGACGCGCACCGGTAAAGATCTGATAGCCAAAGGTCTCATTGAGATCGGCCATACGAACCACGCGCGAGCGCTCCAAGCCCTTTTCCTGCAGCAGCTGCTTCAGGTAGTCCGAAAGCGACGAGGTGGCAAAGTCGTGCTCCTTGATATAGCCATCGATGTTTGGCGCGTCGAGAAGCTCATTGAGTAACTCGTCAGTCAGCTTTTTATCGGGCATACGGCTTCACCTCCCCCAGTGCATGCAACATGCTAGAAACCACTTACGTCCGAACGCTCCCAGCTAGCAACCTGGTCGGGAGACACTGTACCCAGCGCCTCGAACTTCCAGGAGCCGCCCGCCTTCAGATGATTGGTGTTTGCAAGAGCCGTTCCAACCTGGTTGCCATCGGCATCATACAGAACATACTCAATCTGAATGTAGCTCTTTTCCTTGTCCGTGTTATTGGTCAGCGTGCCCGTGATCTTATAGGCAAACTGATTGGAGGTGTCTTCAGCCTCATCAGCAATGGTATACGGTTCTTGCGGTTCTTTTTGCTCCTCAGCCTGCTGTGTCGCCTCGGCAGGTTTTGCCGAATCGCTCGCAGACGAATCGGTTGAATTGCCACCCATAGAGCCCACGGCACCGACGATAACCAGCACCACGATGACGCCTAGGACAATCTTGCCGATCGGCTTCTTTCCCTCTTTTGCCATTATTCATCCTTCCTACGATCCGGCTACCGCGCCGGCACACAGCACATCGTAGGAAGGATTAAACTTGAATTCATTAGCTGAGAGCTAAGGTTGCGGTAAACGGCCAATGCAGTTATCCAAACGCCGAGCAAACGCACTTTGCGCGACCGTCTGCTGGCAGCGCATCAACCCACCGTGACGGATTTCCCGGTAAAGGCACTGATCATCAACAGGGCAAAGAACACCAGGTAGCTGACACTCAGCGGGTACGCAATGATCAGGAAGACGACCCAGCCGACATTGGTTTTACCGTCGGCACGGCGTTGCTCGCGATTGCGGCAGAGCCAAATCGTCACGCCAATAGCCACAATCAACAGCACGAGTGCCGCTGCTGCCAACCCGGCAAGCGCAAACATCACGCCAATGCTCACAGCAATAACCGGAAGCAGCAGCAGGCCGCACCCGCACCCACCAGGACTATACACGGCAGTCTGTCGGCGCCTCATCATCACTCCAAGTCAAGCAATCGTTTGTAGACATCGAGGCCTTTGAGCAGGATTTCCTCGTCGAAGAGCATGCTATCGGTATGCAGAGCGCTTGTGGCATAGACGGGGCAGCCATCCGAATCACTCGGGTTGTCTTGGTCCTCTGGCATACCCGTGCCCAGCAGGAAAAACACGCCCGGCAGATGGCGCTGATAGAACGCGAAATCCTCGGCAATCAGCAGCGGCTC
>CABVDH010000013.1 GCA_902497065.1 uncultured Collinsella sp. | reverse complement strand
TGCGTCGAAGGTGCCCGCGCCGCCCGCCATGCCTACAGCGTGGACGTACTCGTACCCAACCGTCGCGAAACACTCGAGGCCTTCCCCGAGATTCCCTGCGATCGGGCAACCATTGATGACTATCTGCGCCTCATGCTGAAAGGGGCTTCGAAATGAAACGCGCCTTTATGTCCGAACTCGCCATCGTTCGCACGCTCATCCCGAGCATCGCGGGCGTCGGCCTGTTTTTATTCGTCGTGCTGTCCCTCGCCAACACGTCGGTCGGCGACTCTGGCACAAGTGCCGGCGCCTGCGCGGTCAGTGCCATGTCGCCCATCATGGTCATGAGCTCGCTGGCCGGCTTCGACAATCAAAATAGCTGGGAGCGTTATCGGGCAACGCTGCCCTTCTCGCGCAAAGACATTATTTGTGCACGCTACCTGAGCGTTATTGTCTTCTCCGCCGTCATGGCATGTGCAGCTACGCTTTTGCGTATCGTCGCCATCCCGCTCTTCAACAGCGCGGGCATTCCTTCGACGGGACAGACGGTCTTTGAAATCGCAATCGCCTCGGCAGCCTCGATGCTCATTTCCCTCATGATGGTGTTTTTGGCGCAGCCGCTGTTCTTTCGATTTGGACACATGGAGGCGCTGCGCCTATCCGTCGGCCTGTTTGCCATGCTCGGGTGCCTTACCATGGCAACGTTGAGTTCCTCCAACCCCATCAGCAACTGGCTCATGTCGATTGCCGGAGCGAATCCCGATCCCGCCGTCCTTGGCTGTCTGTGCGCAGGAATTGCCGTACTGGCCCTCGTGCTATGTGCAATCAGCTGCACCATCAGCATCAAGGTCTATCGAGCACGCGACCTGTAATCGACAGCTAAAGGGCTTGGGCGGGACCCCACCTCATTTACTAGATAAGAAGAAGCAGCAACAACGTCGCTACCACCCTTCACGACATGCCGTTTAGATCTCGGCAACCAAAGAGAAGCCGACAGCATATCTTCGATTCGAGCCTTAACCAAATGCCTCTCGAACTATGGCCTCTGTCTCACCACAGCGATATCAAAGCTTCATGGCGGGACGGTATCATCGGACGAGCGCCGTAATCTGGCGCGGTCGTTCTTTGGGGAGGCATTTCACCCGTGTCGTGGGTCGCAGCAGCATTTGTGTCGGCTTTCTTTGCCGGCATCACATCTATCCTGGCCAAATGCGGCATCAAGCAGACCGACTCCGATGTCGCGACGGCCATTCGCACCTGCGTGGTGCTCGTTTTCGCCTGGGCAATGGCGGGCATTTCTGGATCCATTGGAACCATTGGCAGCATCGAATCCAGATCCTGGCTCTTTCTCGTCCTCTCGGGACTCGCCACCGGTGCTTCGTGGATCTGTTACTTTAAGGCGTTGGGCATCGGAGACGTCAATAAGGTCGTACCAGTCGACAAGATGAGCACCGTACTCGCTGCACTGATCGCCATCGTGCTTTTTGGCGAGACGAGCAACCTTGCGGTTAAGCTCGTGGGAACCGCTGTCATCACCCTCGGCACATTTTTAATGATCGAGAAGAAGCAATCCGCCGGACCCGAGCAGCAGCAAGACCGGACCTGGCTCGCTTACGCCCTCGGTGCCGCCGCGTTCGCGGCGCTCACGTCCATCCTTGCCAAGGTTGGCATCGAAGGCGTCGAGTCCAACCTGGCCACGGCAATCCGTACCTGTGTGGTACTGGTTATGGCATGGGCAATCGTGGCAGCCAAGGGAAAACTGGAGCAGGTCGCGCACGCTGACCGGCGCGAACTCACATTTCTCGCAACATCGGGCATCGCGACCGGAGCATCGTGGCTGCTCTATTACTATGCCATCGCTGCAGGCCAGGTGAGTGTCGTGGTGCAGATCGACAAACTATCGATTGTCGTATCGGTACTATTTGCGCGCCTGGCATTCAACGAAAAACTCTCACGACGCAGCGCCATCGGTCTCGCCCTCATCGTCCTGGGCACCGCCGCGCTCGCAGTTTGGAAGTAGCGCGGCCAGCGGCCGCTACATCCTCACACCTGGCTTGGGATGCCTGTACTGACCGTGGGATGCCGTGCGCTTACCGTGCGAGATGGCAAATTTGGGACAACAGTGCAGGCAACGAAGGCAGGCTGCGCACTCCGGCTTTGTCCAGACGGGAAGGCCGTCTCGCATCTCAATCGCCGCCATGGGGCAGCGCTTGGCACACAGGCCGCAGCCGATGCAGCGATCGGCATCGACAGCAAACTTGCTCGTCTGTTGCATGCGCGGCAGCCCAATTGCGTGATACGCGCACGATGCAAACAGAGGCACGCGATGGCGCATCATGTTGCCCGTGCGGCGCGCCCGCACCGCCTCGATCACGGCATCAATCTGCGCTTCGGCAGCCCTATTGATACCCTCAACCTTTTGAGGGTCAGACAGGTCGAAAACAGGCGTCCAGGTATCGGGCATCTTGACGCTCATCGCCGCATCTAACTCGAGCCCACGCTCGTGTAGCAGATCGCGGGCGAGCTTGGCCGATTGCCCGGTCATCGAACCATATGTCGAGACATAGAACGTATAGGGGCGCTCGCCGCCCTTTGTGCCGGCAGCAACCGATAGGTCGACAGTCTTCAAAAACTCGATCATTGGCGTCGGCAAGCCACAGGCATACACCGGGGCGACAAACCCCAGCCGACAGGGGCCTTCCATCACAGCAAGGTGAAGGATCTCGGCATCAAAGCGCTCAATCGACATAACTTTGTCGCTTGTCGCCGCTGCAATGCGACGCGCCACATGCTCGCTGTTCCCCGTCGCGCTAAAGTACAGAATCATCTCGCACCTCTGGAATTGACTCGTGAAAAAGCGCGCTACTTGCGCAGCGGCTTGGGCAGTGGAACGCCGGCGGCGATGGCTGCGGCGACGATCATGCAGACGATACCCTTGAGTGGGAAGCACATGAGCAGCAGGCCCACGACCATGACCGGCTGACGCATGACCGCACCCATCGTCGATGCCGTGCAGACGGCGACACAAAAGACCGGATCGGCGCCGGTGAGGATGGCAAGGCCATAGCCCAGGCTTACGCCCGAGAAGATAACCGGGAAGAAGTGGCCGCCGCGCCAACCAAGGTTGATGAGGGCAGGCGTCAACATGGCCTTAACCAGACCGGTCGCGATAAGTACGCCGGCGGGAATGGTGAGGTAGGTCTCCATAAGTACATCGGCCTGGGTCTCACCGGCAAACATGGTGTAGGGCAGGACCGTGCCGCAGATGGCGAGCGCCAGACCGGCCAGCATAGCCTTAACGACAGGGCGCTCCCCTATTGCATGGGACAGCGCCTCGCTTGCGTGCTCGGAGACAAAGTACAGCCAGCCGCAAGCGGTGCCAACCAACGCCAGCGGAATGAGCCAGGTAAGTTCCAGGTTGCCCACCTCGGCGGACTCGAACCTGGGCATGCCCATGCCGCCGCCCATGAGCTGGCCGAGCAGCAGATAGGTGCCCAGACCGCCGGCAATCGCAATGCCGTAGACCACGGTCTTCTGTGCCTTGGGCAGCTTGATCGTGATCTCGCCGGACGCGGACTCATCGTCGGCGTCTTCGCCCCGGCCATCGGCGCTACCGGCAAGCGGTGCCACAAAGCCAAAAACGGGCGCGGTAAAGAGCGCCGTCAGGGCAGCCTGGGTACCCAGCAGCGTGAGCTCCCTAAACTCGGCGCCAAAGCGACGCATGCGGTCGCCGACCCAGCTGCACAGACCCGCGATAACGCCGGTCAGGCCGGCCTCCGGTCCAATACTTCCGCCAAACAGCAGCGGCAGCAATGCTGCGAGCGAAAGCTTGCCCAGATTGTCGTACGGGTAGCGACCGTCTTGCTTAACCTTAGCCATCACCTGGTTGAGGTCATCGGTCTTGGTGCCTGTCATCTTTTCGTACAGACCGATTAACAGGCCGCCCAGCAGGCAGACAAAAAACGGGTACGGCAAAAAGCCAAACGGGCCGCTGGCAAGCTCGGGCGAAGCGACGCCCAGCGCGTGCGGAATCTCGGTCCATAGATAGTCGATACCGTGCTCCATCGCAAAAAAGAACAGCCAGACCGCGGCACCTGCGAACGCACCGGTCACGGCAACGCTAAGTAAAAACAGCGCGCGGTTTTTGGGTTTGGCAAGGTTATCCATCGGGTCCTCCCGCGGTCAAAGTCGACATAGTTACGTTTTATTGTAGAGCGAGCGTTGCCCGAACGAGCCAGCCGTCTGCGCCGCGAACGGCACCATTGGGAGCCATAGTGGGGCAAGCTCAAGACTTATCCGTTGATAATCGAGGCAATCTCGCGCAAATCGTCGGCAAAGTAGATACCTTGCTGGCGCTGCGGGCTCGATAGGCCCTTATCAATCATGTGCCCGAGCAGCGCCTTGAGGTCGTTGTAGTAACCGTCCAGGTTATACAGGATGCACGGAGCACTCAGGTGCCCCAACGACACAGCGGACATGACCTCGGCAATCTCCTCGAGCGTGCCCGTCCCGCCGGGAAAGGCGATGAACACATCGCCGAGCTCAATCATCTTGGCTTTGCGCTCGGCCATATCGCTCGTCACGATAAGGTCGTCGATGCCGTCATGTTGAAACTCGGCCTCGATAAAAAAGCTCGGCTCAACACCCGTCACGTGTCCGCCGGCATCGAGCACGCTATCGGCGAGCGCGCCCATCAGGCCCGATTTGGACCCGCCGTATACCAGCGCGTGTCCGTTGGCACCAATCCAGTTGCCCAGCTCCTGTACCGCGGGCAGAAATGCCGGGTCATTGCCAGTGTTGGCACCCAGGTACACGGTGATGTTCATATTTGTCCCCCTGTTGTGGCGCACGACGTTCGTCTTAGCGCTGGCGTCGACGATACTCGCGCACGCGGCGTGACAGATCGGCGAGCTCGTCACGATCGAGCTCTTCCAAATGCTCAAGATCGTCCATAAAACGAGCCATGGTGTCCTTTTGACGCATCTTGATAAGCGTATTGCAGTAGTTCACCGCCACGCCCGTGAGCATGGCGATGTAGAAGATGCTGATAACGCTCAAGACGACGGTAATGGCGCGGGCAACCGGTGTCTCGGCCGGAATGTCACCAAAGCCGATGGTCGAGACCGTCTCAAAGCTAAACCACAGGCCATCGCCAAACGTGAGGGTCGTGGGCTCGGACAGCCAGACGGCCGTCGAGCACAGCAAGTAAAAGACGAGGAATAGCTCCGTAATGCGCACGAAGCCCGCCTGGCGTAACACGTCAGCAAGCGTCCTGAGCTTTTTCATCGCGACCCTTTCCACGGACAACCAATCACGTTCGCTCGGTATTGTCCCACGCCTCCCCCGCAAACGGAACTAGTCATCGGGGACGTTCTTAAATGACTAGTCAAACAAGAACGTCCCCGATGACTAGTCGTTTAAGAACGTCCCCAATGACTACCAGCTGCCGCCTGGGCAGGCTGAGCTGGTATCCTTATGCGGTAATGTCTCGATTCGTTAGGATTGCATGTGAGAGCTGCCACTGTCCTTCGTTCAGTTATATGTCGCACCCTGGCCGCCGCGCTTACCGCGCTCGCCGTACTGAGCGCCGTCGCGCCCGCCCCTGCCTTTGCCGCCGACTCCGATCAGCAGGTCAAAACGGTCCGCGTCGGCTGGCTCGTCAACAACGAGGGCTTCCAGGACGGCACCCCCGGCGAGCGTCTCTCGGGATGGGGTTACGAGTACCTCCAGACCCTGTCGTACTACACGCCCGGCTGGCGGTACGAATACGTCTCCGGCACCTTCACCGAGCTTATGGACATGCTCGAGGCAGGCGAAATCGACCTTATGCCTAACATCTCCTACTCCGAGGAACGCGCCCAAAAGCTGCTCTTTTCCTCGAACCCCGAGGGCACCGAGCGCTACTACATCTACGCCAAGCCCGATCGCGACGATCTGGCCAAGGGCGACCCCCAAGCGCTCCAAGGCCTTACCATCGGCTACAACCCCGACGTTATGCAAACCTTTGTTGGCCGGCAGTGGCTCGCCAACGAAGGCATTACCTGCACCTATAAAGAAATCGACACTGGCGGCGCCCTCTTTGACGCGCTCGCAAACGACGAAGTCGATGCCGTCATCATGAACGACACTATTTCGTCGCCCGATGCGTCGCCCATGTTCTACGTTGGTTCGAGCGACTACTACTTTGCCGTCCCCAAAAGCCGCCCCGACCTAATGGACGACATCAATGCCGCCATGTCGGCAATCGCCCGCGTCAACCCACGCTATATCGACGAAGTCAAATCTAACTACTCGGTCAAAAACAGCGGTTCATCATCGCTCAACGGCCCCGAACGTTCCTGGCTCAAAGCAAATGACAACACCATCACGCTCGGCTACATTACGGGCAAACTCCCCTACTGCAACGAAGACGAAAACGGCGAAATGGAAGGCTCGCTCGCATCGCTTGCGACGACGTTGCACGATAAATTTGGCATTACGGTCAAAACCGTCGCCTTTGATAGCTACAAGATGATGTCAAAGGCTCTGTCAAAGGGAAGCATAGACGTTGCGCTGCCGGTATACCGAGATTACTGGGTTGCCGAGCAATCAGGCGTTGTGCAGTCGGCATCGTTGGGGACCGTGTCCCTCACCGCCATCCACACCGGCAGCGACCTGAACAAAGACCTTCAGAACATCGCCCGTACCAAATCATCGTTTGTCAACAAAAATGCACTTGAAAGCCTGTTTCCCACAGCGACCGTGACCGAATACCGATCCGACGATGAAGCGTTCGACGCCCTCAGGAGGGGAACGGCGCGCTGCGTCGTCGCTCCCAGTTCACGCGTAAAAACCCTCGGCGATCGTTATGATCTCGAGGACTGCGAGACGGTCGAGCTCCCTGACACCTGCGAGCTCTCGTGCTGGATTTCGCGCGGAAAGCCCGAGCTGCTGGGAATCATCAACAAGGGCATCATCAATGCCGGAGAATCGCTCTCCGCAAGCAATTACTCCTCTACGTCGTACACGGCCCAGGAATCCAACACGCTTCAATTCCTTTATCGCAACCGCACCGCCGTTGCCTCCACCCTCATCGGTATGTTGTCGGTCAGCATCGTCCTGCTCATCTGGGCGCTCGTGCGCGCTCGAACCGAGCGCGAAAAAGCCGACGCCGCCAACGCCGCTAAGACGGCATTCCTCACGCGCATGAGCCACGACATCCGTACGCCGCTCAACGGCATCCTGGGCCTTATCGATATCGAGGAATTGAAGGAAGGCGATATCCAGGTCGCCCGCGAAAGCCGCGCCAAGGCTCGTGTTGCCGCCAATCACCTGCTCTCGCTGATTAACGACATCCTCGAGATGGGCAAAATCGAAGACCGCAAGATAACACTGGAACATGCGCCTTTTAACCTCAAAGAGCTCTGTGACGATACGCTGGTTCTGTGCAAGCTCCGCGCATCCGATAACGGCATCACCATGCAGGACAATAGTCTGCCATACACCACGGGGCCATACATGGTCGGCAGTCCCACCCATATCCGACAGATCATGATCAACCTGTTAGACAACAGCATTAAGTACAACAAGCACGGCGGCTCCGTCACCTTTAGCTCAAAGACCAAGCCACTCGATAACGGGCGCGCGCTCTTTTGCTTTAGCGTTTCGGATACCGGCATTGGCATGACTTCCAAGTTTTTAAAGCATATCTATGAGCCGTTTGCCCAAGAAGGTAACGATGCACGTAGCAAGTTCCAAGGAACCGGCATGGGCATGCCAATCGTCAAGTCGCTTATTGAACTAATGGGCGGCACCATCGAAGTCACCAGCGAGCTCCATGCGGGCACCTCGTTCTACGTGGAGATTCCGCTCGATATCGACAAGAACCCCCAAGCGCGGGCGAATACGGTCGAGGGGGCGCTCGACTGCTCGCTCGCCGACATGAACGTACTGCTCGCCGAAGACAACGAATTGAATGCCGAGATTGCCCAGGCGCTGCTAGAATCCGAGGGCGTCGTGGTCACCCGCGCCGCCAACGGCAACGAAGTCGTCGATCTGTACCTATCGCATCCCGCCGGCAGCTTCGATGCGATCCTGATGGACATTATGATGCCGGACATGGACGGTTACGAGGCAACCCGCGCGATTCGCCTGAGCGAGAAGGTCGATGCAGCCGATATCCCCATCATCGCGCTCACCGCCAATGCCTTTGCCGAGGACGCCAAGGCGGCACACGACGCCGGCATGAACGCCCATCTATCCAAACCGCTCGACTTTAACAAGCTCAAAAACATACTCGCCCGCATCAAGAAAAACGGATCCGTTTCGCTATAGTTTGTGCTCGACCACTACGCACGACCAGAAAGGAAGCCAACGATGTTTAGACCCTTACGTCGAAAGAAACGCGCCATCACCGACGAGGAAGCGCGCAAACTGCTCGCCACCTGCAAGCGCGGCGTCTTTGCCGTCAACGGCGACGATGGCTACCCGTACGCCATTCCCGTCAACTACTTCTTTGACGCCGAGCACGACAAGATCTATTTCCATGGCGCCAAAGCCGGCCACAAGGTCGACGCACTCAAGCGCGATGACAAGGTCTGCTTTACCGTATACGGCAACGAGTGGTACCAGGACGGTGACTGGGCTCCCTACGTTATGAGCACCGTCGTCTTTGGCCGTTGTCGCCTGGCGAATGACACCCCCGCGTTTATCGAGGACAAAGTCCGCCAGCTCGCCCTTAAGTACTACCCTTCTGCCGAAGAAGTCGAAGAGGAAATCGCCAAAGACATCAAGGGCGTCCAGCTCTACGAGATTTCGATTGAGCATCTTTGCGGCAAGCAGATTCAAGAAAAGTAAGCCCCTCAGCAGGCCTCATCAATAATAATATGGCCCGGTTCCAACCCACCTTGGAACCGGGCCATATGCTTATGAAGCGTCGGCGGCGATGTGCGCTAGCGCCTCGACGAGCTCTTGCGAGCTCACAGGTTTGCTCAGGTGCGCGTTCATGCCCGCCTCACGCGAAAGCCTGCGGTCGTCGGCAAAGGCGTTGGCGCTCACGGCAACAATCGGCGTGGTCGCGGCATCCTCGCGATCGAGTGCTCGAATCCGACGCGTGGCCTCAAGGCCATCGATACCGGGCATCATGATGTCCATCAACACCGCGTCGTACTCGTACGGCGCGCTCGCGGCAAACATCTCGACGGCAGACTCGCCATCCTTAGCATGCGTCACGATGGCACCGGCACGGCTGAGCGTAAACTGCGCGATCTCGGCATTCAGATCGTTATCCTCTACGAGCAAAACGCGCAAGCCCTGGAGCGCATCGCCGTCTCCCGCATCCGCGGGAACTGCCTGAGGAATCTCGGAGCGGTCGCACTTCTCGAACGGCAGGCGAATGGTAAACGTCGTCCCCTGCCCCAAGACACTCGTAAAGCTCATGGTTCCGCCCATAAGCTCGACCAGCTGTTTTGCGATAGGCGCGCCCAGGCCAGTTCCCGACGAAGCGCCTTCCACCTGCTGCTCCTCGCGGCAAAACGGCTCGTAGAGGTGCTTTTGGAACTCCTCGCTCATGCCAATACCGTTGTCGGCGATCGTGTATTCATAGACGGGGACGCCATCCGCTGGCTCCACCTCGCGGCACACCAGGCGGACATAGCCGCCCTGGCGGTTGTACTTGACGGCATTGCCGGCAATATTGAGCAACAAACGCTTGAGGTGCGTCACGCTCACCCGCGCATAGGGATGATTAAGCGTCTGCTGGTCGGAGATAATTGTCACCAGACGCTCCTCGGCCTGGCGCTCCAGAATATCGCGCACTTCACAGTTGAGGGCCACCAAATTTATGGGCACGAGGTTCAGGTCGACCTGCCCGCTCTCCAGGCGACTCATATCGAGCGCCTCGTTGGCAAGGTCGAGCAGCAGTCCCGATGCCGTCCAGATTTTTGAGCGGCACTCAGTCTGCTTTTGCAGATCGTCCGCATTGGCATCGCCAACCTCGACCATGCCGCGAATGCCGTTGATGGGCGTGCGCAGATCGTGGCTCATGCGACGCAGAAACTCCGTCTTTGCCGAGTTGGCAGACGAGGCCTCACGCGCCGCCTTTGCCAGCTTGTCGCCATAGTCGCGCTCCTGCTGCAGCAAGTCCGTCAAACGTCGACGATCAGCGCGGCGACGCACCGTCACAACAACGGCTATAACACCGCCGTAGAGCACCAGCACGCCGGCGGCAACAGCCGCGGCGACCTCAAAGTAGCGCTGCGCCGAGGCATAGGTGTACACATAGAATTTGTGCGCTTTTCCAAATGTGCCCAAATACCACTCGCCGTCGGCGTTAACCAATCTGACCTTACCAGCCAGGCATCGATCCTTAATACCGTCGACAATAAAGACATCCGTCGCAGGCAGATCGAACACGCCCAATACGGTGGGTTCAACGGCATTGGTCGCAACGACCTTGCCGTCGCTTTCGATCACGATATTGCCGCTATCGATGGTTTCATAGCCATCAAGCAAGCTCTGCAGTTTGAGTGTATTGCTTGCAACCGCTTTCGCGCTCTGATGCCTTACCGCGATAACGATGCCCTCGCCATCCTGCCGAGTCACGCAGCCAATGTCTGCGACCGAATCATCCGCAAGCGTAATGCGGGCGGTATAGGACTTAAGCGGATGAGTTGCCACCTCCAGCACGGGTGATTCTTTGAGATACGTAGCGAGCGACCCGTAGTCCACATCGCCCGTCGAGGACTCGGACACCAAATTGCCCGATGCGTCCGTCACGATCAGCGCGCTCACGTTGAACTGGTCGGCGTATTGCTCCAGCATGGCGTTATCCACTGAACCGTCGCGCTCCATATCGCGGGCAGCCTCTCCGGCGATCTCCATAACGCGAATCAGGTTTTTGGTCGTATAGGCGCTGTTGAATGCATCGTAGGAAAGGCTCTGCGTCGCCACGTAATCGACAACGTCGGCAAAGCGCTGCTCGGCTTGGGCCGTCGTGTAACCGTAGCTCATCATGCCGGCAACAACCGAGAGCGCTATCCCCAGCAGAGCGACAAGGAGCCATGCCCCTGCCGAACGATTGCCCCGCTCCTGAGCAGCGTGGTCGGGCGCATCGATCATGACAGGCCCTCCATATTCAAAAATGGCGAAGGGTCATCGAAGTACTTTGACACCAGGCGTTCCATGGTGCCATCGGCAAGCATTTCTTGGTAGGCATGAGTGAGCTTGACGTCGATGCCACGCGTATCGTTGATATCGAAAGCGGTGCCCAAACCGACCTCTAGCAGCGGCTCATCCAAAATGCGATATGTCACACCATAGTCTTTTTCGTAGGTGAGGAACGAGGACTCATGCGCGGCGATAGCGTCGACCAGGCCCTCGACGAGCGCCGGGTTCAGGTATGAACCGTCCGAAAAGCTGTAGAGTTCCTTGATCTGCGGAACGTTTTCATTTATGCGATTGAGCAAAATGTCCTCGGGCTTGGTGGTGGACTGAACCGCCACGATCTTATCCTCAAGATCGGCAAGCGTGTAGATATCGCTCTGGGGATCGACCGCGACCACCTGGCGGCTCGCAAGGTACGGGCCGGCCCAACGATATTCGTTTTCGCGACCCGTCATACTAAAGCTGCCCATGACACAATCGAGTTCGCCGCTCGCCAGCAGCTCCTTCTTCTTTTCCCAGTCGATCAGCTGGTATTTTGGCTTGTAACCAATGCGAGCCAAAGCCTCGGTCAATATCTCGACATCCAGGCCAACGATATCGCCGTACTCGTCGGTATACACAAACGGTGGATAGAGGTCGCTTCCGACGTTGAGCGTCTTAAGGTCGTCGTCTTTGACTTGCGAGGCGTCCAGACCTTCTAATGCAGACGTCGAGGCTCCGTCATTCGACCCGGAGCAGCCAGCTATCGCTACGACAAAGACGCTCGCCACTGCAAGCGCAACAAACAACGAAATGGCAACCGAGCGACGGGATCTTTTCATCGAGCTCCATACGATCCTGTTTACAGACTTAAATGGTTAAAGATAATAGCAAACAAAACCACACGAGTGCCCAATTGTTACAGGCGCTTTACCGTGTGGGACCTTCCAGCCGACTTGGCAGAAGGCCCCGCATGCAGTGCTCACTTACCGTGCATTAAAAACGTAGCGGTCCAGGCGGTCGCACGCTTCCCTTACGCGCGAAAGCGGCAGCGCCAGATTCACGCGAATGTGGCAGGGTCCGTGGAACGGACGGCCATCCTGGTAGCCAACGCCCACGCGCGCTCCCTCATCGAGCAGCCACTGAATATCGCGGCCATGTTCGCGGCACCACTCGGTGCAGTCCAGAAACACCATGTACGTGCCCTGCGGACGCGAATAGGACACGCCCTCAAAATGCTCGTCAACGTAATCGCAGAAGTACTCGATATTGCCGGCAAGCACCTGGTTGAGCTCGTCCACCCACTCGTAGCCTTGCGGCTGGTAGGCACCGATAAGCGCGTGCATGGAGAGGACGTTCATCTCGTTGTAGTGGGTCTTGTTGGACACGGCGCACACGCGGTCGCGCAGCGTCTCGTTATAGATGATGTGGTAGCTGCCGACCAAGCCCGCCAGGTTGAACGTCTTGCTCGGCGCATAGAGGGCAACCGTGCGCATGCGGGCATCCTCGCTCACCGACTGCGTCGGAATATGCTTGTGACCCGGCAGAATGATATCGGACCAAATCTCGTCCGAGATCACCACGCAATCGTGCTGGCAATAGATGTCCATGGCGCGCTCAATCTCGTCGCGCTCCCATACGCGGCCGCAGGGATTGTGCGGCGAGCAGAATACCGCGGCATGGATGTGGTTTTGAGCGAGCTTGCGCTCCATGTCCTCAAAGTCCATGCGCCACACGCCCTGATCATCGAGCTTAAGCGGGCTGTGGACAATACGATAGCCCGCGGCTTCGATAGACTTGGTAAAGCCGATGTAGGTGGGGCTGTGGACCAGCACCGCATCGCCCGGCTGGACATACGCGCGCAGCGTCGACACGACACCGCCCAGCACGCCGTTTTCGTAACCGATATGTTCAGGGCGCAGACCCTCGACGCCATTGCGGCGGCTCTGCCATTCGATGATGCGGTCGAAGTACTCGGAGCGCGGGTTAAAGTAGCCAAACATGGGATGCTGGGCGCGCTGAATGATGTGTTCCTGGACCGTGGGCACCGTGGCAAAGTTCATATCCGCCACCCACATGGGGATGCGGTCGAAACCCTCGTCGGGTGCGTTCGGAGCCATGTCGGGGATCTCGCCCCAGGAGTCAACGGCGATGGAATCCATGCCATGGCGGTCGATAAGCGAGCTAAAGTCGTATTTCATGCTGAGCTCCCGTGCGAAGTAGACTGTTTCGATAGGCGTTATTGTCCACCAGCGTGGGCGGTTTTGACATGGGGTTTGGCGTTGTTTTTGACGGATACGGACGGATGGTTAGTCCCGCGCGTCGCTGATGGCGGTTACCGTCAACCTGGCTCCGTCGACCGTAAACGATATGTCGAGCCCGGCGTAAGCCAAGTGGTAAACGCGGTTTGGCTCGTGCTTGCTGCCCGCGCGGCGCGGATCTTGGCGAAGAACCTCGACCAAGCCGGGGAGCTTTGCGGGCGAGACCATATCCTGCAGCGCTTGCGGAAACTCGACGTCGAGCTCTTGCCACGGCGCATCTTCAATCCAGCCGCCCGTCGCATCCGGGTGACAGTCGGCAAATGGAATGTAGGGCTTAATGTCGTAGATGGGCGTGCCGTCGCGCAGGTCGGCCCCCAGCACATGGATGATGGGACCATCGTCGGTGAGCTCGACACGATCGAGCTTGACACAGGTAAGACCGATGGGATTAGGGCGAAACGGACTGCGTGTGGCAAACACGCCCACGCGCTCGGCTCCACCCAGACGCGGCGGGCGCACGGTTTTCGACCATTTTGCGTTGGTGCCGGACCTGCCCCGCGTCTTGGCATCGGCGGCTATGTCCTTAGCCGTGCCGCCGGGCGTTCCGTTTTCGAAGCGCCAGAGCAGCCACAGGTGAGAGAAAGAATCCAGACCCTCAACCGCCGCACTGGAGGCAAATTCCGGCTCAAAGACGATGCGTCCCTGCAGATGGGGCGCCAAAAAGCTGTTGCGCGGAATGCCGAACTTCTGCGGCAGGTCGGTATGTATGTGTGCGATAGGTTCCATGCCGGTCATTGTACGGCATGAAGGCGTGAGGCGTTGTGCGCAATTCTTCGCCGCGGTCCTCCGTCGTGCAACCAACGGTTGCTTGGAAGGGCGCCTGCCGCCGCGTATGCTTAAGCCATCAACCAGCAGAAAGGAGCCGCTATGGCCTTTGCAGAAAAGCTCATCGCCGTCCGTCGCGCCCATCACCTTACCCAGGAGCAGCTCGCCGCCAAGCTCTTCGTCACACGCCAAGCCGTCAGCCGTTGGGAGCGTGGCGAGGTCACACCGGGCATCGACATGATGAAGCTCATTGCAGCCGTAACCGGAGAACCCCTGTCTCACCTGCTCGAAATGCCCGAGCACTATTGCCAGAGCTGCGGCATGACACTCACGCCCGACGACTGCGGCACCGATGCTGCGGGCACCGCGACCGACCATTACTGCAAGTGGTGCTACGACCACGGCAAGTACACCTACGAGACCACGATGGAGGCGATGATCGAGGACTGTGCCCCACGGCTGGCGCAAAACACCGGCATGTCGCTCGACGAAGCCGTCTCGCTCATGGGCGCCGTCCTGCCGCAACTGGAGCGCTGGCGCACCGTGCAGGAAAACGAGGAGCGCTACGGCGCCGAGGCGATCGACGCAGCAAACGAAGCACTGCTGGACATGGACCCCGAGACATGGAACGACATGAAGGAACTTGAACGCGCTATTCTGGGCCAACTCTCGATTGCCATGGGCGATGGCGATGCGAATGGAAGCGAGGCTCGCAAGCTTGTCGCGATGCATCGTCGTTGGATTGGTCTCAACTGGGGACGCGAACCCCAGAACGAAGCGTACCTGGCCCTCGCCCACGGCTATCTTGCCGACCAGCGCTTTATCGACTACTACGACAAGCCCTGCGGCACCGGAGCTACGGCGTTTCTGGTCCAGGCCATCGAGTCGTCTTTGGCGCGTGCATAGACCGCGGCGGCTTTGGGTATTTCAATCAAAACCGCAACCGATTGGAGACCTATGGCTACTAATCATGAGCTCGCACTATTCGTTATGACCGGCTGCCCGTACTGCATAAAGGTCAAGCGTTTCCTTGCCGATAACGGCGTGACCATCCCCGAGCGCAATATCTCGACCGATTCCGATGCCGAACAGACACTCATCGCCGTCGGCGGAAAGCGCCAGGTTCCCTGCCTGTTCATCGACGGCAAGCCACTCTACGAATCGAGCGACATCATCGCGTGGGCGCAAGAGAACCTGCTCTAGTACGCGCATCCCGTCCGTCCAAGGCCCCACCCCATACGGCCTAAACATGTACACCAGCATCCAAAGTCGACATTTTTCGACATCTTTGGATGCTGGTGTACAGCTTTTGCAACATAGTCATTGGGTGTTCTTAAATGACTAGTCGTTAAAGAACGTCCCCGATGTCTAACTAGCCGCGGAAGCGAGCTATGGGTGCGAGTGGCTGCTCGCGAAAGACGCGCTCGACGGCGGCGCGATATTCGTCGACTTTTTTGGTCTTACGCACGAGCTTGTGAACGGTAGCGGGGTCAGCGAAAGCGCACTTGGCGTAGAACCACCACTCCTTCATACGAAAGACCGCGTTGCCGCCAATCTCTTCTGCATAGACCGCAAACAGAGTGTCGTGGAAACGCTGCAGTTCGGCTGCCGTGGCAGCAGGACCGCCCTTAACCATGCGAGCCAGCGCGGGGTTCGCGAGCAGGCCACGCCCTAGCATTACATGGCGCGTGTCGGGATAGGCCTCCGCCAGCGCGTCCATATCCTCAAGATCGAAAATGTCGCCGTTATAGGCCACCGGAAACGGCGCACGCTCCAGCGTCTCGCCGTAAAACTCCTTGCGCGGCGAGCCCGTATAACGGTCCTTCTGTACGCGCGGGTGCACAATCAGCTCTGCCAACGGCATGCGGCAATACAGATCGAGCACACGTTCATACTCGTCATCGCGTTCCAACCCCAGCCTGGTCTTTACCGACACCGGCAACGGCGACCGCTCGCACACATCGCTTAAGAACGTCTCGAGCTCGTCGAGATTGCGCAAGAAACCCGAGCCCTTGCCCTTGGCAACAACCGTACCCGAGGGGCAACCCAGGTTGAGATTGACCTCGCGGTAGCCCATGTCGGCAAGCACTTGTGCCGCCCACACAAACTCGTCCGCATTCTTGGACATCAGCTGAGGCACCACGTTGAGCCCCTGGTTATTTGCAGGATCGATCTCCTTAAACGCCTTGCCGCCAAAGCGGTTTCCCACCCGCGGCGGCGGCAAAAACGGCGTGTAATAGCAATCGAGCGCACCGAAGCACTCCGCATGCACGCGACGGAACACATGCCCGGTAATCCCCTCCATGGGGGCCAGCGAAAGGATCATCTACTCTTCTCTCATATCAACGAACGTGACAAAGGGACTGTCCCTTTGTCACATTATTCGGAGCGCAGGGCTTCGACGGGGTCCTTCTTGGATGCGCTACGGGCCGGCAGCAGGCCGGCAACGACCGTCAGTAACACCGAAATTGCAATGAGCACCAGCGCATCCCGCACGGGCAGACTCATCAGATTGGGGACCTGTTTGGCAGCAAGCGCCCAGGCATTAACCGGAAAGCTCACGGCCACCACGACGACAATGGCAAAGACGCCGGCGATAAGGCCCTCGATAAAGGTCTCGGCATTGAATACGTTGGCCACGTTACGCTTCGACGCGCCGATCGCACGCAGGATGCCAATCTCCTTTTTGCGCTCCAGCACGCTGATGTAGGTAATGATGCCGATCATGATGGAGCTCACCACCAGACTGATACTCACAAACGCGATGAGCACCAAGCTGATGGTGTTCACGATGTCGGTCACCGAACCCATGATGATGCCCATGTAGTCGGTGTACGAAATTGCCTGCTCATCATGGCCAGCGGCTTTGACCTGCTTGTTGTACGCATCGATGTGATCGAGTACGCGCTCCTTGGCCTCAAAGTCGCGCGGGAAAATCTTGACCGAGATGGGGTCGGCCTCGTCCGCATAGCCCAGTGTGGTCAGATTGTTATCGTAGGTGAGCTTCGACGCCTTGGCATAGCTCATCATGAGCGAGCTCAGGTCCTCGGCGTCCATGTTGAAGTGAATGGCATGAGCAAAGGCACTCGCATCCACGCGCATGGCGCTCGCCAGGCTAGCAAAACTCGACGACATCCGCGTCGCCATCTGGCCCATGAGCCCTGCTGCGCCTGCCTTGAGCTGAGCTGACACCGTCGCCGCAATCTGATCGCTGATCGACTTCATCATCTGATCCATTGCCTGTTGCAGATACGGAGCCAGCTGCTTTTGCACATAGTCGGTCATCGCCTGCTGCAGGCGCTCGGCCAGGGCATCGCCGCCGAGCGCTTTGAGCTGGGCCAGGATTTGCTGGGCTGCCGCATCATTCTCAAGATACGCCGAGAACGCGGCGGCAAGCTTTGACGCGTCCTTAAGATCATCGGGTGTCAGCGCCTTAAACTGATCAGACTGCAAAAAGCCCTCAAACAGCTGGTTGGCTAGCGTTCCCACCTGCTGCATTTGCTCGGGCGTGAGTTCCAGACCGTCAAAGATACCCGAGAAATCTGGGGCCGGCGCTTTGGCCATGATGTCGCTGAAGTCGATGTCCTTACCAACGCCCGAAAGGTCAATATCCAGCCCGGACAAATCAAGACCCGACAGGTCCATACCGCCGGCAACACCCGAGAGCGCAGACGCATCGAACGAGAACGCGCTCTTGAGCGCCGCCTCGTCCACACTAAACATGCTGCCCAGATCCACGCCTTGCTTGGCCTCGCCCTGCAGTTCATCGAAAGACTTGCCCGTAAAGACATCCGTCTCGGGATGCGCAAGCTGCTCTTGCACAATCTGCGAATCGGCGGCGCGCTCCATAAGCTGGCGAGTCAGCGCATGCGTATAGGCAATGCCCGGAGACAACGCACTCGCATTGGCCGTCTCGTTAGGTCGCACCACGCCCACAATGTGCACGTCAATACCGTCGGCAACCTTGGCAGCCATAAAGTCGGCGTCGTCAGACATGTCGGTCCACATGCCGGTCTCTTCGTTTTTGCGATAGGCATCGGCCGGCGACAGCACCTTAAACGTCGTGGACAGCGCATCGTCGTAGGTAAAGTCGGCGCCGGTCTCGGGCGTTTCGATCTTACCGTCAGCCGTCATGGCGCTGTTAACCAAGTCGTTGAGCTCATTGATATCCAGCGCACCGATGCTGTAGAGCGTGTAGTCGCCCACCGTACCGCGGCTCGAAAGCACCATCACGGCTTCGTTGGCAGACGTGGGCCAATGACCGGCGACGACATCGTACTGGCTGTCGAGCAGGCTCTGGTCGTCAATCATCTCGTTAAAGACCGAGGTTCCCATGGATTCCATGCTCACCGTTGCCGCCGAGCTCGCGCCTCCGCTCATGGCCTCGGTCATGGCGTTGGGCACCAGCCGGACGGGCTTCTCATCGCCCTTGCCGGCACGATAGACAACCGGCGATACACCGTAGCCGTACTGAATGGCGTTGACCTCTTTATCGATGCCGTCACCACCGGCATCGAGCCATGCCTTAAAGCTCGTCATGTCGTTGGACTTAACGCTCGCAAACATGTCCTTTACGGCCGTAACCACGGGAATCTTATCGGCTCCCTTAGCCTTGCCGCCGGCACTGTCGTCGGACGAATCCGCGTTTTCAGGCGAGCCATCATCCGCGGCCCCCTGCCCGCCCATCATGGACGACAGGTCGTAGTCCTGCTTGGAGATCGTAAGCGGGTAGCTCGAGAGCGTGTCCTCCTCGACCTTTTTGATGTAGCCGTTTACGCCATTGGACAGCGCCAGGATCGCCGCAATACCGATAATGCCAATCGACCCCGCAAAGGCCGTCATGGCCGTGCGGCCCTTCTTGGTCATGAGGTTTCGGGCAGAAAGCCCCAGCGCTGTCACAAAGCTCATCGAGGTTTTGCGCGTAGGCTTGGCCTCGCGGCGCGTGGCGTCAGCGACATCAAAGGGGTCGGAATCATCGGTGATCTTGCCGTCCGCCAGGTTGACGATGCGCGTGGCGTACTGGTACGCCAGCTCGGGATTGTGCGTGACCATGATGACCAGACGGTCGCGCGCAACGTCTTTGAGCAAATCCATGACCTGCACGGATGTCGTTGAGTCCAGGGCGCCGGTCGGCTCGTCTGCCAGCACGATTTCGGGATCGTTGATCAGGGCGCGGGCGATGGCCACGCGCTGCATCTGTCCGCCCGAAAGCTGGCTCGGGCGCTTGTTAACGTGCTCGCCCAGGCCAACTTTCTCCAACGCCTCGCGCGCACGTTGACGACACTCGGCATGCCCCACGCCCGTGAGCGTGAGCGCCAGCTCCACGTTTTCCAAAATGGTCTGATGCGGAATGAGGTTATAGCTCTGGAACACAAAGCCGATGCGGTTGTTGCGATAGGCATCCCAATCGCGATCGTGAAAGTCCTTGGTCGATATGCCGTCGATCAGCAAGTCACCAGAATCGAAATGATCGAGCCCACCGATAACGTTGAGCATCGTAGTTTTGCCCGAGCCCGAGGGACCCAGAATGGCCACGAACTCGTTATCGCGAAAAGACAGGCTTACGCTGTCGAGTGCCACCTGCGTAAACGACTGCGTAACGTACCTTTTGCAAATACCTTTGAGCTCCAACATGGACGGCAACCTCTCCTGCGCAGGCACCCTGCCCGCTCTCCCCCGCCGTTCGTATTCGACGCGTTTGTCCTACTCTATCCCCATTTTTCACCGACACCAGTGAGGAATGCAACGAACCGCGCCAAAAAACGAACGGGACGGCACCCAAAAGAAGAGGCCCCGAGCGGGACCTCTATATGGTGGAGATTATCTTGAAAGGCAGCGGACTACTCCGCACAGCGGCGCACGATCCTCGCCATGCTTTACGCGTTTTTTACTGCTCGCTATTCGCAATCGCCTGGTCGATAAGCTTGTCGAGTGCTGCGCGCTGCTCGGCGGAGCTAATGGCTCCCACGATTGGATCCCCTACGATGTTGCCGTTCTGATCGATGACATACGTTGTCGGGAACGAGAACAAATTTGATGTGAACTTACCGGCCTCGCTATCCGACTTGAACCAGATGTTCTTATATGTCACGCCCTTCTTGCTCAGCACGTCCTTGGCATCTGCAATCTCGCCCTTGTTGCCATCGAGCGTAAAGGAATTGACACCCACGACCTGGCCGCCCTTCTCGGCAAGCTCCTGATTCAGTTTCTCAAGGTCGCCCAGCTCGCCCACGCACGGCTTGCAAGTGGTGAACCAGAAGTTCATGACGGTGACCTTGTTCTTAGAGAACAGCTCGTCGCTGTTCACGTCGTTGCCATCCAGGTCTTTGCCCGTAAAGCTGGGGAACTTCGTCGCCTCGCTCGAAGCATTGGCACCAGCCGTCATGCCAGCGGTCGAAGCGTCGACGCTCTCGCCTGCGCTCGGCGTGCTTCCACAGCCGGGGAACTCCTTCTCCAAGCTCTCGAGCTTGTCCTCGATCTCCTTGATCTGCTGTGCACCGGCCTTGAGCGTCTTAAGCTCATCCGCCGTAAACTCATCCTTGGCGCCGTCGATGGTCTTGAGCAGGAAATCGCCGTAATTGCTGCCGTCCTCAATCATTGCCGAGTCTTTATTTGCCGCATTGAATACCTTTTCCCACAGCGCGTTATCACTCGAAAAGATCTCGTTCTCCTTCTGCATGAGCTTCGCATACAGCTCGGCGGCCTCGTCGGCATTGGCCGGCTTCTGCGCAGTGAGTTCTGCGATCTTAGGATCGGAGCTCGCAGATTCGCTCACATTGCCACCGGGCGCCGAACATGCCACAAGGCACAAGGCCAATACCGGCACCATAAACAGGGCCGCAATCTTAGAAAGCTTCATAGTCATTCCTCCGTTTTGTCGAAGCTTGTTTACTTTTTATCGGCGGTCAAGGGAAGCTTTTCCGCCGACACATCCAGGCCATAGCGATAGCTGATGGCATCGACGGGACAGGCCCCGATGCACTTTCCGCACCGGATGCATTCGGCATGATTGGGCGCGCGGACCACATCAACGTCCATCTGACAAGCCTTTGAGCACTTGCCGCACGAGACACATTTGCATGCGTCAACCCGAATCCCCAGTAGGGACACCCTATTCATGAGCGCATAGAATGCGCCGAGTGGACAAATCCATTTGCAGAAGGGGCGGTAGAACAAAACGCTCAGCACTACCACGGCAATGAGAACGGCAAGTTTCCAAGTAAAGAGATGTCCCAACGCAGATCGAATGCCGGCATTGGCAATGGCCAGAGGAATGGCGCCCTCGAGCACTCCCTGCGGACAGATGTACTTACAAAAGAACGGGTCGCCCATGCCCACGTCGTTAACCACCAAGACGGGTAGCAGCACCACGGCAAACAGCAGCATGCCGTACTTGATGTACGTGAGCGGCTTAAGCTTTTTCGTGGAGAACTTTTTGCCGGGAATCTTATGAAGCAGCTCCTGCAGCCAGCCAAACGGGCACAGAAAGCCGCATACAAAGCGTCCCAGCAGCACGCCGAGCAAAATGAGCGTACCGGTGACGTAGTAAGAAAAGTTGAACTTGGATGAACCTACCACCGACTGGAACGACCCGATGGGGCACGCACCCGATGCCGCGGGGCACGAATAACAGTTAAGCCCAGGTACGCAGACTGTTTTCCCCGTGCCCTGATAGATGCCGCCTTTGGCAAAGTTTGGCAGGTGAATGTTGGTGACGAGCGTCGCCGCCGCCTGAATGAATCCGCGAAATCGAGCCAAAACATGCGACGCAGTGTTTTCTCTTTTATCCAATTCCGATACACTCCAAGCACAGCCTAATCGCTTTGGCCAGCACGGCATCCGCCTCGCCACGCATAACGCCAAAGCACACCATGGCAATTCCGACGATCAACAAAGCGACCTGTACCACGGGTTTTACCGCTTTGAACAACCTGACCACTCCTTTCGTTACGCGACCATTGGACCATATCGACTATAAAATCCGTGTTAAGCGCGATTTGAAATGTGCAAGGAGACTGTTATGCGTATTTTGATCGTCGAGGACGAGCGGGCGCTGTGTGACGCAATCGCGCGCAGCTTGCGAAACCTGGCATACAGCGTCGACTGCTGTCACGACGGACAGGAGGCGCTCGACCTACTGGACGTTGAGGCCTTCGACCTCGTGGTACTCGACCTCAACCTTCCCCGCATCGACGGCATGACCGTGCTCGGGAAACTTAGGAAAACTGACTGCGAGACTAAGGTACTGATTCTGTCCGCACGTGGCGAAGTATCCGATAAAGTCGCCGGACTCGATGGCGGCGCCAACGATTACCTCACCAAGCCGTTCCATCTGGACGAGCTTGCGGCAAGGATCCGCAGCCTTACCCTCAGACGCTTTACACAAAGCGACATAGTTTTAACCTGCGGAAAGCTCCGCTTTGACACCAAGGCGCGCATCGCCTCCGTGAACAGCGAGGCTTTATCTCTTACGCGCAAGGAAACGGGAATCTTGGAATACCTGATGCTTAATCAGGGGCGTCCGGTAAGTCAAGAGGAGCTTATCGAGCACGTTTGGGATAGCAGCGTGAACAGCTTTAGCAACGCAACCCGCGTTCACATCTCGTCACTCCGCAAAAAGCTACGCAGCGCTTTGGGATACGACCCGATTCGCAATCGGATTGGAGAGGGCTACGTTATGGAGGATAGCGAATGAAAAGGCTTTCCCTGCAATGGCGCATAACGATTATGACGGCACTGCTCACGTGTGCGGCATGCGTGCTGACGAACTGCCTGGTCGGCTATACGGGCATGCGCTACATGGATGCCATCGGCAGTAACATCTCGGCATTTAACGCAACCGGCGAAGATTCGCCCCAGGCGTTCGACCCAACGAAAGCGACCCCCGATGACAAGGTCACGATCGTCGTAAACGACGCACAGGAGTCTTTTGGCACGACAACCTGGTACATCACGGCTGGAGTCACACTCCTTGGCGGCGCGCTGGCATACTTTGTGAGCGGCCGTGCGCTCAAACCGCTACGGGCTTTTGCCGCCCAGGTAGAACGCGTGCAGCCTGACAACCTAAGCGAAATCAGACTCAGTGAAGATGTGCCCACCGAGCTACAACGATGCAGCGCCTCATTCAACGACATGATCGCCCGTCTTGGCGAAGGGTTCTCTACACAGCGTCAGTTTACCGGCAACGCCGCACACGAGCTGCGCACCCCGCTCGCCCTTATGCAAGCACAGGTTGAACTATTCATCTCCGAACACTCCGGTCTGCAACCCGAAACAGCCGAGCTGCTCGGCCTGCTACAAGAACAAACCGAGCGGATGTCGCGGATGACCAAGGTATTGCTCGAGATGAGTGAGCTCCGCAGCGTTCCTTGCGATGACGATGTGGAACTCGGTCCCCTGTCCGAAGAGGTCCTCACCGACCTTGCGCCACTTGCCGAAAATAAGGACGTAACCCTCGATTGCGCCGGAGACGCTTTGGCAATCGGAAGTGATACGCTCCTCTATCGGTTGGTGTTTAATCTGGTCGAAAACGCCATCCGTTACAGCCGCCCCGGCTCAACTGTCAACGTCTCCATCAGCGACAGCGACAGCCACGTACTCCTGCGAGTCGAGGACCAGGGCCCGGGAATACCCAAGCAGTACCGAGAGAGCATCTTCCAGCCGTTCTTTCGCCTAGACAAATCCCGCAGCAGGGCATACGGCGGCGCAGGACTCGGGCTAGCGCTTGTTTGGGAAATTGCAGCGCTTCACGGCGGCACGGTAGAGGTCGAAACAAGTTCCGAGAACGGGACCGTGATGCTCGTGACCCTCTCAAAGGGGGCCACCACGTGATCCGACTGTCCAGGGGTCCCACTCGGCATTGTGAAACGCGTCCCAAAACTTGGACATGAGAAATGGGAGGCAGTTCGCATCTATGCCGAGGACGAAGTCCTGGCGGGGATTCAGGATGCGCAGAGGAAGCTTGCGGCAGAAAACCCCGACAGAGTCGTGACCGTCGGCGGCAACTGTATGGTGTCGCTTGCCCTCTTCGATTACCTGCACGGGAAATACGAGAACGTTGGAATCGTCTGGATCTATGCGCATCCGGATGTATCCACGCTGAATGATGGCTACCCCAACGCTCACGCCATGGTACTTGGCAGCCTTTTGGGGGAAAGTCATCCTGGTCTTCGGCGGCGAATAACGCGAATGTCCGCAGGCAGACTCCAACCTGTGCGCGGAGAAGCTGGGCGACGCAAACAAGATTCCTCGACTCGAGCATGGAGATGAATCCGTCTATCAGTCTCATCGCATACTCAGAGGAGGATGCCAGATATAGATCCCATTGGGTAAAGTCGCCGTTCATGAAGGGAATCACTGCATTGCGCTCGGCGACTCTCAAGGCACTCAGGCTTTGTTCTATTTTCTCAGCTTCTTGTTTGAACTGTTCGCTATCCAAAATGCCCCCAAATGCCGGCTTCTCAACAAATCAAAAAACAAGAGAGACAGAGATTAGGTTCATGCTCCACTGAACCCGCGCTTCCAGTCGAGGTACTCCTCCTCGAAGATCTCCCCGGAGTCCCGTCTCTCGCGCCCCTCACGGATCTGTCCATATCAGTGTAGCCAATCCAAGCACAGCCCCACCGCACGGCCCAGTCGCTTCCGTTCCTGCGTGGCCCCGTGAAGGCGGAAGGGCGTGGCCGTGGGCGGCGCGTTCCTTTCTCCTCGTACTTTTTTGGGCATGCGTCACGCCCCCCGCGCGGCGCTGAGAGCGAATCGGCGCAGGCTTGGGACCAGTTGCGTAGAGGTTGAGGTTCGGGTTTCGCCGGCTTACGCAGCTTGGCGGGCAGAGCGCCCGGGCTCGCTGCGCCTAGGGCGCGGCGGGATCCGCGACGTCGGAGGTGTCGATCTCGCCCAGATTGGCGAGCTGGCTGATGAACGGGATACTCTCGTATTCGTCCACCTCGACGCCGCCGAGCACGATGGTGCTGTCGCGCATGTCGATTTGGGTTGTGAACACGGCCGGGTCGAAACCCGAAGCGATAAAGCCAATGCCCGCGAGGACAACGCCCGCGGCAACGAGCCCGCCCGCCACGGCGAGGTAGATCTTCTTCGCGCTGGTCATGGTACTCACTCCTTTCTACGCCGCAAGATGCGCGGCAGCGCCGCCCTTCTCGCCCTTACCCTTCCAGAAGGGCGAGGCGGCCTTCCTCGCCCAGAGCGCCGAGAGGCGCGCAATTTGTTTTGAGGCGGCCCAAGCGCCAGCACCAACGAAGAGCGCCACGCCGACGAGGCCGAGCCCCATGCCCGCCGAGGCGAGGGCGTACGGGAAGTGGCCGATGGTGACGCCGCTTACGGCAAGCAGGAGCCCAACTACGCCCACGCCCCCGAGTGCCGCCGCGACGATCCACACGCAGAGCGCCAGCACCCAGATGCAGATATAGACCGTGACGGCCACGGCGGCGAAGGCGGCGAGCAGCGGCACCCACACCGGGGAGCCCACGATGGTCAGCACCCACAGCAGCGCAGTGCTGCACCGGCGCGTCCTCGCGATCGCGCGCGGCACGGCGGGCAGGTCGTCGAGCGTGGCCTCGGCAACCTCGCCGGGGGCGCCCATGGCGGCCACGGCCTCCTCCTCGCTCATACCGTCCTCCATGCGGTCGGCGATGGCCTCCACATAGAACGCCTTGGTCTCCTCCACCTGCTCGGCCGGCAGGCAGGCGAGCAGCTCGCCTAACCGACCCAGAAACTCATCGCGCGTCATGGTGCGCCCCCTCAACGTATGCGTAAATCTCCCGTACGGACGGCCACTCGGCCAGGAACTCCTCGATGCGCGCTCGCCCGTCGTCCGTGATGCGGTAGTACCGGCGCAGCCGCCCGTTGTGCTCGGCGGAGCGCGCCGTGATGCACCCGGCCTTCTCCAGGCGCTTGAGCAGCGGGTAGAGCGTCGACTCCGTGAGCCCCATGCTCGCCGGTACGTCCTTCACGATCTGGTAGCCGTAGGACTCCTCGCCAGAGACGGCCGCGAGCACGCAGGCCTCCAGGAAGCCGCGCTTCATCTGTGCCTCCATCCGCACACCTCCTCTCGTCATATACTATGCTATACACACTATACGATGCAAGGTATTAGACGTCAACTCTCATCGCGAAGATTCTCCGGCCCCCGCGCGCTGCGAACGTGATGTCGCGGGGCGGCTGGCATTATGCATGAAACGTCAAGTAACGCTCTTTTGATCCACTTCCACTCGGCCCCATATGCCTTGTACAACACCCCCTTCGACCTCGGGTTCAAGAGAGCCACTAGGCTGGGCGTGCCGGACGGTAAGGTCCTGGACGCCATGGCGGACTTCTCCGATGCCATAGGGGTCATGGGTCTACGCCGATGGAGGCCCACGCACGCGCCAAGGCTCGCCCGTCACCGCTGGTCGCCGGACGGTCCCCACGCCCCGCTCGCCAACGCGCAGGCGCCAGCAGCAGTCCAGCGCTAGCTGGAGACGCCGGAATGCTCAGATGATGCGCTTCCCACCGCTGCGACAGAGCTTTTTGCAAGGGTGGCAATTTTTCCGAATATCGAGGTCAGCTAGGCTTCGGTAGCCACCTTGGGAGCATCGCCAATAGACTCTTCCTTTATACGTTCGGCATAATCGTAGGCGATACCCACAAATTCCAGTCCCGAGCAACAGGAGTACAATTGCTGCTATTGTTGCCAGCTGTTGGGAGATGGAAGATGGACTGCGATGGCTACCCATGCGTTCCCATGCCGTTGATGTGCACTGCCTTTGTGCCGGGGCAGATTGACACTGCGGTTGCAGGCATTTCCGACCCCGATTCGCGCACCATTGCCACGGCAGAAGCGCTGTACTTTCGCGGACAGGCCACCCTCGCTGCCAAGACGGCGCGCCCCTATCTTGACGCCACCGATCCCGCGCTGCGCTATTCCGCATGCTTTATCTGCGGATACGCCAGTCTGTCGCTCAACCGTATCGCCGACGCCCGCCGGTGCCTTGCGGGCATCCTCGATACGCCAGCCGACAAAGAATCGCCCGCCATCCACGCCACGCATATCCTGTTCGCCTCGGCCGCGAGCGTCCTGTTGCACTTGCCTTCCCCGTATTCTGCCGAAGAGTTTTATCCACTTGCGGCGCATCTGCCCGAAGGCCTGCGCCTGTTCGCCAGCTACGTGATGGCGCACGCCTTGTATCTGCGCGGCGAATACGGCCGCAGCCTAGGCATGGCGGAAAACGCCCTGATTATGAAACAGGGGAGCTATCCCATCTCGGAACTATTCCTGCACCTGGCAGCTTCCATGGCATGCATGAGCCTCAAGGACATCGACGCCGCAAAAACGCACTTCGGAGCTGCTTGGGACATTGCGCGCCCCGACGGCCTTATCGAGCTCATTGGCGAGCACCACGGCCTTTTGCAGGGGCTCATCGAGGCATGCCTAAAATCGCAATACCCTGACGATTTCGCACGTATCATCGAGATTACGTATCGATTCAGCTACGGCTGGCGGCGCATCCACAACCCCGATTCGGGCGAGGACGTTGCCGACGATTTAACAACCACGGAGTTCACCATGGCCATGCTCGCCTGCCGCGGATGGACCAACGCCGAAATCGCACGCCACATGGGCGTGTCGCCAGGTACCGTTAAAAATCGACTGTCCAACGTGTATGCAAAGCTTGGCATCGGCACGCGCACCGAACTGGTCGCGCATATGCTGCGTTAGCGGCCAGACTGCCTAGCGCGGCACGTGCGCCCCGGAGCCCCGGCGCTTCGCTCGCTCAAATTGGACATTTTGGCCCTCGGACGGCACTACCGTGACAGGATGCCTTCTCGCAAAATTGGATTATTTCCACCGATACCTGCGGGATGGGAGCCAAAGATGCTTGATCGCCGTTCGTTACTTGTTGCCGGAGCGTCCTCGTTAGCGAGCATTATGTTGCCGCGCGTGCCGGAAAGCGCAAACGCCTTCATATTGCCGTTCGCGCCCACCGAAGCCTATGCCGACGAAAAAGACCCCTTCAGGGTGCTCGTTCTCTCGCGCACCATGTTCGGTGTGGTCGTGGTCGACGTCGCCAACAAGAATACGCCCATCACGGGTGCCCAGGTCACGCTCACATCGCGCTATGCTGCAGGCAAGCAGCTCTCCGCCACGACCGATAACGAAGGCACGGCCATCTTTGAGGTCGCGCCGCTTTCGGAAGGCTACGTGGACGAGGCAACGCTTCTCGACGCGTACGACTTTAACGGCGGCATTTTCATTAGCATGGCGGGCTACCGTGATGTCGAGATTCCCCTTGCGCGTATCCAGGGCGGCACCGCCATAACCGCGCCCACGCGTCCGCTTTCCGACGGCGAGCCGTACTTTCGCCAGCTCACATTCGACGAATGGGACATCCAGTACGCTGAAGCCACGTTCATGGCAATGCCAGCGGACGAAGCAGCAAACGACCAGCCCGACACGCACGCTTTTACCGTGCAGGCTCATCTGCCGCAGGGCGGGCAGGCAACGTTGCATATCAATAAAGTGATGCCCGCTGCGGGCAGCTCACCCGAAACCGTCACGCAGATTGGCCAAGTCAAGGCCAGTGCAACGGGTGCGGATAATCTGGCGACGTTCACGCTCAAAGACAAGTTCCTCGATGCAGCGTCGAGCCTTCTGGAAGAAGGATGCAAGCTGCGCTTTGTCCTCGACTACCAAGGCAAAACCTACACGCTCTCCTCCCCCATGGCCGTTGTTACCGCGCCGGCGGCAAAGGCGGAATCCGGATCGACCACTATCGTCCCCACCACTATGGACCAAGAGATCACTCCGTTTGATTTCCCCGCAGCGTTTCCCGGCATCGGCGGCAATAAGTTCACGTGTTGGATGCCCACATTTCCGATTCTCTTCGATTTCTCGTTTGCTGGATACGTGCTGTTTGGCGGAGGATACAAACCAGCCAGCTATATGAACGATTCGGGCAACCCTGATCCGGAATACTGGAAGAAATCGCCGCGTGAGTCGGGCGCCAAGCAGGCAAACCGCTACCTCGACGAGATGGAGGGGAAGTGGAATCAGTACAAAAGTATGAGTGCCGGTTCGGGCACCGATCCAAGAAACACCAAGCTCCTTCGCCACCATTGCACGCCGCTGTTCACGATGGATATCGCCACACAGCTGTACGGCTCGCTCGCCTACGATTGGGTGGGCAAAACCTGGGGTAACAACAACGACCCCGCATACGGCAATATTAAGGCCCTCTTCCAGGTAAGAACCGACCTCAATTGGACCGAGCAGTTTACCCTAGGACCGGTGCCGTTTTTCCTAAACGTCAACCCCTGGGTGCTGGCGAAGCTGGCGCTCGCCGTGGGTGCCCACACGCACGGCAGCGGCGCGGCGTTTTTCAAAAACATTTCGCTCGACTATTCAAACACGTCGGGCTCGTTCACCATCCAGATCGGGCTTGCCGTCACCTTTGGCGCCGGCGTTGCAGGCGTCGCTTCGTCCGCCGTGCGCGGCGCCGCATCCCTCACGCTGTTCATTGGGTACGAGAAGGCAGATGGACACCAGCTTCCGCGACTGCGCGTAGGTGCAGACGTCGATGTCGATGTGATACTCCAGTTCGTGATGTTCAAGTGGACCACCAAGGCTTGGTCGGGGTCGTGGCCCACACTCCTCGATTCGTGGAATATGTCGGTGAACAACGGCGACCAGTATGCACTCCAGCGCTCTGAGCTCGCATTGGGTGGAGATACGCCCTATACACTAGATGCCTGCTTCGGCTCAGCCGGCAACGCCGAGGCGGGCGGCGTGCCGCAATTTATCGCATCGGCCACCATCGTCACCAACGCCGAGCTGCTCGCACGCGCCGAGGTTAAGGCCACTGCCGTAAACGTCGCTTCTGTCGTACGCGATTGGAATCAAGCGGTCACGCGTATTGAGCTCGAGGCGGATGCAGAGAGCGACGACACGGGACAGGTCGAACATTTCGTCCATGCACTGATGGAAAACGACGAAAACGCCGCGCCGATGTACGAGTACGCCTATATCGGCCAGACGACGAACGCCGTTGCTGACCCGAACGCCAATTCTGCCGGCGTGTCGGAGGACGAGCGTGGCGGCATCAAACCCTCGAGCGACAACGTGCTGTTTGCTGGCGTGCTCAGCGAAGCTCACATGAAGCTGGCAAGGATTGCCGGCGTAGAATGCCTGTTCCGTATCGCCTCGGTGCGCTACGGCGACAATGGTCGCTCGCGCCTGGTGGTGCACACAAAGGCAAACGGCACGTGGTCCGCTCCCACGCCCGTGGACTTTCCCCTTGGGTTTGGCGAGGGCGATGTGGAGCGCAACGGCATATTCGATTACGACTTCGACGTGGTGGAATATACAGACGGAAGAGGAAACCAGGACGCCTACGTGCTGCTGGTCTCGGGCGAGCGCCCCGCCGGCGACAACACCCTTTTCGATACGGCGAGCACATCCGGCATACTGTCCGTTGTGCGCCTGCGCATAAGCAACGACGGAGTTCGCGTGGTGTCGCATACGTCATGGCGCAGCATCTCGCGCGGCCGCCTGCAAGAGGATGGCTACCATTGCCTGCAGTGCCCGCGCATCACGGTGGGCAAGACGCTGGTCGACGGGCGTCTGTCGGGTGCCTACCTCCACCGCCGCGGAACCACCGCAGAAAAGGCGCTCGGCAGCGAGGCCGAGGTTGCGCTGGAGTGCTTTACCCTGTGGTCGGACGTTTCGGGCGACAGCCTGACGTTCCGCCAAGTTCTCCGCTTTCCACAAGCACCGTCGAGTATCGAGCTGGGCGAGCCCGAAAATATCAACGGCAAAATGGTGGTGCCCGTTGCGTACGAGACTGCAGACGGTTGCGGCTGCGCATCGTACGCCGTGATCGGCCAGTCCATTGCGGGCTGGGGCGTTATGCCACCAGACGCCACGGTACCCCGTGCGGTGCCGTGGCCACAACATTCGGGCTTTTTGGCAACCGTCAACGAACAGCTGCAGCATATTACTTGGACGCGAAGCGCATCGGCATTTGCAACGCAGCCCGTGGGCGCCGCAGGCTGTGGCCCGGCATCGTTTAGCGTAAGCAACAACGGCAGGTGCGTGCTCTATGTAGAGAATACCGATGGCAAGGTGGGACAAACCTACGACGAAGAAGGCAACCCGGTAGCAGTAATGGGCAAGCACTTCCGCATCTTCGCCAGCACCTTGGCAGGCGATCTGTTCACGGAGCCGTTCGTGATGTGCGAGCTGGACCATCCCGTCGATCAGATAACGACATTTTTTACGTCGGGAGGCATGCTCTCCGCGCTCGCCACGCACATTGTGAGCGCGGAGAAGAGCGAGGCAGAGCTGCACGGCATCGAAGTACCCTTGGTGGCATGCGCGACGCCGACAGGCGCGGTCGCCACCTCGGGCGCGGTGGTGCCCGGAGCAGCAGGCGAATCCTTCATGGTCACGGTGCGAAACGACGGTAACACCTTGCTGACCGCCGGCACGATCGATCTGTACCGAGAGGGCTCCAGCCAGCCGTTCTCCAGCGCATCCATCGGGTTCGGAGCAAACGCACGCATGGCTTCGATCTACGATCCGGAGCTTGCCGAGGATGCTTCGGCCAACGACATGGCACACGTGAAGTACGCGCTCGAGACGCTGGGCGCACGTTTTGCAACGCACCCGCTGGTAGCCGACAGCGGCAACGCCGTGCTGGCACCGGGTTGCACGGCACAGTTCCGCATGAGCTTCGCCATCCCCGAGAGTTGGAGCGACGAGGTGGGCAAACGCGTAACGCTATATGCGAAGGCGCGTAATCTGGTGGCGCTCGATCCCGTAACGCTCGAGGAAATTCGACCGGGCGCAAACTCGGCGCTGGGTGCCGTACTGCACGAGCTTCATGTGCCCGACGCGGCATGCGAACGCTCAGAAGTTCAGGTCGGCGTATGCGACAACGCGGATACGACAGGACTTCACGACGCCCCGATGACGGTCGACGGTGATGGCGGCACGAGTGGAGGTGGCTCCGGCGGAAGCAGCTCCGGTAGCGGCAGTGGCTCTGGCAGCGGCAAGGATCACGGCAATAACAAGCGCCCCGGAAAAGCGGGCGCGCTTGCGGGCACGGGCGACAGCAACGTCCCCCTGACAGCAGCCGCAGCAGCACTCACCGCAGCCGGCGCCGGCCTTGTCGCCTACAGCGCCCGCCGCACGGCGCTCGAAAACGACACCGCCGATGAGGTCAATTCTGATAAGCCTCACTAGCTCTCAGTTACCTTTGCGAGAGACGCCGACTCGGCTCATCGAACATCAAATGGGCTGGTTCTGGATACCCAGAGCCAGCCCATTACGCATTAGATATCGTCAGAGGAGTCGAGTTCTGCCTCGAGCTTGGCACGCCGTCTTTTCGCCAACAATCCGCACGACACGTCTTCGACAACGTATCCAACCGCAAACGTAGCAGGACGCATTCGACCGCCTTCAAACTTACTCGGACAGAACCGACTCGGTTTTGTCCGAGTAAACGCTGTTCCACCAAATTCCGAACGATTGTTCGATGGATTTCGTGTTGGTTGGAATCGCCTGTGGGCTGGGCTATGCTACCTTGACTATCTATATGACTTAAACGCAGCAAGGGAGCACCGAGAGAGCGAGTATGGCAAAAAACACCGCAAACTATGGTAACGACAGTATCCGCCAGCTCAAGGACGAGGAGCGCGTACGCCTGCGCCCCGCCGTCATCTTTGGCTCGGACGGACTCGATGGCTGCGCGCATGCTGCCTTCGAGATCCTGTCCAACGCCGTTGACGAGGCGCGCCAGGGCTACGGCAAGCTCATCACCCTTACCGCCTTTCGCGATGGCTCCATTCAGGTAGAGGACAATGGCCGCGGCTGCCCGCTCGACTGGAACCCTTCCGAGAAGCGCTTTAACTGGGAGCTCGTCTTTTGCGAGCTCTACGCAGGTGGCAAATACAACAACAACCAGGGCGGCGACTACGACTTCTCGCTCGGTACCAACGGCCTGGGCTCGTGCGCGACCCAGTACGCCTCCGAATACATGGACGTCACGGTTTGGCGCGACGGCAACAAGTACTCCCTGCACTTTAAGAAGGGCAAGGTCGTCGGCGCCAAAAAGAAGGCACTCGAGATTGAGCCCAGCGACGAGGACCGTACCGGCACCACCATCAAATGGCGCCCCGATCTCGAAGTCTTTACCTCCATCAGCATTCCCCACGACTGGTATCGCGAAACCATGCGCCGTCAGGCCGTGGTCAACGCCAACGTGACCTTCCGCCTGCGCATCGAGGGCGACGACGGCGAATTTACCGAAGAGGACTTTTGCTATCCCAAGGGCATCGAGGACTACGTGCTCGAAAAGGTCGGTACCGACTACCTCACCGAGCCTTTCTTTATCGAGGCCGACCGTCGCGGTCGCGACCGCGAGGACCTGCCCGACTACAACGTTAAAATCACCGCATGCATGTGCTTCTCGCGCACCTTCATGATGCAGGAGTACTACCACAACTCATCGTGGCTCGAGAACGGCGGTTCGCCCGAAAAGGCCGCTCGCAGCGCTCTGACCAGCGCCATCGATGCCTACATCAAGCAACAGGGCAAATACAACAAAAACGAGAGCGGCATTAAGTGGCAGGACGTCCAGGACTGCCTGGTGTTGGTGACCAACTGCTTCTCCACCCAGACGTCCTATGAAAACCAGACTAAGAAGGCCATCAACAACCGCTTTATCCAGCAGGCTATGACGGCCTTCTTTAAGGAGCGCCTCTCGACCTACCTGATCGAGAACAAAGACGCCGCCAACAAGATCATGGAACAGGTGCTCATCAACAAGCGCTCGCGCGAGAACGCCGAGAAGACGCGTCAGAGCATCAAGACCAACCTGCAGCAGAAGACCGACATGGCCAACCGTGTGCAGAAGTTCATCGACTGCCGCTCCAAGGACAAGAGCCGCCGCGAGATCTACATCGTAGAGGGCGACTCGGCAGCAGGCGCCATTCGCACCTCGCGCGATGCCGAGTTCCAGGGTGTCATGCCCGTCCGAGGCAAGATCCTCAACTGCCTGAAGGAGGACTATCCGCGCATCTTTAAGTCCGACATCATCATGGACCTTATGCGCGTGCTGGGCTGCGGTGTGGAGATCAAGGACAAGCGTATCAAGAATCTTGGCGCCTTCGACCTGGACAACCTCAACTGGAATAAGGTCATCATCTGTACGGACGCTGACGTCGACGGTTATCACATCCGCACGCTCGTGCTCACCATGCTCTATCGCCTGGTGCCAACGCTTATCGACGAGGGCTACGTGTATATCGCCGAGTCGCCGCTCTACGAGATCAACTGCAAAGAGAAGACCTACTTTGCCTACACCGAGCTCGAGAAGAACGGCATCCTCAAGGAGATTGGCGACCAGAAGTGTTCCATCAACCGCTCCAAGGGTCTTGGTGAGAACGATCCGGACATGATGTGGCTCACTACCATGAACCCCGAGACGCGTCGTCTGATCAAGGTGGAGCCCGAGGACGTCACCAGGATGGAAACTATGTTCAACCTGTTGCTGGGCAACGACGAGGCAGGCCGCAAGCGCCATATCTCCGAGCACGGCAAGGAATACCTGGACCAGCTGGACCTGCAGTAGCAGCAAATCGATAACGACGGCCCATAAGAAGTTCAAGAGGAAATCGTGGCAAAGAAGAAGACGAAGAACCAGCCAAAGAAAAAGCAGGTTAACGCCGAGAACGTCATCGGCCTGCACTCCGAGGTCACCGACCAGCCGATCACGCAGACGCTCGAGGTCAACTACATGCCCTACGCCATGAGCGTCAACGTCTCGCGCGCGTTCCCCGAGATCGACGGCTTTAAGCCCTCGCACCGCAAGCTGCTCTACACCATGTACAAGATGGGTCTGCTCAAGGGCGAGCGCCAGAAGAGCGCCAACATTGTGGGCCAGACCATGAAGCTCAACCCGCACGGCGATGCCGCGATCTACGAGACGATGGTGCGTCTGGCAACCGGCAACGAGGCGTTGCTCGCACCGTTCGTTGAGTCGAAGGGCAACTTTGGCAAGTATTATTCGGGCGACCTGAGCTACGCCGCCTCGCGTTATACCGAGGCCAAGCTCTCCCCCATCAGCGCCGAGATCTTCAAGGACATCGACAAGGACCCGGTCGACTTCGTCGACAGCTACGACGGCGCCATGAAGGAGCCGCGCCTGCTGCCCACCACGTTCCCCAACATCCTCGTCTCTGCCAATAAGGGCATCGGCGTCGCCATGGCTTCTGACATCTGCGGCTTCAACCTCAACGAGGTCTGCACCGCCACGATGCACTACCTGCAGGATCCCGACTGCGACCTGCTCGAATATATGCCCATGCCCGACTTCTCGACCGGCGGCGAAATTATCTACCGCCGCGAGGAGATGGAAAAGATTGTCGAGACCGGACTGGGTAGCTTCCAGATTCGCTCCCGCTGGCGTTGGATTCCCGAAGAGCGCATCATCGAGGTCTACGAGATTCCCTACACCACTAAGACCGATGTCATCATCGAGCGCATCGTCAAGCTCTCCAAGGAGGGCAAGGTCAAGGAGATTGCAGACATCCGCGACGAAACCGACCTCTCGGGTTTGCGCATCGCCATCGACCTTAAGCGCGGCGTCGACCCCGATAAGCTCATGGCCAAGCTCTATCGCTCGACCACGCTGCAGGATTCGTTCTCGTGCAACTTCAACGTGCTGGTCGATGGTTACCCTCGCGTTATGGGCGTGCGCCAGATCCTGCACGAGTGGGTCAAGTGGCGTATTGAGTCCACGCGTCGCCGCATTAACTTTGACCTGGGCAAAAAGTCCGAGCGCCTGCACTTGCTGCACGGCCTCGAGGCGATTTTGCTCGACATCGACAAGGCCATCGCTATCATCCGCGGCACCAAGCTCGAAGCCGAGGTCGTGCCCAACCTTATGCGCGGCTTCGACATCGACGAGACCCAAGCCGAGTTTGTTGCCGAGCTTAAACTCCGCAACATCAACGAGGAGTACATTCTCAACCGCACCAAGGACATTGCAAAGCTTGAGGGCGAGATTGCCGAGCTTGAGGAGATCCTTTCCAGCGAGGAGAACATCAAGAAGGTCATCAGCGACGAGCTGGCCGCGGTCAACAAGAAGTACGTGATGCCGCGCCGCACGGGCAGAATCGAGCCCCATGAAGTTATCGAAGTAAGCTTGGAGCCCGAGGTCGAGGAGTACCCGGTCACCATCATGCTCTCGCGCGATGGCTACCTTAAGAAGATGACGGACCGCGTGCTCAAGAAGGCGACCACGCTCAAGTACAAAGACGGCGATAAGCCCTTTATCGAGTTCCCGTCCTCCAACACGCACGAGCTGCTCGTGTTTACCAACAAGAGCCAGGTATACAAGTGCAAGGTCGCAGCGTTTGAGGACACCAAGTCGGCCCAGCTGGGCTCGTACCTGCCGACCGATCTTGAGATGGAACCCGACGAGAGCGTCATCTGGGTCATCGACCCCGAGAACTACAAGGCCGATGTGCTGTTCGTCTTTGAGAACGGCCGCGTGGTGCGCGTCGCGCTTTCTGGATACGTCACCAAGACCAACCGCAAGCGCCTTAAGAACGCCATCTACGGCGGCAGCAAGCTGCTGTATGCCCAGGTGCTCAAGGAAGATCGCGACATCGCGCTGGTCTCGAGCGACTATCGTTTGATGAACTTCAACACGTCGCTGCTCAAGACCAAGACGACCACCAACACGCAGGGTGTCCAGGCCTTTACGGCCAAGAAGGGCCGCTCGGTCACCACCGTCGGCACAACCGAAGAGATCCTTGGCGCCGGCGTCTCGGCCGAGAAGTTCACCGCGCAGAGCCTCCCCTCCGCCGGTGCTCTCATGAAAGAAAACGACATGCCGAGTCTGTTTGACTAGGACGACGGCAGCCAAACCGTCATGGTTTTACAATGCAGCGGGGCCCGGAGCGCAGCAACATCGCGCTCCGGGCCCCGCTCGTTGCAACGTAGTCGGAATAATAGGAATCCCCGTTTTTCACTCCTGCAATCCCGCGGCACAAGACATGTTAAACCGTTAGCAAAACTTGCAAAAATTAGCAAAAGTTGCAAAAACTAGCAAAACCTGCAAAGGGGCCACCATGGATCGCAGCAAATGTCTCCGCCATGCCAGGCATGCTCGAAGATATTATCGAGCGAACCAAAGAAGCGGCAGATAGCCGCCTCTCATAGTCTCGCGCGTGCATAAGCGGCGTTCAGATTGAGCCAGTCGGCATCGATTGGACATATGCTCAGGAGACTCAGGGTAACTGGCGCACGGGCATGAATGGCGTCTTCAGGCAACTCGAGAAGCATGACGTCGGGCTTCTCTCGAAACGACCTATCGGGAGCTTTCCGATAAAGACATTGAGTTTTTGCTCGCGATGCTGCCCGATTCTGGCCCCAGCAGGGTCTCGGAGATAGCCAAACGCATGGGCGTCGCCAGCAACTACGCAAGCCAATACAAACGCCGCCTCCTGGAGGACGGCGTCATTGGAGAGCGCGGGCGTGGTCTCGTTGGCTTTGACATTCCCGCGTTCAGGGAATTCTTGAACGAGAAGGCGTTTTAGCACGCCGGAATTGTCCGCGGAAGCATCAACGCATGGCAATCAGCATTCCTCTTGGTAAGGATAGCAAGCATTTTCCACCAACACCGATTGCCATGCGTTCTTCTTGTCCTTAGGCGAGCTTGCGAGCGAGCTCTCGCACCTCTTCCAACTTGGGCGAGGAGGCCATGCTGTCGCGCTCGGTCATGCCGCTAATGGTGACAATGCCCTGGTCCTCCCACTTGCAGTACGCGCATGTGGCCCTATACATAGCAATCGCCGCATCATAGACGCCCTCGCTGTGGCTATCGAGCAAAAGGGCCGTCTTGGTGAACGGGAAGCCCGTAGCACCGAAGGCGTACAGGCGGTCGATGGCGGCCTTCTCCTGCGCAGTGATATCAAACCAGTAGATAGGCGAAGCGAAGACAACCATGTCGGCGCCTTTCAGCGGCTCGATCACGTCGGCCATGTCATCCTTCTGCACGCAAGTGCCCTCATGGGCGAAGCAATACTGGCACCCCAAGCAACCAGCGATCTTTTTGCCGGCAACGCGGATGACCTCGACCGTATGGCCGGCCTCGCGCGCGGTCTCGGCAAACGCCTCAACCATGGTGTCGGTATTGGCGCCCTTACGCGGACTGCCGCTCAATACAACGATATTCATAGAAATCTCCCTCCCTCATGCCGCAGGCGCGCGGCATATTTTTTGTTTTAACCAAAACGTATGGAGTTATTCAATCGCCTCGTTTCAGCTACTCCCACTCGACAATAGGAGCCACTGGCCAAAAGCCTGTCAACATCAAAACAAGTTTTCAATCTATCGATTCTACGTGAGGCAATGGTCCTCATTTGATACCCGCGCTGTTTGCGCACTAGGGAGCAAAGGAATCTGGCCGCCGCTCAAATAAGATCACCGCCATCTTGCATAAACGACGCCATGTTAAGGTGCCTGATGCCATCCCTCTCCTGCAATAGAGGATCAAGCGTGAACAAGTAGCGCGGATAACCATCCCTGATGTGGCCGAACGGCCTGTACTCGCGCTCCTCGACGCCTCTGTCGGCAATCGACATAGAGACCTGGATGTAGGCGTAAGCATTGCGCCTACGAGCGATGAAGTCACACTCGAGCTTCCCAATACGGCCCACAGAAAGCTCATACCCGCGCGATGCAAGATAGAGGTAGATCTTCACGTCGGTATATACGCAAGATGCGCCCCCTTTTTTCTCAGCGTCCATTTCATCAGTTATGGGGGTGCTTTTTTACATTTTATAAAAAAGCGTACCGATAACTTATTCCCACTCAGTTTCGAAAATCGAATGGTTTTGAAGTTTCGAAAGCGGCAGGGCACCATGCATAAGGGCATGTTGGGATCCGCACCAGTAAAACAGGAATTGACTCACGCGAGAAGGCGCCGCCCCGTCGCCTCGATGCGTGCGCCAGGCAGATTAGGTTTGGGGAGTAGAACGGCCCTTGCGCGAGGCGTGAATTGTAATCGATAAAGCCGAGCTTTGAGAACATGCGGTTTATCTCGTCGAACGTTGAGTCAACAGGGGCTTGCGCCCCGTCGGCCGACTTGGCGACGCCCATGTCCATGATGCCGGGCACAAGTGTGAATGCGCCACGTGGAGGCGAAGGGGTCACCCGAAAGGTTGATGGTAAGCGAGCACCAGAGGTCAAGGTGGTCCTCGCCTTCCGGGTTTGTGAGGTCGAGGGCGAGTGCCCCTCCCTCGGTCGCGTACAGCGGCGGCAGGCACTCGGCCAGCTCCTCAGTCATAAGCGCTTGCATGTCCGTCTCCCCTCCAGGCCACGTCGGACCCCTAGAATCTTCGCCCCGCGGGCAAAGCCTCGGCGCGCCCCATGGCATCTCGGCTTTGCCCCCTGCAATGTCGCGCAGCGGAGACACCACCTGAGACGGATGTCGATGCATCGAACCCGAGACCGGGCGCGGCGGCGGGGAGCCTCTCGCGCGAACAATCTGCTCGATCCTGCCGCACCCATCTTAAAAAAGTTCGAAAAACGTTCAATCGTACGACATCCGTCGAACAGTCGGGGGTACACACCACTACAGAAGGCCCACGGAACGGGGGGCGAGATGGTCGGCGACGGGTTCAAGGCACTCTCCGGCCCCACGCTCCGCTAGGGAGGGCGTCGGGAGGGAGGCCGTAATGGGTGAGAAGGGCGAGCGGCCGGAGCGGGTGTTCCCCGGCAGGACAGACCCGTGGTTCATAGCGGCCATGGTGATTGTGGCGGGCGGTTTATCCGCGGCGTGTATCGCGTGTTTCCTGAGCTCGAGTCCCGCGCTCCTATGGGGCTGGCTCGCGCTGCTGCCCGTCCCGGCCCTCGTGGCCCTGGCCGCCCTTCCCGTCCGCAGCAACCGCCTCGAGCTCTACGGCGACCGCCTCGTCGTCGTGTACGCTGGGATGCGTTCGGTGATACCCTACGCCCACGTGCGGGGCGTCCGGCGCACCAGGACGCTCTGGGCGGGGACGGCCAACTCGCTCGACCGCGTCTATATCGAGGCGCCCTACGACGGCGACGCCATCGTCTCGGTGACCGACAACGATGCCCTCGTGGCGGAGCTCGAGCGTAGGTGCGGCCTGCGGCCCGGCTGCGAACAAGGCAACTAGCTTCGCAGGGCGGCTATCAGCGACTTGCTGCTCATCGTCATATCACGACGGTCAATTCTGGGTCGGGCTGGCGGAGCACGTCGAGGGCGGAAGGTATGGCGTCGCCCGCATCGTCTTCGGCGCGGAGCCGTCCGATGAGGAGATTCTGCGATTCGTTACAAGCGAATGGGAAAAGTTCTCGTTCTTCGGCGACAAGGCCACTGAAACAAGCAAGCCCGCGAAGAACCCCAAGCGGCGCGCTCGCGAGGCAGCGAAAGCCCTTAAACGGCCCGCGGTGAGCACCAAGGCACAACAGGCGCTCGCGGCACAGCGGGAAGCGATGAAGCGGGAGCCGGCTCAAGCAAGAAGTCAGCGTCGCGCGGATGAGGCGGAGACGCGCTTCGAGCAGCGAAAGTTGAAACGCAAGCAGAAACATCGCGGGCATTGATCGCTATTTGCAGCAAGGCAAACCATATACAGCAGCGGCGCCATTTCCACTTGAAGCCGACGCCGCGTAGACGCTGATGGTGACGGCTATGCACGGGCACGGGCGCGCCACCGCACTTCACAACTTATTTCTCAAGTATTTGGGACGCACGCGCGGCGTTCAAAAATGCGGAGCGACTCCGCATGGCTCGAGACTGAGCCGAGGTGCCCTACTTCTCGCCCTCCAGCAGCCCCACGATGCGGTCGATGTCGACGGCAAAGCGAGGCCTTCCCTCGCGCTCGTAGCGGTCGAGGTATGCCTGGCACTCGGAGACAATGCGCTTGGTGTTGCCATCGATGATGCGCTGGAGCGTCTCGTAGTAGGCCGAGCCCTCGGTCCTGAAGCGGCGCTGGTAGGCCTTGGTTATGGGGAACATCTTGATGTAGTGGATGCCGTGGCGGCAGCCGGGGCGCGTCGTGGGGCGGGGTGGCAACGCAAAGTACTGGTCTTTGGGCACGTTAGGGGCGATGTTGGAACGCAGCGGCACGGCGAAGTCCCTGCGCTTTCCGCGGAAACGCAGCCTCACCACCACGATGCAGGGGCGATTGTGCTTAAGCATGAGCTCGCGGTCGCCCTCGACGAGGTCGAAGAAGTCCTGGGAGATGGATACGATTTTCATCGGTTACGCCCCCTTCATACGAAGCGGGGCCCGCATCGCTGCAGGCCCCTACAGGTGGGCGATATTCTACGCCTTGCGGCACCCCGTCGCCCACGGAGGTTAAACGTACACGTAAGCCGTACTCTGAAAGCCGCGGCTTCCGGCAAGTAGTTTATACCACGAAAGGTCGCTTTCAATGCGCATAGCTCGCAAAATAACACTCGCTGGGCCGTCACCCCTGGCAGTTACCCTCCAATCTTCATTGGAGTCAGCAGGTCAATTCATATATTCATAGGGGTTTATCCTACCGTCGGTGAGCGATTTCGTTAGGGTGTCGAAGCGGTCGAGGATGTCGACGACCTTCCGCTGGGTGCCGATGGATGGGGCGGGAATCTCGACCCTCGATAAGTCCACAGGCGCGGCTTCGATTACCTTTTTCGATTTAGCGTATTGCTCTTCAGATCCTCGTGGTGTGCTCGTAGCCGCGCTCCACGAGGAGCCGCTCGGCAACGTCGAGAATCTTCTCGACCGTCTCCTCCGGGTACTTATTGCGTGCCACGGGCACCTCCGTCCTTGCTATTGCGATAAACATACCATGAGTGGCGTACGGGTCGAGAAGGGCTGGCGCCAAAAGAGCCCAGCGGCCGTTACAGCTTCGTTAGAAACGCGCCCCACCATGGATGGTGAACCCGAAAGGTAAGGCGCGCGGGCACGGCGACTCGGCCCGCGCGCCCGGAAGAGAAAGGACGAACCCATGGGTTACATGCTCGAGGCGCGCGGGCTCACCAAGCGCTTCGGCCGCGGCGACCAGGCGCAGGACGCCGTGGCCGACGTGAGCCTTCATATCCGCGAGGGCGAGGTGTACGGGCTGCTCGGCCCCAACGGCGCCGGCAAGTCGACAACGCTCAAGATGATCTGCGGGATGCTGCGGCCGACGGCCGGGGAGATCCTCTTTGCCGGGCACGCCTGGCGCCGCGAGGACCTCTACGCAATCGGCAGCCTCATCGAGGAGGCGCCGCTCTACCCCAACCTCACCGCGCGCGAGAACCTGCGCGTGCGCACCACGCTGCTGGGCCTTCCCGAGAGCCGCATAGATGAGGTGCTCGCCGCCGTGGACCTCGCGGACACCGGGAAGAAGCGCGCCGGGCGCTTCTCGATGGGCATGCGGCAGCGCCTGGGGCTCGCGCTGGCGCTGATCGCCCGGCCACGCCTGCTCGTGCTCGACGAGCCCACCAACGGCCTCGACCCCATCGGCATCGAGGAGCTGCGCGACCAGATCCGCGGCTTCGCGGCGGCGGGCACGACGGTAATCGTCTCGAGCCACATCCTCTCCGAGGTGCAGCAGATGGCGGACACCATCGGCATCATCTACGGGGGGCGCCTCGCCTACGAGGATGCGCTTCGGTCCGGGCAGGACCTCGAGGAACTCTTCATGAGCGTCTGCCGGGAGGGGCAACGAGCGCGCGGGGAGGTGGCGGCATGACGGGCGAGAAAGGCGGCCTGCTCGCGGGCCTGCGCGCCGAGGCCCTGAAGTCGCGCCACGCGGCACCGGTTCGCCTGGCCGTGCTCATGGCGCTGCCGATGCCGTTGCTCGGCGCGATGCCCTACCGGGGCGTGCAGATCTTCAGCGCGTGGAACTACTGGTACGCGCTCTTCCTGCCCGTGGCTCTCTCGCTCGTGGTGGCGTGCGTCGCGCGGGCGGACGCGCGCACGCGGATGCGGGGGCTTCTGGGCCTGGGCTTCCCGCTCGGGCGCGCCTGGTGGGCCAAGGCGCTCTGGTGCCTCGCGCTCTGCACGCTCTCGAACCTCGTGGTCTTCGGCATCTACCTCGCGGGATCGGCGTTCTCCTCGCAGGGCCTCACGGCCGCGGGCACCCTCACGATGCTCCTCTGCGCGCTCGCCAACACGGTGACCGCGGCGTGGATGATCCCCGCAGGGCTCTTCCTCACGACGCGGCTCGGCATGCTCGCGGGCATCTTCTGCCCGCTCGCCACGCAGCTCGTGGGTGGGTTCGCCTGGTCGCTGATGCCGCTGCCGCAGCTCTTTCCGCCGTCGGCGAGCATGGTCATCCCCACGAGCTTCATCCCCGTGCTGCCGAGCGGCGAGCCACTCGCGGCGGACATGGCGCTCGGCAGGGCGCTCGCGGCGGACGGCATGCTCACACTGGCGGGCCTTGCGGTCTGCGCGCTCGCGTTCGCCGCGCTCACGGCGGCGGGCGCGGCCTGGTTCGCGTGCTCCGAGGAGAGGTGATGGCCGTGACACGACTCTCCGACCCGACGCCACGCATGACTCTCCCGCGGGCCCTGCTCTCCGAAGCCCTGCGCCTGGCGCGCTCCCCGCTCGCAGTGGTGCACCTCGTCTGCGGCCTGGCAGCCGGTCTTGCCTGCGGCGAGTACTTCTCCATAACCCGATGGGACCCGGCGCTGGGCGCGGACGCCTACGCCCAGTTCCTCGGCGCCCTCATGCCGCTCATGTCCGCCATCGTCTGCGGGCTCGCCGTGGACGAGGAGCGCGCTGCCGGGCGCCTCGCCAACCTCACGGCGGTCCCCTCGCGCGGGCACGCCGTCGCGGCGAAGCTGCTCGCCCTTGCGGCGCTCGGCGCGGGCGCGCTGGCCGTGGCGCTCGGCGTGTTCGGGGCCGTGCTCGCCGTCGCCGGGCGCCTGCCGCTCGGGCCCGCTCCGCTTGCAGCCGCCTGGGCGGGCATCGTGCTGGGCAGCCTGCCCCTCTACGCGCTGGGGCTCGGCGTGGCCCTGCGCCTCGGCCGCAACGCCGCCATCGGCGCCGGCGCGGCGGGGATGCTCCTCGCGTTCTTCTCAGTGGGCGGACTTGCGCACGGCCTCATGACCGGCGAGCTCACCGGTGCCCTGGCGACGCCCCTGAGCTGGGTGCCGCTCGCCTGGCCCGCGCGCCTAGGGTCGCTCGGGGTGGAGGCCTTCATCGACGCCGCACGCGCGGCGGGCCCTCTCCTCACGACTGCGCTCGCTGGCCTCGTGCTCGCCCTGGCAGCCGCCGCCGTCCTTCTGGCCTGGTTCTGCCGCTTCGAGGACGGGAGGGCAGATGAGTAGGAAGCCGCTCGCCGCCGTGCTCGTCCTCCTCTCCGTAGCGCTCGTCCTGGGCGGGAATGCCCTGCTCGACGCCGGCTGGGGGTCGGCGCTGCGCGCAGGGCTCTGGACCGCTGAGCGCGGCGCTAGTACAATTCCGACGGAAGTTTCAGGAGGTCGAACATGGCGAGGATACTGGCAGTGGATGATGAACGGGCGATCCTCGACGCGCTCGCGCGCGTCCTCGGCCGCGACGGCCATGAGGTCGTCAAGGCAGCAGACCCGACGGCGGTCCCGGGGATGGACCTCTCGCGCTTCGACCTCGTGCTCTGCGACGTCATGATGCCGGGGCTCGACGGCTTCGAGCTCGTGCGGCAGATCCGCCCGGACTTCGACGGGCCCATCATCTTCCTGACCGCGCGCGTGGCCGAGGAGGACGCCGTGGCCGGCTACGGCCTGGGCGCCGACGACTACGTCCGCAAGCCCTTCGGGGCCGCGGAGCTGCGCGCCAAGGTCGCGGCCCATCTACGCCGTGAGCGCCGGCCGCGCTCGCACGCCCTCTCCTTCGGGGAGGTGCGGATCGACCTCGGGGCGCGCGGCCTCGCCGTGGGTGGCGAGGCCGTGCCGCTCACGCCCACCGAGTACGCCATCTGCGAGTACCTCGCCCGCCACCCCGGGCAGGTCATGAGCCGCGCGCAGATCCGCGAGGCGGTGCTCGGCTGGGAGAGCGACGCCGACGACGCGGCCATATCCATGCAGGTCAGCCGCGCCCGGAGGAAACTCTCCGAGGCCGGCGCCGATCCGATCGCGACCGTCTGGGGGATGGGGTACAAGTGGCAGCTCTGAGGACCGGGGCGCGAGGTCGCGGGGGCATGCCGCTCTCCTTCGTCATCGCGCGCTACTTCGCCTACGCGTTCGCGGCGGTCGCTACGGCGTGGCTCGCCTCGTTCATGGCGCTCTCCGCGGCGATCAACGCGGGCTTCGTCTACGAGGCAAGCTGGGGGCCGGCCAATACGCGCGAGGTCGCGGAGGGCCTGGCACGCGACGGCGTCTGCGGGCAGCAGGACGTGCCGACGGCGTACCGCTACCTCATCCTGAACAAGGACGGATACGTGCTGATGACAGACCTCGAGGGCACGCGACTCGAGGACGCGACGGAGATGGCCCGTGCGGCACTCGCCGCGGATCCGGGCACAGTGGAGATCGAGGGCGGGGGCTCGGGCCTCACCTACGCCGCGTTCCCGCTCAAGGGCGGCGGGGCCTGTGCACTCGTCAGCGAGTACCTGCCGCAGTGGGTCTCGCGCGACCTCGCCGGCCTGCTTCCCAACCCGCAGAACCTCATGCTCGTCGGCGCCGCTGCGGGAAGCGCGCTCGCGCTCGCGCTCGTGGCGCGCCGCGCGAGCCGCGTGATCTCGCGCAAGATGGCGCCGCTCGCGGAGGCGGCGGAGCGCGTCGGCGCGGGGGAGCTCGACTTCGCGGTCGGCAGCACCAACGTGCGCGAGGTGAACGACGTCCTCGCCGCGATGGACGCCATGCGGGCCTCCCTCGCCGAGTCGCTCGAAGCCCGCTGGGCCGCGGAGCGGGGGCAGCGCGAGCAGGTGGCGTCGCTCGCCCACGACCTCAAGACGCCGCTCACCGTGCTGCGCGCCAACGCCGACTTCGTGGCGGAGGAGCTGGAAGACGAGAAAGACGCCGACCTCGCGGCCGCCGCGCGCGACATAGCCGGCAGTGTCGAAAGGCTCGACGGCTACGTGCGCCTGCTCATCGAGGCCTCGCGCGGGTCCGGCGGGGCGGAGAGGGCCCCCATGCGGCCGGCCGAGCTCTGCGAGCAGGTCCTCGCCGAGGCCGCCCAGATCGCCCGGGCGCGAGGCGTGACGCTCGACGCGGCCACGGGCCCTGCTGTCGCGGGCGCGCCCGAGGCCCCGCTCGACCGAACCGCCCTGGCGCGAGCCGCCGCGAACCTCGTGGCCAACGCCGCCGAGCACGCGCGCTCGCGCGTGGCGGTCTCCTGCGACGTCGAGGGCGGCCACCTCGTCATCGAGGTTGCCGACGACGGACCGGGCTTTTCTCCCGCCGCCCTCGAACGCGGCTGCGAGCGCCTCTTCACAGACGACTCCTCCCGCTCCTCGCGCGACGGTGGCCGCCACTACGGGCTCGGCCTCCACGTCGCCTCCGAGGCCGCGAGTGCCCACGGGGGCTCCGTCTCGCTCGCCAACGGCCCCTCGGGCGGAGCGGTGGCCACCATCGCGGTCCCCCTGTGCGGGGCCTGACGACTCAGGCCCTCACACCAGCGTGCCTCGCAATCAAACGCTTCCCGGATAATAATGCCCGTTGCAGGGATCGCCCTGTCTAGTCGCCGCCCATGTGCATGAGCATGTCAGCGATGCGAGTCGCCATCTCGTCCGCCGCTGCACGGATGTTAGCGACCCAGGACGCAAGGCCGGCCTGATCGGTCGCCTCCGCTTCAAGCACGTCGCAAATGACGGCGGCGACCGCCCCGGGAGCCGCCCGCGGCCGGGCACGCGAGGGAG
>CABVDH010000012.1 GCA_902497065.1 uncultured Collinsella sp. | reverse complement strand
CGGAAGGTTGAGGGTCCGTCCATTTATCTCAATCTGTAACAGTTAGAAGGGAAATGTCGGTCTAGATGTTACAGATTGAGACAATGATGATCGGGACACAGGTGCACGCCTTGCATCCACAGTTGGAACGACACAATTCTCACCGTCATCTAATCATACGCGGGTGCCGAAGAACCCTCCCGAATCCGCATCCAGCGCTCCAATGGAGCTTGGCAGTGAAGAGTAAAATAGAGCTATTGTTGCGCAATTCGCCTCTGTCATGTTTGTTGAGACCTCGAGGCGATCGAACCTGAAAGGCATCGACAATGAGCACCATAGCCGACATCCTCAACCGCATCGACTCGGGTGACTACGCGATGCCGCAGTTCCAGCGCGGCTACGTATGGAACCGCGCGCAGGTGCGCAAACTCATGACGTCACTGTACAAGGGCTATCCGGTAGGCACGATGCTCTTGTGGCAAACTCCCGTGGAAGACGCGGACATCAAAGGCGAGAAGGTCATCGGGCAAGGTGTCGTCAACCTCATTCTCGACGGCCAGCAGCGCATGACGTCGCTCTACGGCATCATGCGTGGCAAGGAACCACCCTTCTTTGAGGGCGACAAGCGCGCATTCGCCGATCTCATGTTCAACATCAAGGATGAGGTATTCGAGTTCCGTGCCCCCAAGATGAAGGGCGACCCCATGTGGGTCTCGGTAACCGAGGTCTACCAATCCGGAGCCGTAACGGAAGCCGTCAACATCAAACAGGCCGCCGGCCTTGACGACCCGACCTTCACGTTGTCCCTCACGCGACTCAACCGCATAGAGCAGATCAAGCAGACTGAGATGCTCTCCCAGACCGTGACCGGCCCTGACAAAACCATCGACGTAGTCGTGGATATCTTCAACAGCGTGAACTCGGGCGGCACGAAGCTTAGCAAGGGCGACCTCACGCTCGCCAAGATTTGCGCGGAATGGCCCGCCATGCGCGATGAGATGCAAAAGGCTCTCGATGGCTTCTCGGCCAAGGGATACGACTTCACACGCGACTGGCTGCTGCGCTGCCTGACTGTTCACCTCGCGAAGTCGGCGTACTTCTCCGCTCTCGATGGCTTCTCCGTGTCGGAGATTCAAAAGGGACTCAAGGAGACCGTCCAACTCGTGGGCACCTGCCTCGACCATATCGCGGGCAGACTTGGACTCGACCATACCCGCGTCCTCGGCAGCCCCTTTTCCATCGCCACGATGATTGCGGTCATAGACCAGAAGGGAGGCAAGCTTACCTCGGCCGAGTGGGACCGCCTACTCTACTGGCATGTCCACGTCTTCCTCTGGGGGCGCTACGCAGGCTCCACCGAGAGTGTGCTTGCCCAGGATATAAACGCTGTCAAGGGTGGCGAGGGGATCGACGGACTGCTCAGGCTCATAAAGACCAACAGGCCCGACCTAAGCCTTCACCCCGATGACTTCTGGGGATGGAGCACGGGAGCGCGCCTCTACCCGCTCATGTACCTTCTCGCCCGCATGGGGCATGCTCGCGACTGGGGCAACGGAATCGAGCTCAACTCTCACCTTCTCGGCAAGAACTCGTCGCTCGACGTGCACCACATCTTCCCCAAGAAGGTGCTCTACGCCGCCGACCGCAACAAGTCGATGGTGAACCAGCTCGCCAACTACGCCTTCTTAACCAAGGAGACAAACCTGGAGATCTCGGACAAGCTCCCCTCAGACTACCTGCCGGGTTACGTCGCCGCAAACCCCGGAGCGGTCGAATCTCACGCCGTGCCGACCGACGACCCTTCCCTCTGGGAAATCGAGAACTACGAGGCCTTCCTCGCCCGGAGGCGCGAGCTTCTCTCCGAGAAGGCCAACGCGATCCTATCTGCCCTCTACAGAGGAAAAGACCTGGGTGAGCTGCCCACCGCCTTCAAACAGCCGGGGGCCGCGAGCGTCCTCGACCACGATGACGAGGCCCTCTCCGGGCTCTCGGACTGGTTGACGGAGAGGGGTTACGGGCACGGGGCGGCGAACTTCGGAGTGAGCGGCACGTCTAAGACCGTGATCGTTGACCTTGCATGGCCGGACGGCTTGCAGACCGGCCTCGGCGAACCGGTCGCCCTCATGGTCGATAGCGAGCCCGAGGAGCGCTCTTTCGTGACCAAGCTCGGATACCATGTGTTCGAGACACCCGAGGATTTGATGGCCTTTGTTGTAAACGATTAGGCATAAGGGAGCTTCATGAAAGATCTCGACAAATACCGGGGCTGCCTCGTGGGCGGGGCCGCAGGCGACGCGCTTGGATACGCCGTGGAATTCTGGGGCGAGGAGCACATCTTCTCCCGCTATGGTGAGCGTGGCATAACCGAGTACGAACTCGATGCCAAAGGCGTGGCGCACTTCTCCGACGATACGCAGATGACTCTCTTCATAGCAAACGGCCTGCTCTTAGGTACCACGCGTGGGATGACGCGCGGCATTATGGGGCCGTATGAAAGTTATGTCGGCTACTGCTACGGAGACTGGTACCGCACGCAGACCGAGAGGTATCCGCTCGACGAAGGGCGGAGTAGCGTCTACCACTACTCGTGGCTCGTCGGCGTGCCCGAGTTCTTCGAGCAGCGCGCGCCGGGGAACACGTGCCTCTCCGCCTGCGCGGAGGGGTGCGAGGGGACGACCGAGCGCCCCGTCAACAGCAGCAAGGGCTGTGGCGGCGTGATGCGCGTGGCTCCGGCAGGGCTCTACCTTGACCCTGAAGATGGCACCCACTGCAGCGGCTATGCCGACGCCCTCCGGCTTGGCGCGGAGTGTGCTGCCCTCACGCACGGCCACGCGTTGGGCTGGCTGCCCGCCGGAGCGCTCGCGGTGATTGTGAGCATGCTGACGCACAAGCCAGGTTGCAGCGTGCGCGAAGCTGTCATGGGTGCGTTGGGCGCGCTTCCCGAAGCCTATCCGAATGCTAAACATGTGAAGGAACTGCAAGGCCTTCTTATGCACGCGCTGCGTCTCGCCAACTCCTCCAAGGTCGACCTTGACTGCATCCACGAGCTCGGCGAGGGATGGGTGGCCGAGGAGACGCTGGCCATAGCCGTATTCTGTGCACTGCGACACGAGCACGACTTCGAGGCGGGGATCGTTGCTGCCGTGAACCACAACGGTGACTCGGACTCCACCGGCGCGGTGTGCGGCAACATTCTCGGGGCGAGACTGGGCTTTAGCGGAATCCCTGCGAAGTACACCGAGCGCCTCGAGTTGTTGGACGTAATTGAGGGCTTCGCGGACGACCTCTACCACGACTGCCAGATTGACGAGTGCACAGGCTCAGCTGATGGCATCTGGGAGCACAAGTACATTTATAACGACTACGCCGAGTGGGTGGTTACCCAAAAATCGGCAGGATCACATCCTAGCCTCTGAGAGTTGGCAACGTTCACGATGGCGTCCGTGCGAAGCCGCGTGATATCCCCGCGCCACAGCAAGAGTCCGCCTACGGATTCCGCTTTACGTGCCTCGGCGATTCCGCGCTCCTGCAGGCGTCCCTGCAAGTAAGCGTCCTCGATGCGCAGGTACTCATCGGAGATTTCCGTAGGCGGGCGCACGTTCACGAGCGAGCGATAGAGCCGATAGAGACCCTCGCCCACGTGGGCATCGGAGCCCGTGCGCTCGGCCTCGTCGACCATGGCGATGACGTAGTCGGCGTAGGAGATGGACGAGACGCCGTGAGCTCCTGATCGGGACAACTATGAAATGTCTCGATCTGTAACACGTAGGGGAGGAAACCGTTCTTACTGTTACAGATTGAGATGAATCAGGAAGCCGCCGAGAATTGTCTTGATCTGTAACAGATAGGGGCGGGAAAGACCTCTTACTGTTACAGATCAAGACGGAAGGTTGAGGGTCCGTCCATTTATCTCAATCTGTAACAGTTAGAAGGGAAATATCGGTCTAGATGTTACAGATTGAGACAATGACCGGGACCACTTTGAAATGTCTCGATCTATAACAGGTAGGGGAGGAAAACCGTTCTTACTGTTACAGATTGAGATAAATCAGGAAGCCGCCGAAAACCATCGTCTGCAACATATATAGGTGCGAATGGGTCCGTCACGGAGACGTAGTCAATAAGAATACTCCACCACACCAAAGTATTACCTTGGGAAACGTCGCCACAACGACCAAATCCACCGCTCTTCATATTCAAACTCAACAAAAGCGCAGGTCAAAGGTATATAGATACGCCCGGTACCGTGTATCTAGAGGTTTTCGTTGACAGCCCCCAAGGTTGCATCGTATTATCTTTTTCGTTCGCGGGGGCGGCGGTCCAAAAGACCAAAGGACCTGCGGATACTTGAACGATTGGGAGTTTGCCCGAGTGGTTAATGGGGACGGGCTGTAAACCCGTTGGCTCTGCCTACATAGGTTCGAATCCTATAGCTCCCACCCGTCAAGTGCCTGTATAGCTCAGTCGGTAGAGCACTTCGTTGGTAACGAAGAGGTCACCAGTTCAAGTCTGGTTGCAGGCTCCATCCGGCGGTGTAGCTCAGTTGGTTAGAGCACACGGTTCATACCCGTGGCGTCACTGGTTCGAATCCAGTCACCGCTACCATAGGTAACACGGTGGCTTCTCAATAGTATGTTGAGAGGCCACTATGGTATAAAGGCAAAGTCCCGTCCGGGGACGACCTGTTTAGAGGAGGGCTTTATGGCCAAAGAGAAGTTTGAGCGCACTAAGCCGCATGTTAACATCGGCACCATTGGTCACGTCGACCACGGCAAGACCACGCTGACCGCTGCCATCACCAAGGTTCTCTCCGAGACCGAGGGCTGCAAGGCTGACTTCACTGCGTTCGAGAACATCGACAAGGCTCCCGAGGAGCGCGAGCGCGGCATCACGATCTCCGTCTCCCACGTCGAGTACGAGACTGCTGCCCGTCACTACGCTCACGTTGACTGCCCGGGCCACGCTGACTACGTCAAGAACATGATCTCCGGTGCTGCTCAGATGGACGGCGCTATCCTGGTCATCGCCGCTACCGACGGCCCCATGGCTCAGACCCGCGAGCACATCCTGCTCGCCCGTCAGGTCGGCGTTCCCTACATCGTCGTCTTCCTGAACAAGTGCGACATGGTCGACGATGACGAGCTCATCGACCTCGTCGAGATGGAGACCCGTGAGCTCCTCTCCGAGTACGATTTCCCCGGCGACGACATCCCCGTCATCCGTGGTTCCGCTCTGGGCGCTCTCGAGGGCGACGCCAAGTGGATGGACGCTATCCGCGAGCTCATGAAGGCCGTCGACGAGTACATCCCGACGCCTGCTCGTAACAACGACCTCCCCTTCCTGATGGCCGTTGAGGACGTTATGACCATCTCCGGCCGTGGTACCGTTGCTACCGGCCGTGTCGAGCGCGGTGAGCTCAAGCTCAACGAGCCCGTCGAGATCGTCGGCATCAAGGATACCCAGAACACCGTCGTTACCGGTATCGAGATGTTCCGTAAGTCCATGGACTTCTGCGAGGCTGGCGACAACGTCGGTCTGCTGCTCCGCGGCATCAAGCGTGAGGACATCGAGCGCGGCCAGGTTCTCTGCAAGCCCGGTTCGGTTACCCCGCACACCAAGTTCACCGGTGAGATCTACGTTCTGACCAAGGAGGAGGGCGGCCGTCACACCCCGTTCTTCGATGGTTATCGTCCTCAGTTCTACTTCCGTACCACCGACGTTACCGGTACGGTCAAGCTCCCCGAGGGCACCGAGATGGCTATGCCTGGTGACCACATCACCATCGAGGGCGACCTCATCCACCCGATCGCCATGGAGGAGGGCCTGCGCTTCGCTATCCGCGAGGGTGGCCACACCGTCGGTTCGGGCATCGTCTCCACGATCATTGAGTAAATTAGCTCTTTGATATAGCTGACTTAGAGAACCCGGCACTTATATGGGTGCCGGGTTCTTTTCTGCAATGCATATTGAGCCGTTGCTGGTGTCGAGAGGATCGATAATGGTCCTGGATGCACCGTCGATTAGCTCTCGATGGCTTCATTGATGTGTTCCAAATATGAATGGATCCACCGAGAACCAATTGACTCGAGGTTTTCATTGACAGCACTTACGTGGAGCTGATAAAGTAACAACTCGTGCCCGTACGGGGCGGAAATGAAAGGTTCAGGATACATGCGTACTCTAGTTACTCTTGCGTGCACTGAGTGCAAGCGCCGCAACTATACGACCACCAAGAACAAGTCGACCATGCCTGATCGTATGGAGATCAAGAAGTATTGCCCCTGGTGCCGTCACCACACGCTGCACAAAGAGACTCGCTAGTCTCTAGTCACATACGCCAGTAGTTCAATTGGTAGAGCATCGGTCTCCAAAACCGAGTGTTGAGGGTTCGAGTCCTTCCTGGCGTGCCAGTCATTATTCCGTAAGCTCCCAATTGGGGCTTACGGTTTACTCATGTATAAGCGCATTGCGCGGAGGTAACCCAAATGGCCAACAAGAAGAACAAGAAGAAGGCTCAGCAGCAGGCGCCTGCCAACAACGCTGCCGCCAACTCCAAGGTTGAGGCCAAGAAGGCCGTTGCCAAGAAGAACGAGAAGGCTGCGAAGTCCAAGAAGAACGAGAAGCCTGGTTTCTTCGCCCGCACCAAGAAGTATTTCGCTTCGGTCAAGTCCGAGATGAAGCGTGTCACGTGGCCCGATAAGAAGGAGCTCGTGAACTACTCGGTCGTCGTTTGCGCTTCTCTGATCGTCGTCGGCGTCGTCATCGCTCTGCTCGATGCTGGCTTTGGCGAGGCTCTTGCTCTGTTCTCTGGATTGAGGGGCTAAACCATGTCTAAGCGTTGGTACGTCGTTCACACTTACTCTGGATACGAGAACCGCGTTAAGTCCGATCTCGAGCATCGCATCGAGACCATGGGCATGCAGGACCGTATCTTTGATATCGAGATTCCTATGGAGCGTGTCACCGAGATTAAAGAGGGTGGCAAGCGTGAGACCAAGGATTCCAAGATCTTCCCGGGTTATGTCCTGGTCCGCATGGAGATGGATGACGATGCTTGGACGTGTGTTCGTAACACGCCTGGCGTCACCGGTTTCCTGGGCGGCAACGGCAAGCCCGCTCCGCTTTCCCGCGACGAGTACAACAAGATGACTCGTCGTCCCGGTAAGGGCGATTCGCCCAAGCGCACCTCGGTTGATATTGAGGTCGGCACGTCCGTCCGCGTCACCGATGGTCCGCTTACCGACTTTGATGGCAAGGTCTCCGAGGTTAACACCGAGGCTGGCAAGCTCAAGGTCACGCTGATGATCTTTGGCCGTGAGACGCCGGTCGAGCTCGACTTTAACCAGGTCGCTGTCATCGCTTAAGTTTTCGTCCGTTCGCGCGAGCGTGCTTCTTCTGTGACTGCTCATCTCAGGAGTGCTTCTAACACGTGCGTGCTTACGATATAGCAAGTACTTCACACTCGTGATTCGAAAGGAATGACCATGGCTGAGAAGAAGGTTGCCAACGTCATTAAGCTCCAGATTCCTGCTGGTGCAGCAAACCCCGCTCCTCCCGTCGGCCCCGCCCTGGGCGCTGCTGGCGTGAACATCATGCAGTTCTGCCAGGCCTTTAACGCCGAGACGCAGGACAAGAAGGGTGACATCATCCCCGTTGAGATCTCTGTCTACGAGGACAAGTCCTTCTCCTTCATCACCAAGACCCCGCCGGCGGCTCACCTTATCAAGAAGGAGCTGAACCTCAAGTCTGGTTCCGCTAAGCCCCAGGCTGACAAGGTTGGTCAGCTCTCCCAGGAGCAGCTCACCAAGATCGCCGAGATCAAGATGCCGGACCTCAATGCCAACGACATTGACGCCGCCAAGAAGATCATCGCCGGTACCGCCCGTTCCATGGGCGTCACCATCGCTGAGTAGCGATTTCTTATGGTAACGGCGGGTGCTCCGACCGGGGCGCCCGTTAAATGTGTGCAATAGGGCACACGATACGATGTGGGAGGGCTCACGCCCGTTTAACCACAGGAGGTAATGCACATGGCTAAGCATGGTAAGAGCTATAACGCCGCTGCCGAGAAGATCGACCGCGCCACGCTCTACACCCCCCTTCAGGCTGCCAAGCTCATCAAGGAGCTCGACACCGCCAAGTTCGACGAGACCGTCGAGGCTCACTTCCGTCTGGGCATCGATACTCGTAAGGCTGACCAGAACATCCGTGGTTCCATCTCCCTGCCCCACGGCACCGGCAAGACCGTTCGTGTTGCCGTCTTCGCCGAGGGCGAGAAGGCCCGCGAGGCCGAGGCTGCCGGCGCCGACATCATCGGTTCCGACGAGCTCGTCGCCCAGATCCAGAAGGGCGAGATCAACTTCGACGCCGCTATCGCTACGCCGAACATGATGGCCAAGGTTGGCCGCATCGGTAAGATCCTTGGTCCCCGTGGCCTTATGCCGAACCCTAAGCTCGGTACCGTGACCATGGACGTCGCCAAGATGGTCTCCGAGCTCAAGGCCGGCCGCGTTGAGTATCGTGCCGACCGCTACGGCATCTGCCACGTGCCCCTGGGCAAGAAGTCCTTCTCTGAGCAGCAGCTCGTCGAGAACTACGCTGCCCTGTACACCGAGATCCTGCGCGTCAAGCCCTCTTCTGCTAAGGGCAAGTACGTCAAGTCCATCTCCGTGTCTTCCACCATGGGCCCTGGCGTCAAGGTCGATCCCGCTGTCCAGCGTGACTTCCTGGCTGAGTAACTGCTAGTTACTGCCTGAGCAAAGCAAGCATTGCTAAAGAAACCCGGTTCCGCCTCGTGTGGGACCGGGTTTCTTGCTATCGCGTGCCAAAACCACCTCAAAGGGGACAGCGTCCCCTTTGAGGTGGTTACCAGGGTGTTCTGGCGGTAGAGGACTCAATGGCCTCGTGGCGCTTGAGCTCGCGGCGCATGGTTTGCGAGTTGAGCCAGGCTGCCTGCCAGCCACGGATGGGGTAGCGCGTTTGGTCGAGCTCAAACTGCGTATAGCCGCAGGCGTTGATGATCGTCGTTCCACACACATGCTGCCGCTCGCGCTGAAAATCGTAACCGTAGCTTTGGTGCACATGCCCGTGCACCATGTAGTCGGGATTCCAGGATTCGAGTGCTGTGTTAAAGCACTCGAATCCTCGATGCGGCAGATCGTCCAGATCACCCATACCGGCGGCGGGTGCATGGGTAAGCAGAATGTCGCACCCGCCGACCATCCTAACCTTACGCGACAGCTTACGCATGCGCTTGGACATCTCGCGTTCGGTGTACATGTTGGCGCCGTCGCGATAACGCATGGACCCGCCAAGGCCCGCAATGCGAATCCCTCGGTACGTGTACACGCTGTCTTCTACGCAGATACATCCGCCCGGTGCATGACGTGCGTAGCGGTCATCGTGATTGCCACGCACGTAGATGAGCGGTTTGTTGATGACCGTAACCAAAAACTCAAGATAGTCCGGGTCCAGATCGCCGGCGGACAAAATCAGGTCGACGCCCTCAAAGCGTTCCTTGCGAAAGCACTCCCAAAGGCATCGTTCTTCGGTATCGGCTATGGCAAGGATTTTCATAGGGCAGGGACTTTCGGCTCATCGTCGAGCTGCGGAATGGTGCCTACCACGTTATCCGCCAGCCAATTCATCTCAACAATCTGCGTGCTCGGCAGCGGAGGGAAGCCTTCGATCTGTACCACGCCGTTCTGGCTGTGGAGCTCGCCGCCAAAGGGGTTGATGGATCCCTCAACAATGCCGTTACGGAGCAACTGCACGAGTTTGCGCGTCTGGTAGGGTAGGCCCGGAGCGTAACGGATGTCGATAACGCCAGAGCTCATGCCGTACCAGTAGTTGACGGCGCGCACTTGGTTGTCATCGCTGGTCTCGTCCCACGTGCCGTGCAGAAGGCTGCGAACGATGAGCTCGTAGTAACGGCCCCAGTTCCATACCGGCATGGCGATGCCGGTAACCTTGCCATCGACCAGGCGGTGAAGTCCGTAGGCCGTGGGGTCTTCGAGCGACTTTGACATGTCGGCGCCGGTCATGACGCTTACACCTTCGCGGCACATGGCCTCGGCAAGGCCTCCGGCGGGCACATCGCCCCAAGTCAGGATAATTTGCGCACGGGGGTCGAGCAGCGAGGCGCCAATCGCAAAGGCGTTGATCTCGCTGAGCGCGCCCGAGGCGAAGACCGACGCGTGGTAGCCGATGCGGTGGTTGTCCGCCATGCTGGCGGCAAGGGCGCCCAGGAGGAACTTGGCCTCGTACATCTTGCCAAAGTACGAACGGACGCTTTGATGGGGAAGGCCGATAGAGCAGTTGAGGAACCGAACCTGGGGATACTCAACGGCAGCCCTGAGCGTGTATTCCATCAGGCGGTGCGAGGTCGAGAAGATGACGTTTGCCCCATGTTTGACAGCCGTTTCCACGGCGGCGTAGAACACATCCGGATCGTGACAGTCCTCGAACGCCTCGGTGCGCACGATACCGCCAAAGTGCTCATCGAGATACTGACGCCCTTGGTCGTGCAGGCTGTCCCAGCTCGACGCCGCACAGGGGAACTCATGGATAAAGGCGATACGCAGGGGGTTGGCCGCCGAATAGACAGTCTTGCCCATAAAGAAGTTGAGCACGCCGGAGGTGGACTTGGCGGGCGACTCCTCCTCATCGACGCTCGGCGCTTCGACAAGATCGACCTTGTCCTCGTCATTTTTGCCGGCAATGACCAGCTCGCGCCAGATCTTGCACAGGCGGTTTACGACGATATCCGTCGGCGTATCCAGCAGGCGGTCCTGGTTGTACACATTGAGGTACACGAGCATGGCGTCGGCGGGCGTAATGTCCAGGTGATCGCCGCCTGCGCGAAGGTAGGCACGCTTAAAGAGCAGGAAGGTGTGGCGCAGGTAGTCGACCTTTTTCTGCGGCCATTTTTCGATAAGGTTCTGACCGAGCATCTTGGCGAGCGTCTCGTAGCTTCCCTCACGCGAGAACTCGATCTCGTATAGGGGGCAGACGCGCCAAAACGCGCAAAATTCACCGTACAGGCGGCTTTCGACGGAATCCCATGTGCCGGGGTAGAGACGGGTGACCCTGGCCGAAACCGTTGGAGCGTCCAGGAATTTGAGGACACTGACGCGTTTGTTGCCTTCCTGGACATAGAACCGATGCATGAACTCGGTGACGATGATGGGGTCGCGATAGCCCTCGGTTACCTGGATGTCGTAGAGGTTGGACCACTTGCGGGCGAACTCGGTGTTAAACGGCAGCAGGGGCATAAAGTTGCATGAAAAGGCGGACTGGCGGCCTTTGGTGACCGTGCCGACGACCATTTCGAGCGGAATATCCCTTAGGCCGACATTCTCTCGCTGACCTAAGGGGAGCTGGGCAACGAGGCTGTCGAGGTCCGTAAGGTACGGGTGCTCGCTTTGGCTAATGGCGCGACGGCGTCCCTGCTCGCCGCGCTTGCGTGCTTGACGATAGGCCTCTTCCATGTTGTTGCTCCCTTAGTCGTTTAAACAACTATATGAACCATGGTACCACGAATGAAAACCGCTACAACGATGCCTGTCCCCTTTGTGGTGATTTAGACAATGATGGGGGCGATGGCACGAATGCAGGCGTCGGCTGCCGTAAAAGTGGTGCTGTCGTCGCTGACGATAAAGATGATCTTGCCCTTGATGCCAAAGTCGCCGATTTCGCTAAAGAGCACGTAGGGCTCCTTGTCAAAGCCCGAGATTGGCGAAACGGCCGTTTTGGTGGCGCTGACGAGCTCGTCTGCTAGCGCATCGAGAGACGCCCATTTGGAGGGGTCTTTCACCGCGACGGGGACGGCCACGCGCCCAAAGGGCATCAAATGCACGAGTGTGTTCTTGGAAATATTGGAGTTGGGGACGATGATGGTCTGCCCACAGGCATTCTCAATCGTTGTATGGCGCCAAGTGATGTCTTGGACCACGCCGGATACGCCGCCGACCTCGATATTGTCGCCGGGTTTGATGATGCCCATAAAGGTCACCTGCATGCCGCCGATAAGGTTTGACAGCGTGTCCTGAAAGCCGAGCGAGATGGCGATGCCGCCGACGCCAAGAGCGGCGACGAGCGCGTTTGCGTTAATGCCAAAGCAGTTGTCGAGGATAAAGCTGCCGCCAATCATCCAGATGACGGCGCGTGCGATGTTGATGAAGATACTCGATGCCGGAAGCGGGTTATCGTCTCGGTTAAGCAGATGGTTCAGGGTCTTGGATACGACCTTGGCGGCGACGGCGGTGCCTATCGCCAAGATGACGGCCCAGATGATGTTGTGGACCCACCGTTGCTCAAAGAAATGAAGAATCGGCTCAAACAATTCCATGTAGGGAAAACCTCCTTATGATCGTCCAACCATGATACCCACCAAGAAGCCCGTCCGATCAAATTCGGACGGGCTTCTGTGCTCGATATAAGGTTTACGCGGCGGGGCTGTAAGGCCCGGCGGTGTAGCTTAGCGTCGACGCTTCCGGATAATGCCGAGCATGATGACGATGATGCCGCCGATAAGGCACGCGCCAACTATTGCCAACGTGCGGTCTCCAGTTGCGGCGAGCTTACCGGTCGTCTTCTTGGTGATGACCTTCGTGGTCGTCGTGTCCGTTTTAGGCGAGGGCTTAGGCGTCGGGGCCGGTGTGGGCGTGGGGTCCACGGCTGCGGAGCCGAAGCTGATGGTGCCGGCGAGCCCGGCCATCTTGCTCTCCCAGCTGTCTTGCCCGATCAGCGCCCTCAGCGCCGCCTCGCACGTGCCCCACTCGGTGTACTTGGTGGCGTGTGCAAAGGTGGGAAAGTCGGTCGTGTTGGTAATGATGTAGTTGTTGGTGGCGACGGTATAGGTCTTGGCGGGGTCGAGCGTGCTGCCGTCCTTGGTGAGTGTGGCACTCACAATGCGCTTGCCTTCGGGCTGCGTCCAATCAATCGTCACGTTGATACCGCCAAAGGAGAGAACGCTGCCAGAGTCATCGCGCCACTTGTACTTGTCTTGCGCCTCCTGCTCGGTGTGACCGGCCGCCACATAAGCCTGCTGAAGCTCGTAGCTGTCGTTGCAATCGTCGCTAATTTGTAGCGAGTGCTCGAGCGCTGCGAGGAAGTCCGCGCCGGTCATGGTCCAGGTCTCCACGGTGTTGCCGTAGGGCGAGATGGCGATGACGTTGCCGGCGGTCACGTTGCCCGCCGCGATGCCGCCGCGGATGCCGCCAGCGTTCTCGATGGCAAGGTCCGCGCTCGTCAGGGCAAGATAGGAACCGCAAATCACATGGCCGATGGTCTGGGCCTTGGTGGTATCGCCCTCCTTGCTGGGGCGGAAATCGGTGGTGCGCACCATTTCCCAACCATGCGTGCCTGCGGCGTCCTCGCCGTAGAAATAGTTGGTGGTGGATGTGCCGAGCACCTTGTTCGATTCGTTTTCAAAGGCCTCGTCGAGCGGCTTGATCTTGTTGCGGACGGCTTCAAGGCGGTTTTGGTAGTCGGAGCCCTTGTCGGGGTCTGCCAAAAGGTCGTTGACGTTCTTGGCGGTGTAGAGCTTCTCGTCGCTGCCGTCTGCAGGGACCGTGACCGTGTCATCGTCGGTCGACTCGGTGCCATTGGTGTCGTACTTGTACGGAATGGAAAGCAGCCCCACCTCGGCAAAGGCGCTGCCTGCCTCGACAATGTGGATCGTCTTGCCGTCGGCTCCCGTCACCTTCTCGTTAAGGTTGATGTGCTCGTGGCCTGCGATAAGGGCATCGACGCCACGGAGCCGCGTGGCAAAGGTCTTTGCGTCGAGCGTGTGCGCGATACACACAACAACATCGCAGCCCTCCTTGCGCAGCTGCTCTGCCTCGGCATTGATGGCGTTCGCGGCACTCGAGAACGACGTACCCGCGACCAGGTCCGCGCGCAGCGAGGAACCTAGCGACTCATCCATGGCTCCGACGACGCCGACCTTGATTTTGTAGTCGAATGTGGAGTGATCTTCGCTATCCTCCCAGGTGCGATCGAGCGTCTTCGTGAAGCTCGAGCTCTATACGCCGCTCGTAGACTTCGCGTTCGCGCAGAGCATGGCGAAGGGCGTGTCGGTGGTGCTGTAGCCGGTCATGGTGCGGAGTTTGTCCGCGCCGTAGCTCCAGTCGTGGTTGCCTGGCGTGGTCGCATCGTAGCCGTCGGCGTAGAAGGTGTCCATGAGCTCGGCGATGCTCTTGCCCTCGCTCATGGTGGCGAAGGACTGTCCGTGGAAGGTGTCGCCCGCATCGAGCAAAAGATCGGGGGCGCTGCTTTGGGCGCTATAGAGAACCGCCAGTCCGTCAAAGCCCACAGTGCCGGTGCCCTTGCTTTCGTTGTAGCTGTACTTGTAGCTGCCGTGGATGTCGATGGTGTGCATGACGGTCACAGAGCCGTCAATAGCGGCGGGCAGGTTTCCCGCGAAAGCGAGGCTTGGGATGCCTGCGAGCGCGCCGACAAACAACGCGGCGGTTAACGCAAGGCGGGGGAGTCTTTTCATGGCAGCTTCCTTAGTCCTTAGCCAGAATGTCTGGTTGAATATCGGATTATCGACATAATATGCGAAAACCGCCGCAAGGGCGTCTGTCCCTTAGCGGCGGTTTTGACGTTTGCGCAGATAAAACCTACCAAAATAAACCTGTCCCTTTTTGGCAGGTTTTAGCTTAGCAGCATGCGGTCGTTGGCGAGCTCGCCTCCCGAGACCTCCTCGAACTTCTGCAGCAGGTCGGCCACGGTGAGCGACTTCTTCTCGTCACCGGCCACGTCGTAGATCACATGGCCTTCGTGCATCATGATCAGACGGTTGCCCAGACGGATGGCGTCGTTCATGTTGTGCGTGACCATGAGCGTGGTCAGGTGGTTCTCGTCGACGATCTCCTCGGTCAGGTTGAGCACCTTAGAGGCCGTCTTGGGGTCGAGGGCCGCGGTGTGCTCGTCGAGCAGTAGCAGGCGCGGCCTGGTGAGCGTGGCCATCAGCAGGGTGAGTGCCTGGCGCTGCCCGCCCGAGAGCAGACCGACCTTGGCGTTGAGACGCGTGTCCAGACCAAGGTCCAGGCGCTTGAGCAGCTCAACGTACTCATCTTTCTCGGCCTTGGTGACGCCCCACGAAAGGCCGCGACGCTGGCCGCGACGCTTGGCGAGGGCCAGGTTCTCGGCGATCTGCATGTCGGCAGCGGTACCGCGCATGGGGTCCTGAAACACGCGGCCCAGGTACTTGGCGCGCTGCGACTCGCTCAGGCGCGAGATGTCGGTGCCATCGAGCTCAATAACGCCCGAATCGAGCGGGTACACGCCGGCGATCATGTTGAGCAGCGTGGACTTGCCGGCGCCGTTGCCGCCGATCACGGTTACAAAATCGCCGTCATTCAGGGTGAGGTCGACGCCGGTGAGCGCGCGCTTCTCGGTGACGGTGCCCTTGTTAAAGGTCTTCTTGACGTGCGAGAGCTTAAGCATCTGCCTCATCCCCCTTCGTGTAGGAGCTGCGGAGCTTATAGCGCTCCCAAACCACGGGCACGCACAGGGCCACGGCGACGATCACGGCGGAGAGCAGCTTCATGTCGTTGGCGTCCATGCCCAACTGCAGCACGATGGCGCGGATAAGGAAGTACACCACGGAGCCAAAGACGGCGGAGGCAAGACGGACGCTAAACTGCGTGAGACCGCCGGGCAGCAGGCGGCCGAGCACCTCACCGATAACAATGGCGGCAAGACCGATAACGATGGCACCGGTGCCCATACCAATGTCGGCGTACTTTTGGCTCTGGCAGATGAGCGCGCCCGAAAGCCCGATGAGGGCGTTGGAGAGCACGAGGGCGATCATCTTGGTGGAGTTGGTGTTAACGCCCAGAGCGCGGATCATGTACTCGTTGTTGCCGGTGGCGCGCAGCGCCGAGCCGATCTCGGTGCCAAAGAACCAATACAGGATGGCAACGATAGCCACGGCGAGCAGGATGCCCAAGATGATGGCAACGGTGGACTGCGGCAGACCGGTCATATTGCTGACGGCCGAGAACACGGTGCCCTTGGCAAGAATGGGCGTATTGGACTTGCCCATGATGCGCAGGTTGATGGACCACAGACTGATCTGGGTGAGGATTCCGGCGAGGATCGCGGGAATCTCAAAGACGGTGGTCAGAATGCCCGTGACGGCGCCCGCGATGGCGCCGGCGCACATGCCGGCCAGCACGGCGAGCAGCGGGTCGACGTTGTTATTGACGATGAGCACGGCGCAGACGCAGCCGCCGAGGGCAAAGCTGCCGTCGCAGGTCATATCGGGAATGTCGAGCAGGCGGAACGTGATAAACACGCCAAGCACCATAATGCCCCAGAGGACGCCCTGCGAAACGGCGCCCTGCAATGCAATGAGCATGCTTCATACCTCCTAGGATAGGGTGGACACGTGAGTCACCATGATAGCGGTAACAATGCATAAAAGAGCTGCGGCCGGATGTTTTGACTCATCCGAAACAAGCAGGGCGAACGCCGGTCTTTGGCGTTCGCCCCTGTGGCTCAGATATTGAATAACACGTCAACGGCGCGAGTGCGTGCCCTAGACGCGCTACCGCGCATGGCGCTACTCGTCCAGAGCGGAAAGATCGATGCCCAGAGCCTCGGCCATCTCGTCGTTCTTGACGATGACCAGGTCTTTGCTTGAGAGGTGCTTGATCGCCATGTCCTCGGGCTTGGCTTCGCCCTTCAGGATCTTGACGGCCATCTCGCCTGCGGCGTAGCCCAGATCCTCGTAGTTGATGGAGAGGGTGAACAGGCCGCCGGCCTTGCACATGCCCTCCTCGCCGGTCACGAAGGGAAGCTTGTTCTCCTTGCAGATCTGACCGACCTGCGAGGCGCCCGCGGCGATGGTGTTGTCGGTGGGGGAGTAGAGCGCGTCGACCTTGCCCACGGCAGACTCGACGACGGACTGGATCTCGTTAGAGCTCGAGACGGTAAAGTCAGTGTACTCGATGCCCAGCTTGTCGAGTTCCTTCTTGGCGGCCTTGATCTGGACGTCGGAGTTGGATTCGGCGGTGCAGTAGAGCAGGCCGACCTTCTTAACGTCGGGCAGAACCTTCTGCATCATCTCGAGCTGCTCGGCGACCGGGGTGAGGTCGGAGGCACCGGTGACGTTGGTGCCGGGCTTGTCGTTGTCCTGGACCAGGCCGGAGGCGGCGTAGTCGGTGATGGCACAGCCCACGATGGGGATATCGGCCGTGGCGCCGGCGGCAGCCTGTGCGGCGGGCGTGGCGATGGCGTAGATCAGGTCGACGCCATCGCCCACGAACTTGTCGGCGATGGACTTACACGTGGACTGGTCGTTCTGGGCGTTCTTCTGGTCGATCTTGACCTTAAGGCCGCTCTCCTTGATGGCCTTGACAAAGCCGTCGTTGGCGGCATCGAGTGCGGAGTGCTCGGTGAGCTGCAGAACGCCGATGGTGTAGTCGGAACCGGCGGCAGCAGAGCCGGAACCAGAGTTGCCGCCGCATCCGGCGAGCGGGGCGAGCGCGAGCAGGCCGGCGGAGACCAGAAGGCTCCTGCGGCTGATGGTGATGTCCTTCATATCATTACCCCCAGTATAAAAATGGCTGGAAACACTGCACTGGGACAAAGTGCAAGTGGAACTATAGTAGCGCTGATGTCCATTTTTACAACAGCCTGGCGGGTTTTTTAATACAGAATCGGATGGGCGGTGCGGGTAGTCGAATGGGCGGCGGAGGGTCTTATGCGGCGGAGGAGGCGTCGTCCTCGTCTAGGGCGGCGAAGAGCTTCTTGCCGTCGAGGAGACGTGTGGTGACGTTTCTCATTCGGCCAATCTCTACGGTACGCAACGTGTCATCGGCGCCTCGGGCGTCGTAGACCGTTCCCAGCAGATACGAGATGCCATCGCGCTGCCTGATGGCAAAGGGACGCAGCGTCATCCGTGCTGCTTCGGTTTCGCCACGCGTCGTAACGCTCGAAATATCAAAACTCACCGTGGTTCCGTGGTCGATGGCCTGCTCGACGAGCTCGCACGTGTCGATGCGCTTGATGGGCGTGCGTGTTGCCTTGGTAGCCTTGCTGCCTGCGCTCGGAACGGGTTCGGGTGTATCGAGGTAGCCGCGAACGTCGGCACTCGCCATGGCAACTAAGTGCTGCGCCATGCTCTTGCGGATAGCGATAGGCGTGGAGCGGTTGCGCATGACCATACCGTGGAGCCGGATGATCTCTTCATCGGTGAGCGGGCGGGTAAGAAGTTTGTAGCCCACGCCGCGTTTGTACTCAATTTCGTATCCGGCATGGCGAAGCGCGGAGATGGCGGTGTAGATGCTGCGCCGCGCCGCCGAGATGGGCATGCGGGCGGGGTCGTCGGGATGGGCGAGGCGCCGGATCAGCTCATCGGAAAGCATGGCCTTGTCTTCGCCGGTGTTTTCGCTCAAGAGCTGCAGGATACGAACGGCGCGATAGGCTGCCATCGAGGCGGCGCCTCTAGTCGTGGTGTCGTAGGTTTCAACAGCGGTTTCGATCATGGTGCCCACGTCCTTTCCGTTTTGGGTGGCGACGGTATGGAGCCTAAGACGCGGGGCTTTCCCAGGGGCGCAGGGCGCTCTGGGCGGTCGGTAGTCGTCGGCAAACGGCGGGTCGAGTTTTCAACAGCCCTGCTCAACTGACCAAAAACTTGCCAAAAGCTTGACGGATGCTGTTGAAAAAAGCGTCTCTCGACCGATGTCGAGAGACGCTTGTGCGATGAGCGTTGGCGTGTGGCGACGCGAGCTAGCGTTCGACGATTAGAAGTCGGCGTTGCCCACGGTGCGCGGGTGCGGCAGGACGTCGCGGATGTTGCCCACGCCGGTCAGATACATGACCAAGCGCTCGAAGCCCAGACCGTAGCCGGCGTGCTTGCAGGAACCGTAGCGGCGCAGGTCAAGGTAGTACTTGTACTGCTCGGGATTCATATCCAGGTCCTTGATGCGGGCCTCGAGCAGATCCAGGCGCTCCTCGCGCTGGGAGCCACCGATGATCTCGCCGATGCCCGGCACCAGGCAGTCGGCGGCGGCGACGGTCTTGCCGTCCTCGTTCATGCGCATGTAGAACGCCTTGATCTCGGCCGGGTAGTCGGTCACGAAGGTCGGGCGCTTAAAGTGTTCCTCGGTCAGGAAACGCTCGTGCTCGGTTTGCAGGTCGATGCCCCAGCTCACGGGATAGTCAAACTTGTGACCAGCGGCGACGGCCTGCTCCAGGATTTCGACGGCCTCGGTGTAGGTAACGCGGGCAAAGTCGGAGTTGGCGACATGGTCCAGGCGCTCGAGCAGACCCTTGTCCACAAACTTGTTGAGCATATTGAGCTCGTCGGGGCAGGTGGCCATAACGTCCTTAAGGACGTACTTGAGCATGGCCTCGGCGTTGTCCATGTAGTCGTTGAGGTCGGCGAAGGCCATCTCGGGCTCGATCATCCAAAACTCGGCGGCGTGGCGCGTGGTGTTGGAGTTTTCGGCGCGGAAGGTGGGGCCAAAGGTGTACACGTCGCCAAAGGCCATGGCAAAGTTCTCGGCATTGAGCTGGCCGGACACGGTGAGGCTTGCATGCTTGCCAAAGAAGTCCTGACTCCAGTCGACCTCGCCGGACTCGGTGAGGGGCGGATTTTTGGGGTCGAGCGTGGTCACGCGGAACATCTCGCCGGCGCCCTCGCAGTCACTCGTGGTGATGATGGGGGTGTTGACGTAGACAAAGCCCTGCTCCTGGAAGAAGCGGTGGATGGCGGCAGCCGCGACAGAGCGGATGCGGAACACGGCGCGGAACAGGTTGGTGCGCGGGCGCAGGTGCTGCTGGGTGCGCAGGAACTCGACGGTTGCGCGCTTCTTCTGCAGCGGGTAATCCGGGGCGCTCGTGCCCTCGACCTCGATGGAGGTGGCAGAAAGCTCGAAAGGCTGGGGCGCATCGGGGGTCAGCTTGACGGTGCCGGTGCAAATGAGTGCGGCCGAGACGTTTTGATGGGCGATCTCGTCGTAGTTGTCGAGTGCCTCGCGGTTCATGACGACCTGCAGGTCGCGGAAGCAGCTGCCGTCGTTGAGCGTAACAAAGCCAAAGTTCTTCATGTCGCGGACGGACTTGACCCAGCCGGCGACGGTGACGGTCTGGCCGCCGAGCGACTCGGCATCGGCATAGAGCTGCGCGATTTTGGTGCGGTTCACGTATCCTCCCATAACGGTTGAATGATAGTTATCCATACAGTTCGATATTCTAGCAGCTCGGCTCATTTGGGCTATACAGATAAGGCATTGGCGGGATGGTTTTTCAAACGAAAAGCGCCCGCGGCCTAATGGCCGTGGGCGCTTGACGAGGTGCCTTTTGGCTGTGTGGCGCGGGGCCTAGCTACTTGGTCTTGGCAACCAGCAGCGGGTCGCCAAGCTTGACGAGCGGGTTGCCGCCGATAAGCGTTCCAGACTCGCCGACATGGTCGATGCTCTTAAGACGATCGAGCTCGGAGACGATGACGGTCACGATGTCCTCGTGACCAGCGGCCTTAATGGCCTCGCGGTCGAAGCTGATGAGCGGCTGGCCTGCCTTGACCACATCGCCCATCTCGACAAAGCGGGCAAAACCCTTGCCGTTCATTTCCACGGTGCCCAGGCCAACATGGATGAACACGCGCAGGCCGTCCTCGGTAATCATGCCGATGGAGTGGTTGGTGACAGTGGTGGCACCGATGCGGCCGTTGGCGGGCGCATAGATGGTGCCGGTAATGGGCTCGATGCCATAGCCCTGGCCAAGCATGCCCGAGGCGATCGTCTCGTCGGGAACCTCGTTCAGGTTGACGAGCACGCCGTTGACGGGGGCATAGATGACGCCTTCGCGGGTAGCGAAGCTTGCTGCGGGCGGAACGGACGCCTCGCCGGTCGAGGTGAAGGTGGACTTAAGCGAATCGAGCAGACCCATAGTTGCCTCCAACTTAAATAGGCGCATATCGCGCGTTTGGTTTGCCGGAAACGTTTCACATGTGTTTCGCGGCTTGGTCAACGCCCCTATTCTACGCTGCTCAACGATACCTCTGAACTGGGATTATGTGATATATCAGTTGAAGGGAAACTTATTGCCGGAGTGTTTCTGCGCCACGGGTTCAAGTGGGGTACGCTTGAAGGCGAAAAACAAGGGCGCATAATTTGCGCGAAGGGAGCACATATGATTGTCGAGAACCATGCGCTGTGGGGCGAGGAGCCGACCGAGGATTATCCGGCGACGTTTACGTATTTGGGTGCCGAGCCGCTGCCCGATAAACCGAATGGCCGCCGCCCCGCGGTGATCATCTGCGGCGGAGGCGGGTTTACGCATATCGCTCCGCACGAGCAGGACCCGGTGGCGTTTGCATTTTTGGATCGCGGCTACCAGGCCTTTGTGCTCAACTATGTCACGAGTTCTACGGGTGACGTGAGCTTTCCGCACCCCCAGGCAGATCTTGCCAAGATGGTCGCCACGGTGCGCGCCAACGCCGACGAGTGGCATGTCGATCCTAAGCGCGTGTGCGTCGTGGGCTTTTCTGCTGGCGGCATGATTTGCGCCTCGCTGGCAACACAGTGGAAGACCGGCCCCTTCGCGGCACTTGCCGGGGCGCGTCCGGACGACATTCGTCCCGATGCCGTGGTGCTGGGCTATCCATTGCTCGACTTTGCCTATGTGCGTGACATGCAGACGCGCGATCCGCGCATTGACTTGCGTGTGCCCAAGACGGGCGGCAAGACGGGGCGCGATTTGCTCAACGACTACCTGTCGATGGTGACGGGCGGCGAGGCAACTGACGAGCATCTGGCCGACATCTGCCCCACCACGCATGTTTCGCGTCAGATGCCACCGACCTTTGTGTGGGGCGTGTCCGACGACAAGACGGCGCCGATCGCGCAGGTCTACCCGTTTGCGCAGCGCATGGCCGAGGAGGGCGTTGCATGCGAGATGCACGTCTTCGACCAGGGTGGTCACGGCCTTTCGCTCGGCAACGCCAACACCGCGGTCGACAACGAGGACAAGCAGGTGGCAGTCCGTCCCTGGATCCGCCTGGCCTTCCGCTTCCTGGAGCGCCATCTGTAAGAGTCCCGGCATCCAAGCCCTTCAATAATTTGCGGTGAAATAGTTCCTATCTGGGGCATCAACCAGCCCATCCAGGAACTATTCCACCGCAACTTCGTTTTTGATGCCCCGCCCGGAAACTGCGTCCCAGTTTTGCCTTTCAAGGTGGGACGCAGTTTCCCATAGGGCCTCGACTGGGAAAGTGCGTCCCGTTTCGAGTGGGGATTCCGGGATGCATTTTCCGTAAGAGGCCTGTTTGGGAAACCATATCCCGTTTCGAGCCGGAATTCTGGGATGTAGTTTCCCCGAGAGGCCTCATCGGGAAACTATGGCCCTGAACTCTCCTGCCTGTCCCCATTGCGCCAATTTGCTGATTGAACATCGTTGCATGTTCGCGCTATCATGCATGGTTAAAATTGGTTAGCCATGGCAAACGGTTAGCCTTGGTGAACATAAATACAACGCCCTGTGGGCGCCGGGGGAGGAACACGGACGTGAAGCTCGATACACTCGAGATTGGAAAGGACGCCGTTGTCGCATCGGTGGCATCGGACGATCAGGCACTCCGACAGCATATTTTGGACATGGGTCTAACGCCGGGCACCGAAGTCACCATGATGAAGTACGCCCCCATGGGTGACCCGCTCGAGATCCGCCTGCGTGGCTACGAGTTGACACTGCGTAAGGACGATGCCGCTCGCATCGAGCTCGTGGGTATTCACGACACCGATACGGGTCCGCGCGCTAACGCCGCAATCGGCACGACGGAGCATCCGGCTCTGGGCGAGGGGACGTATTCGCCCCGTGCGGCAAAGACGGCCGTGCCCGAGGGCGCACCGCTGCACTTTGCCCTCGCCGGCAACCAAAACTGCGGCAAGACCACGTTATTCAACCAGCTGACGGGCTCCAACCAGCACGTCGGTAACTTTCCCGGCGTGACGGTCGACCGCAAAGATGGCGCTATCCGTAACCATCCCGAGGCGAGCGTTACCGACCTGCCTGGCATTTACTCCCTGTCGCCGTACACAGGCGAAGAGGTCGTGAGCCGTCAGTTCATCCTTGACGAGCGCCCGGACGCCATCATCGACATCATTGACGCTACCAACATCGAGCGTAACCTGTACCTGACACTGCAGCTCATGGAGCTCGACCGCCCCATGGTCATCGCGCTCAACATGATGGACGAGGTGACCGCCAACGGCGGCGCCGTGGACGTCAACCTGCTCGAGAGCCTGTTGGGCGTGCCTGTTGTCCCCATTAGCGCTGCCCGCAACGAGGGTATCGGCGAGCTGGTTGATCATGCCTTGCACGTGGCGCGGTTCCGCGAGCGCCCCGGTCGCCTGGACTTTTGCGCACCCGATGGTCCAGACGGCGGTGCGCTGCATCGCTGCATCCACGGCATCGCCAACCTTATCGAGGACCATGCCGCGACGGCGCACATTCCCGTGCGTTTTGCGGCGACCAAGCTGGTTGAGGGCGACGAGCTGGTAACCGAGGCGCTTCACCTGGATCGCAATGAGCTCGACGCTATCGAGCACATCATTACCCAGATGGAGGGCGAGGCCGGCACCGACCGCCTATCTGCGCTGGCCGATATGCGTTTTAGCTTTATCGGCGACGTGTGCGGGCGCTGCGTCGTCAAGCCACACGAAAGCCGCGAGCACGTGCGCTCCGTCAAGATTGACCGCATCCTAACAGGTCGTTACACAGCCATTCCGGCGTTTCTGGTGATCATGGGCCTCATCTTTTGGCTGACGTTTGGCGTGATCGGCGCGGCGTTGCAGGGACTCATGGAGGACGGTATCGCTGCCATTATCGCCTCGGCCGATGCGGGCCTCAAGGCGTTCGGTACCAACGACGTGGTACGCTCGCTGGCTGTCGACGGCGTGCTTACGGGTGTGGGCAGCGTGCTGACCTTCCTGCCGATTATCGTCGTGCTCTTCTTGTTCCTCTCCATTCTGGAAGACTCCGGCTACATGGCACGCGTGGCCTTTGTCATGGATAAGGTGCTGCGTCGCTTTGGCCTGTCGGGCCGCAGCTTCGTGCCCATGCTCGTCGGTTTTGGCTGCACCGTGCCGGCTATCATGTCGACCCGTACGCTCCCATCCGAGCACGACCGCAAGATGACGGTCATGCTCACGCCGTTTATGAGCTGTTCAGCCAAGTTGCCGGTTTACGGCTTGCTGTGCGGGGCGTTTTTCCCGCAGGCGACGGTCCCCGCCATGGTCTCGCTCTATCTGATCGGTATCGTGGTCGGCTGCATCGCGGCTTTGGTGCTCAACCGCACGGCATTTAAGGGCGACCCGGTGCCGTTTATCATGGAGCTTCCCAATTACCGCCTGCCGAGCGTCAAGACGACGGTGATGCTGGCATGGGATAAGGCCAAGGACTTTATTACCAAGGCCTTTACCATTATCTTTGCCGCGACTGTGGTCATCTGGTTCCTGCAGACGTTCGACATCCGCTTTAATGTGGTCGCCGATCAGTCGCAAAGCCTGCTTGCCGGTCTGGGTAGCATCATCGCGCCGGTGTTGGCCCCGCTCGGCTTTGGCGACTGGCGCGCCTCGACGGCGCTCGTCACGGGGCTCATTGCCAAGGAGAGCGTCATCTCGACGCTCACGGTGCTTTTGGACGCAACGTCGCCCGCGGCGCTGTCGACCATGTTTTCGCCGTTTACCGCCTACGTGTTCTTGGTCTTTACGTTGCTGTACCCGCCTTGTGTGGCGGCAATCGGCGCCGTCAAGAGCGAGTTGGGCGCGCGCTATGCCGTGGCCGTATTCGCGTTTCAGGTCGCCGTTGCCTGGATCGTGGCGTTTGTCGTGCATTCGGCGGGCATATTGCTGGGGTTGGCTTAGTTATGAATTGACGGCGCAACCTCTGTGTATCGAATTGTTTTCGGCCCCGCATCTGTACTGACGGATGCGGGGCCGTTGCTATATAATCGCCTCCGCTCAAAACGATTGGAGACGTTATATATGACTCAGACAAGGCAAGACGGCATCACGCTCAAGCAGTGGCTCCCACTCGTCGGGCTCACCTGCTGTGCGTTCGTGTTCAACACGTCGGAGTTTATGCCCATCGGCCTTTTGACTGATATCGCCGCGTCGTTCTCGCTCACCGAGGCCCAGGCGGGCATCATGATCTCGGTCTATGCCTGGGGCGTCATGCTGCTGTCGCTGCCGCTCATGGTGTTTGCCTCGCGCTTCGAGTTCAAGCGGATGCTGCTGGGCGTGCTTGCCGTGTTCTCGCTCGGCCAGTTCCTGTCCGCCGTGGCGCCCACCTATCCCATCTTGGTCTGCGCGCGCCTGGTGGTCGCTTGCGCGCATGCCGTGTTCTGGTCGGTCGCTTCGATTATGGCCTCGCGCCTGGTCGACACGCGCCATGGGGCGCTCGCCATCAGCATGATCGCCACTGGCTCGTCCATCGCGCAGATCTTTGGCCTGCCCCTCGGTCGCGCCATTGGCTTGGCCGTGGGCTGGCGCATGACGTTTGCCGTGGTCGGGGGCCTCTCGGCCATCGCGGCCGTCTACCAGGCAGCGGTGTTCCCGGCCATGCCGGCGGGTGAGCGCTTTACCGTCAAGCAACTGCCCGAGCTGCTCAAGAACCCGCTCCTCATCGCGCTCTACGCAGTCACGGTCTTCATGGCGACCGGCTATTACGCAAGCTACAGCTATATCGAGCCCTTCCTGGCGCAGGTCGCGCACGTCGATGCGGGCGCCATTACCATGACGCTGACGGCGTTTGGCTGCTCTGGTTTGCTCGGAAGCTGGCTGTTTGGCCGCCTGTTCGATGGGCATCGCTTCCCGTTCTTGGCTATCACGCTCTCCGGTGTGCCGGTGGCCCTGCTGCTCATGGGGCCGGCCGCATCGTCGCTCGTGACAGTGCTTGCCGTCTGCGCGTTGTGGGGCTGCTGCGCCACGGCCTTTAACGTGGCGTTCCAGGCCGAACTCATTAAGTACACGCCGGCAGATTCGTCGGCCGTCGCCATGTCGATCTTCTCGGGCCTGTTCAATCTCGGTATTGGTACGGGCACGGCGATTGGTGGCGCCGTGGTGTCAGGCCCCGGTATCGCCTGGATCGGCTTCGTGGGCGGGGCGATTGCCGTCGTGGGCGTTATCCTCGCCATCACGGTGATGTTCCCAGCCATACGCCGTGCAAAGCCCGTCGCCTAGCCACATCCTCCTCATCAGTTGCGGTGGAATACGGAGTGTTTAGCCCAGTAAACCTGGTAAACAGTCCGTATTTCACCGCAACTTATTTTGGGGGAGGGGATGCGCGGCGGGCATACAATGGATGGCGTTGCGTGAAAGTTACCCGGGAGGCTGTTATGTGGGCATACGAGACGACGTTCTATCAGATCTATCCGCTGGGCTTTTGCGGGGCTCCGCGCGAAAACGCCGCGCCCGTTGCCGAGGATGAGCTCGCCCAGGCTGCCAACGCCGCGCCCAACCCCGATGCTCCTATCATGAAGGTCGCCCAATGGGCCGACTACATGCAGGAACTCGGCGTTGGCGCTGTGCTTATCAACCCACCGCTCGAATCTGATAGCCACGGCTACGATACACGCAGCCTGCGCCATATCGACCGTCGCCTGGGTGGGGACGCCGACTTTGCCGCCGTATGCGACACGCTGCATGCCCATGGCATCCGCGTGGTGCTCGATGCCGTCTTCAACCACGTCGGCCGCGGTTTTTGGGCCTTCCGCGATGTGCAGGAGCGCAAGTGGGACTCGCCGTACAAGGACTGGTTCCACATTAGCTTTGATGGCGATTCCTGCTATGGCGATGGCTTTTGGTACGAGGGCTGGGAAGGCCATTTTGAGCTTGTGAAGCTCAATCTGCAAAATCCCGCTGTGGTCGATTACCTGCTCGAGTCCGTGCGCCGCTGGGCCGAGGTCTTTGGCGTCGACGGCCTGCGCCTGGACGTTGCCTATATGCTCGACCGCGACTTTATGCGCCGCCTGCACGTCTTTACCCGTGAGCTCAAGCCCGACTTTGTGCTGATCGGCGAGACGCTCCACGGCGACTACAACCAAATCGTCAACGACGAGATACTCGACTCCTGCACCAACTACGAGTGCTACAAGGGCCTGTACTCCAGCTTTAACTCGGTCAACATGTTCGAGATCGCCCATTCGCTGCACCGCCAGTTTGGCGGCGATCCGTGGTGCATCTACCGCGGCAAACATCTGCTGTCGTTTGTCGACAACCACGATGTGCCGCGCCTGGCAAGTATCCTCACCGACAAGTCGTGTCTGCGTCCCGCCTACGGCATGCTCTTTGGCATGCCGGGCATCCCGTGCGTCTACTATGGCAGCGAGTGGGGAATTGCCGGCGAAAAGGGTGGCCCCGATGGCGACTGGGCGCTGCGACCTGCGCTCGATGAGCCTGCGCCCAACGAGCTGACGGCGTTCATCACGCAGCTTGCGCACCTTCGCTCGGCCGACGACGCGGCTGCCCGTGCTCTCAACTACGGTGCCTATCGCAACGTGGTGATCCAGAACAAGCAGCTGCTGTTCGAGCGCGCCTGTGACGGCGCGACGGTACTCGTGGCGGTGAATGCCGTGGGTGAGCCTTACACCTTTGGCGCCGGCGAGCTCAACGGGTCCTTCGTCGACCTGCTTGCCGACGATGCGCCCACGGTCGAGCTGACGGGTACCCTTGAGCTTGCACCCTACGAGGTGCGCTATCTGTTGAGAGCCTAGCCCATGGCCGTATCTGACGAGGGCTATCAACATATTGAGCATGGGTTTGAGCCCGTGTTTGACGAGCACTCGCGCGTTTTGGTGCTCGGGTCGTTTCCCTCGGTGCTTTCGCGCGCCAATGCCTTTTATTACGGCAACCCTCAGAATCGCTTTTGGCGTGTGATGGCCACGTGCCTCGGTATGCCTGTGCCGCCCAACGAGGGCGATCTTTTGGCAAGCGGTGAGCCCGCGACGCTCGATGCCTCCATTGCCGCCAAGCGGGCCATGCTGCTGAACGGCGGCGTGGCCCTGTGGGATGCAATCGAGAGCTGCGACATTAAGGGCTCGAGCGACGCGAGCATTCGCAACGTTGTGCCGGCACATATCGAGCGCATTACCGACGCCGCGCCGATCGAGGTCGTTGTCTGTAACGGCGGTACGGCAGGGCGACTCTACAAACGCTACTTACAAGATCGGACGGGGTTGCCCGCCGTCGTCCTGCCCTCGACAAGTCCTGCTAATGCTGCCTGGCGCCTGGAGCGGCTTGTTGAGCGGTGGAGCGGCGCCGCTGATTGGCAGGCTTTTTCGATTTAGCAGTTTGAGTGCTCGGCAAGATGCCTCATAACGGCGTGCCAGATCGGTGTGGGCAGTGCAGACGTGGCGCGCACCATGCCGTCGGTGTCGACGCCACCCGTTGCGGCACCACCGAGCTTTTGCGCGTGTTCGACGGAACATCCCATGCGAACGGCGCCCACGAGCTTGTCCATGGCCTCAGAAAACGGTCGCCGCAAGAGTCCCATGCGCGGAGAGCGACGAAGCGCCGCAATGCCGCTGCCGGCGCAGATGGCAACGCCGCCACACCACAATTGGTCATGGCGCTCACATGCCTTGTGCAGGCGAACGGCGGTCCCACGCGCCTGCTCAGTGCCCTCTTGTGCGGCTCGAATCGCAGCATAGACGCGCGTTCCCGTACCGCCAAAGCGCTCAAGCGCCTGCTCGATGGCTGTCAACGTCTCATCGTCAGCCACATCTTCAATGGCCAGCACGATGCCATCGGCAACGCTGCCGGCGTCATTTGCCTTCAAGTCGACCGGGCGGGGGAGTGCGGTGCCGGAAAGCCGGGCATAGGCGGCGATGGCATCCTGCAGGTCCCAGAGCAAAAAATCAAGATCGGCGCTATTGGGAATACTGATATACGCAATGGTTTGCAGTGTTTTTGGTACGTCGCCACGCGCGGTCGTCTCCATGCCGCCTCCTTTCCGGCTCGTTTCCGTTTAGGTTACACCGTCTGACGGCGCCTCGCCGCGCTATCCTAGTGCAACCCTTACGAAAGGAACGCCATGCGTCTGCCCATGAATACCTCGCTTGCCACGCTTAAGCCCTCCGGTATCCGCCGGATCAACGCACTCGCCGCCCAGCATCCGGGGTGCATCGCGCTTGCGCTTGGCGAGCCCGATTTTCCCACGCCCGATGTGATTAGCGCCGAGGTGACCGCCGCGCTGGACCGCGGTGACACGCACTATCCGCCCAACAACGGTCGCCCCGCCCTGCGTGAGACGTTGTCTGCCTACATGGGGGATGCGGGCCTTACGTTTTCGGCCGACGAGGTCATCCTGACCGACGGCGCGACCGAGGCACTGTCGGCAACATTCATTGCTATGCTCAACCCCGGCGACGAGGTCATCATCCCCACGCCGGCCTTTGGCCTGTACGAGAGCATCGTCGTGGCCAACCACGCCAAGGCGGTCTTTTTGGATACGGAGCCTGCGCAATTCCAGATTGACGAGGACGCACTTCGTGCTTGCGTGACGCCGGCGACCAAGGCCATCGTCATCTGCACGCCCAACAATCCTACGGGCTGCATCCTCGACGCGGCATCGCTCGACGCCGTGGCGCGCGTAGCAGAACAGTCGGGCATCTACGTGGTCTGCGACGACGTATACAGCCGCCTAGTCTATGTGGATGGCTATGAGCGTTTTGCCCAGCGCCACCCGGAGCTACGCGAGCAGACGGTGGTCATCGAGAGCTTCTCCAAGCCCTGGGCCATGACCGGCTGGCGCTTGGGCTGGCTCGCAGCGGCAGCCCCCGTCATCGCCGAGATCGCAAAAGCCCACCAATACCTAGTATCGAGCGCCGTCTCCTTTGAGATGGACGCCGCAGCGCGAGCCCTGACCGTCGACCCAGCCCCCATGCTCAATGTCTACCGAGCCCGCCGCGAACGCGTGCTCGCAGCCTTAAGCGCCATGGGCCTCGACGTAGTGGAACCAGCCGGCGCCTTCTACGCCTTCCCCAGCATCAAACAGTACGGTCTAACAAGTGAGGATTTCTGCATCAAGGCCATCAAAGAGGCAAACGTAGCCCTAGTCCCGGGCGACTGTTTCGGCACCGAAGGCCACATCCGCCTAAGCTACTGCGTCTCCGACCAAGATCTGGACGAAGGCCTAAATCGCCTGTCCACCTTCATTTCAACCTTATAGCCCAACGGGACGCAATACATCAGCCCACCGACCCAAGCATTATGAGTGGGGCGCGTCGCTCAACGGACACGAGGATTCGCAGCAAAGGCAACGTAGCTCCGGCCGGGAGGGGCAGGGCGAGTTTTCCGTAGATTCCGCACGAGCCGAAGGCCACTTAATGTGGCCTTCGTGCGAGCCCAGGACTTGACCGAGCGGAAAACTCACCCTGCCCCTCCCGGCCGGAGCGTATGCAGGGTTTGTGTAGGAATCCTCGCGCCCGTTGACCGACGCCGGGGTCCCCGCCATAATGCTTTCGGTTCACGCACGAATCCGCTGCCAGAGACAGCCGGCGCAAACGGGTCTTACCCGCGAGCTTAATGGGACTTCCCGCCAGCCGAGGTGGTCGAGTAGATATGTCTTCTCGCCCCCGTCGCTCATGCAGCGCGGGGGCTTTCTTTTTGGACATGCCCCCGTCACGTCCTTGTGGCGGACCGTGCCCGGAAAGAATTCGAGGAGGTGTAATTCATGCCCCAGCAGTACAAAATCGACAAGGTTGCAGAGATCGAGTCCCGTATCGCCGAGAACGCCGGTCTGTTCGTCGTCAACTACAACGGTCTGACGGTTAAGCAGGCTCAGGAGCTGCGTCATCAGCTTCGCGAGTGCGGCGCCGAGATGAAGGTCTACAAGAACAACCTGGTCAAGATCGCCCTCAAGAACCAGGAGCAGCCCGAGATCGACGAGATCCTCGCCGGCCCCGTCGCTTATGTGTTCTACGAGTCCGAGCCGGTCGAGGCCGCTAAGGCCCTTAAGGACTTCTCCGCTAAGTCCAAGGGCGTCCTTGAGATCAAGGGCGGTATCTCCGACGGCAAGGCCGTTTCCGCTGATGATGTTAAGGCTATCGCCGAGCTGCCCACCAAGGATCAGCTTCTCGGCCAGATCGCCGGTCTCATCTCCGGTTTCGCTCGCGACATCGCTGTCTGCGTCAACGGCGTTTCCTCTGGTCTCGCTCGTTCGATTCAGCAGGTCTCCGAGCAGAAGGCAGCCTAGTTGCTGTTTTCACCCGCGGCGGCAACGCCGCACCCCTGGCGCATTCGCGCCGTGTTTTAACTGATCTCCGTGCATCCGCACGGAAACCGAAAGGACTTAGAAATGGCTAAGCTTACCACCGATGAGATCATCGATGCTCTTAAGGAAATGACCCTTCTCGAGGCTTCCGAGCTCGTTAAGGCTATCGAGGACACCTTCGGCGTTTCCGCCGCTGCTCCTGCCGCTGTTGTCGCCGCTCCCGCTGCTGGCGCTGCTGAGGCCGAGGAGAAGACCGAGTTTGACGTCGTGCTCGAGGGCTTCGGCGACAACAAGATCCAGGTCATCAAGGCCGTCCGTGAGCTCACCAACCTTGGCCTGAAGGAGGCCAAGGAGGTCGTCGAGGGCGCTCCCAAGGCTGTTCTCGAGGGTGCCAAGAAGGAGGACGCCGAGGCTGCCAAGGAGAAGCTCGAGGCTGCTGGCGCTGCTGTCACCCTCAAGTAATCAGGCTTTCTCGCCAGATTTCTTTGCAGACGGGGTTCGCATTGCGAGCCCCGTCTTTTTTGTTTTTCGGTCCCTCGGCATCGGTAGCTCAAACTGCCATGTTCTGTGATTTGCGTCGTATCGGGCGCCCTGCCGTTGGGCAATAAAATTGCACCATTCGAGCAATAATTTGCGTTAACCTGCTGAAGAATTGTCTCTGCCTTGTAGCGACATATAGTTCCAGCGGTAAGATGCTTGGGTATCGCAATTTGGTCTGCGGCTGTGTGCCGCACGCATGGGGCGCTTTTGCGCCTGCGAAAGGATCTTTGAATAACATGAAGGCAATCATCCCCGCCGCCGGTCTTGGCACGCGTTTTCTGCCTGGCACTAAGTGCACCCCCAAAGAGATGCTGCCGGTGCTCGACAAGCCCGTCATTCAGTATGTCGTCGAGGAGGCGCTCGACCCCGAGGAGGTCGACGATGCCATCATCGTTACTTCTCCCGGCAAGCCTGAGCTGCTGAACTACTTCCAGCCCGATCGCTCGCTCGAGAACCTGCTGCGCGAGCGCGGCAAGAACGCCTATGCCGATGCCGTCGCCCACGCTGGCGGTATGCCGGTCGACTTCCGTTATCAGTACGAGCCCAAGGGCCTCGGCCATGCTATTCGCTCTGCTGCTGACGCCGTGGCAGGGGAGAACTTCCTGGTTCTTCTGGGCGACTACGTTGTGCCTAATCGCGACATCTGCGACAAGATGCTCGCCGTTTCCAAGGAGCACGGTGGAGCTTCGGTTATCGCCGTCGCTGCTTGCTCGCCCGAGGAAGTCAGCCGCTACGGCGTTATCGCCGGCGAGCGCGTCGGTTCGCTCGAGGGCGCCGAGGACGTTGCCGATGCAGAGCCGGGCGCTGTCTGGCGTATCGGCGGTCTGGTCGAGAAGCCCGCTCCCGAGGCGGCTCCGTCCAACCTGTACATCGTCGGTCGCTACTTGCTGAGCCCGTTGGTCATGGACCTGCTGGCAGATCAGCAGGCCGGCAAGGGCGGCGAGATCCAGCTCACCGACGCCATGGCCCGTTCGCTCGACCGTGAGGCCATGTATGCCGTCGTCATCGACCCGCTGTCGGGCTACGACACCGGCACTCCCTCTGGCTGGATGGCCACCAACGCCCTCATGGCTGCAAGCGATCCCCGCTTTGCAAGCGCCTTCTGGGACGCCATCGACGAGCGCGGCGGATTGATGCGCAAGTAAGCCTTCGGATATCGACATTTACGGGCGCGGACCTCGGTTCGCGCTCGTTTTTTATAAGAGCTGCGATTGCCGGCTCTCTGTTCACAGAAAATATATGAACAGATGTTCGATACACATACATTTACCTGCGTATTTTCTGTCGAAAAACTTTGCTACTCCAAAAACTCAATCGCGTCAAGGCTTTTCTTGCCCAACGGTCGGTACCTGATAAACTATTAGGTTGCGATAACTGGCGAAGCTATGCCTCGCCAACCCACCGAGCATTTCCGTGAAGGAGGAAAAACCTGGTGACCTACGCATACACTGCTACTGAGCGCAAGCGCGTCAGCTTCGGGAAAATCCCGGAGGCCATGGAGCTCCCCAACCTTATCTCTGTTCAAAGGGAATCCTTTGAGCGTTTTAAGGACGAGGGCCTTCGTGAGGCGTTCAAGGAATCCAGCCCCATCCAGAGCCAGAACCATGTTCTCGAGGTTACCTTCGGCGAGCATCAGTTCGGCGACCCCGCGCACACCGTCGAGGAGTGCCGCGAGAAGGACATGACCTATCAGGCCCCGCTTCTGACCGACGTTCGTCTCACCAACAAGGAGACCGGCGAGATCAAGGAGCAGCTCGTCTTTATGGGCGACTTCCCCATGATGACCGATCAGGGCACCTTCATCATCAACGGTACCGAGCGTATCGTCGTCTCGCAGCTCGTCCGTTCCCCGGGTGTGTACTACAGCTCCGAGATGGATTCGGGCAAGCAGATCTACAAGGCCCAGATCATCCCGTCCCGCGGTGCCTGGCTTGAGTTTGAGGTCGACAAGCGCGACCAGCTCATGGTCTCCATCGACCGTAAGCGCAAGCAGAGCGCCACGATGTTCCTGCGCGCCCTTGGCATTGCCGTCACCAACGACGACATCATCGAGCTGCTCGGCAACTCCGATGTGATTAAGCGCACCCTGGAGCGCGATACCGCCCTCACCCGCGAGGATGCCCTTATCGAGATCTATCGTCGCCTGCGCCCGGGCGAGCCTCCCACCGTGGACGCTTCCCGTAGCCTGCTCGAGGGCCTGCTCTTTAACCCGCAGCGCTACGATTTGGCCCGCGTCGGTCGTTACAAGGTCAACAAGAAGCTCAACCTCACCACCGAGGAAGAGGTCACGGTGCTCACCGATGAGGATATCGTCGCGACGCTGCGCTACCTGCTGTCCCTCGCTGCCGGCGAGCAGGGCTTCAAGCTCGACGACATCGACCACTTTGGCAACCGCCGCATCCGCACCGTCGGCGAGCTCGTCGCCAACCAGTTCCGTATCGGCATGAGCCGTATGGAGCGTGTCGTCCGTGAGCGCATGAGCTCCCAGGACATCGACGAGATCACCCCGCAGTCGCTCATCAACATCCGCCCGATCGTGGCCTCCATCAAGGAGTTCTTCGGTTCCTCGCAGCTCTCGCAGTTCATGGACCAGGCGAACCCCCTGACCGGTCTGACCCACAAGCGCCGTCTGTCCGCACTCGGCCCTGGCGGTCTTGCCGGCCACAAGTCCGGCTCCAGCCGCCGTACCAACGTGCCGACGGCCGTCCGCGACGTCCACAACTCGCACTACAGCCGCATGTGCCCGATCGAGACCCCCGAAGGCCCCAACATCGGCCTGATCGGCTCGCTCGCCCTCTACGCCCGCGTCAACGAGTACGGCTTCATCGAGGCTCCGTTCCGTCGCGTCGAGAACGGCGTTGCCACCGACCAGATCGACTGGATGACCGCTGACGAGGAAGAGAAGCACGTCATCGCGCCGGCCAACACGCCGCTCGATCCCAAGACCAACGAGTTCATCACGACCGATGCCGAGGGCAAGATCGTCCGTCCGCACACCGTGATCGCCCGTACCCGCGACTTCGACGGCTCCTTCGGCGCTCCCGCCGACGTGCCTGTCGAGGACGTCGACTACATGGACGTCTCGCCGCGTCAGATGCTCTCCGTCGCAGCCACGCTGATTCCGTTCCTTGAGCACGACGACGCTAAGCGTACGCTGATGGGCGCCAACATGCAGCGTCAGGCCGTGCCGCTGGTTCACCCCGCCGCTCCCTATGTCGGTACCGGCATGGAGCGTCGCGCCGCTCTGGACTCCGGCGAGGTCACCCTGGCCAAGAACGCCGGCGAGGTCATCTTTGCCGACGCCGCCAAGATCATCGTCAAGCATGCCGGCGGCATGGACGAGTATCACCTGGCCAAGTACCAGCGCTCCAACCAGTCCACCTGCATCAACCACCGTCCGCTCGTGCGCGTCGGTGACACCGTTGAGCAGGGCGAGCCCCTGGCCGACGGTCCTTCGACCGATCATGGCGAGCTCGCACTGGGCCAGAACCTCACCGTGGCATACATGCCGTGGGAAGGCTTCAACTACGAGGACGGTATCGTCGTGTCCGAGCGCCTGGTGGCCGAGGACCTGCTGACGACCATCAACATCACCCGTCACGAGATCGATGCCCGCGACACCAAGCTCGGCCCCGAGGAGATCACCCGCGAGATCCCGAACCTCTCCGAGGACATGCTTGCCAACCTCGACGAGGACGGCATCATCCGCATCGGCGCCGAGGTCGGCCCTGGCGACATCCTGGTCGGCAAGGTCACGCCTAAGGGCGAGAGCGCTCTGACCGCCGAGGAGCGCCTGCTGCGCGCCATCTTCGGTGCAAAGGCCCACGACGTCCGCGACACCTCCCTTAAGATGCCTCACGGCGCTTACGGCCGCGTCATCGACGTTGTCCGCTTTAGCCGCGAGAACGGCGACGATCTGGCCCCCGGCGTCAACGAGCAGGTGCGCGTCTACGTCGCCCAGCGTCGTAAGATCCAGCAGGGCGATAAGATCGCCGGCCGCCACGGCAACAAGGGTGTTATCTGTAACGTTCTGCCGGTCGAGGACATGCCCTACATGGCTGACGGTACCCCGATCGACGTTATCCTCAACCCGCTGGGCGTTCCTTCGCGTATGAACGTCGGCCAGCTGCTCGAGTGCCACCTTGGCTGGGCTGCTGCCTGCGGTTGGGATACCGAGCAGGCCGACTCCGACAAGTACGTCCCCGGTCCGTTCTTCACCGCCACGCCTGTCTTCGACGGCGCCAAGGAGGACGAGATCGCCGAGGTCATTCGTCGTGCCAACAAGAACATGCTCAACAAGGCCACCGCTGCCTTTGGCGATCACATGCGTCCCGAGTTCGTCACCCAGCTTGACGAGCGCGGCAAGACCCGTCTGTTCGACGGCCGCACCGGCGAGGAGTTCCGCGAGCCCATTACCGTGGGTACGTCCTACATCCTCAAGCTCGGCCACATGGTCGACGACAAGATCCACGCCCGTTCGACCGGCCCTTACAGCTTGGTTACCCAGCAGCCTCTGGGCGGCAAGGCCCAGTTCGGCGGCCAGCGCTTCGGCGAGATGGAAGTTTGGGCACTGTACGCATACGGTGCTTCCAACGTCCTGCAGGAGATCCTGACCGTCAAGTCCGACGATACCGTGGGCCGCGTCAAGACCTACGAGTCCATCGTCAAGGGCGAGAACGTTCCGGTTCCGGGTATCCCCGAGTCCTTCAAGGTTCTCGTCAAGGAGATTCGTTCGCTCGCACTGGACATCGAGCCCATGCACGATGCCGACGAGGACGCCTCCGCCCCTGTGACCGCCGAGGAGACCTCTGCTCTCGACGACCTGGCTGCGCTCGCCGGCGTTGACGCCGATGTCGAGGCCCAGGATGCCGAGACCGCCGAGGCACCCGAGGCTGTCGCCGCCACGACCACTGATAAGGAGTAGTTGACTGTGGCAGATTTCGAAGCTACTGATTTTGACTCGGTAAAGATCTCCCTTGCCTCCGCCGACCAGATCCGTTCCTGGTCGCACGGTGAGGTCAAGAAGCCGGAGACCATCAATTACCGTACCCTCAAGCCCGAGAAGGACGGCCTGTTCTGCGAGAAGATCTTCGGTCCCGCCAAGGACTGGGAGTGCTCCTGCGGCAAGTACAAGGGCATCCGCTTTAAGGGCATCGTCTGCGAGCGCTGCGGCGTCGAGGTCACCTCGGCCAAGGTGCGTCGCGACCGCATGGGTCACATCGAGCTCGCCGCTCCCGTGTCCCACATCTGGTACTTCAAGAGCCCCACGAGCTTCCCGATGAGCCGTATGCTCGACATCAAGTCCAAGGACCTCGAGAAGGTTCTGTACTTTGCCAGCTACATCATCACCGAGGTTGACTACGAGGCTCGCGAGGCCGACGCCGACGACCTGCGCGAGGAGCTCGCCGCCGATCTGGAAGAGATCGATGCCGAGTGCGCTCGCCAGATCGAGTCCCTCAAGGAGCAGGGCGACCCCGAAAACTTTGACGAGTTCTCCGACGAGGAGCCGCTGACCCCCGAGGAGATCGCCTCCGGCATCGTCGACATCGAGGAAGAGTGCAAGGACGAGAAGCAGCTCCGTACGGACGCCTTCAACGCCTTCATGAAGCTCACCGAGCGCGACCTCATTTCCGATGAGCCGCTGTTCCGCGAGATGACCCGTTACTACTCCATGTACTTCAAGGGTGGTATGGGTGCCGAGGCCGTCCGCGACCTGCTCGCTGCCATCGACCTCCCCTCCGAGGCCGAGAAGCTCAAGGCCATCATCGCCGACGAGGACTCCCAGAAGCAGAAGCGCGAGAAGGCCGTCAAGCGCCTTGAGGTCGTTGACGCCTTCCTGAAGGGCGGCAACAGCCCCGCGAACATGATCCTGGACGTCATCCCGGTCATTCCGCCCGATCTGCGCCCGATGGTCCAGCTCGACGGCGGCCGCTTCGCCGCGTCCGACCTCAACGACCTGTATCGTCGCGTGATCAACCGTAACAACCGACTCAAGCGCCTGCTCGACCTGGACGCCCCTGCGATCATCGTGAACAACGAGAAGCGCATGCTCCAGGAGTCCGTGGACGCCCTGTTCGACAACGGCCGTCGTGGTCGCCCGGTCTCTGGCCGTGGCGGTCGCCCGCTCAAGTCGCTCGCCGAGGCCCTCAAGGGCAAGCAGGGTCGTTTCCGTCAGAACCTGCTGGGTAAGCGTGTCGACTACTCCGGCCGTTCGGTTATCGTTACCGACCCCAAGCTGCTGCTGCACCAGTGCGGTCTGCCCAAGACCATGGCGCTGGAGCTCTTCAAACCCTTCGTCATGAAGCGCCTGGTCGAGCTTGGCAAGGTCGAGAACATCAAGGGCGCCAAGCGCGCTATCGACCGCGGTGCCACCTTTGTGTGGGACATCCTCGAAGAGGTCATCGACGGCCGCGTCGTGCTGCTCAACCGTGCACCGACCCTGCACCGTCTGTCCATCCAGGCCTTTGAGCCGGTGCTGGTCGAGGGCAAGGCTATCCACCTGCACCCGCTGGTCTGCTCGCCCTTCAACGCCGACTTCGACGGCGACCAGATGTCTGTCCACGTGCCGCTGTCCAGCCAGGCTCAGGCCGAGGCCCGCGTGCTCATGCTCTCTGCGAATAACCTGCGCTCGCCGGCATCCGGCAAGCCGGTCAACATCCCCTCGCAGGACATGATCATCGGTGTGTACTACCTCACCCAGGTCCGCGACGGTCTGCCGGGCGAGAACCACGTGTTCGCCAGCTTCGACGACGCGCTGCACGCCTATGACTGCCGCTCCGAGGTCGACATGCAGGCCAAGATTCAGGTCCGCGTGTCCGCTGCCGACGCCAACGTCATCAACGAGGACGGCACCCGTATCTTCCGCGTCAAGAACGGCAAGAACGAGTTTGTCGACTACGACGTCACCGGCAACAAGACCGCGCGCTTCGAGACCTCCATCGGCCGCATCATCTTCAACCGCCAGTGCCTGCCCGAAGACTATGAGTTCATGAACTACAAGATGGTCAAGGGCGACGTGGCCAAGCTGGTTGCCGATTGCTGCGATCGTTACCCCGAGGCCAAGGTCGGTCCGATCCTCGACGCCATCAAGTACTCCGGCTTTCACTACGCTACCCGCGCCGGCCTCACCATCTCGGTGTGGGACGCTCTCATCCCTGCCGAGAAGCAGGAGCTGCTCGATCGCGCCCAGGCCAACGTCGACCAGATCAACGAGTACTTCGAGGAGGGCTTCATCAACGAGACGGAGCGCCACATCGAAGTCGTTAACGAGTGGACCGCTTGTACCGACAAGGTCGCAGCGCTCATGCTCGACATGTTCGACGAGGAGAACCCGCTGTACATGATGGCCGACTCCGGCGCCCGTGGTTCTAAGACCCAGCTGCGTCAGCTCGGCGGCATGCGTGGCCTGATGGCAGACATGTCCGGCGAGACGATCGACCTTCCCATTAAGGCGAACTTCCGCGAGGGCCTGCTGCCGCTCGAGTACTTCATTTCGACCTACGGCGCCCGTAAGGGCCTGGTCGATACCGCATCCCACACCTCGGACTCTGGTTACCTGACCCGTCGTCTGGTCGACGTGGCTCAGGACGTCATCGTCCGCGAGGAGGACTGCGGCACGCACGAGGGCGTCACCTACAACCTCATCATCCCCGGCACCACTGACCTCAACACCGACCTCGTCGGCCGTTGCTTCATTGAGGACGTCGTGGCTCCCGATGGCACCGTGCTCTTTGAGCAGGACGGCTACATCGAGAAGGTCGCCGACATCCAGAAGATGGTCGATGCGGGCCTCAAGAAGGTCAAGCTTCGCGCGCTGCTCACCTGCCGCTCCAAGTACGGCGTGTGCCAGAAGTGCTACGGCTGGGATCTTTCCACCCGTCGTCCGGTCGCCATCGGTACTGCCGTCGGCATTATTGCCGCCCAGTCCATCGGCGAGCCCGGTACGCAGCTTACGATGCGTACCATTCACTCCGGCGGCGTCGCTGGCGTCGACGATATTACGCAGGGTCTGCCTACGGTCAGCCGTATGTTCGATATCGTCGGCAACGTCAACGAGAAGATCCTGGGTCGCGAGGCCGAGCTGGCTCCGTACTCCGGCCACCTCTCGATTAAGCCCGAGAAGTCCGAGTACGTGCTGACGCTCACCGACTCCGAGGATCACACCCGTGTCCTCGACGAGCGTCGCGTCCCCGCTTCGGTGCGCTTTATGCCCGAGATCGAGGACGGCTGCGAGGTTCGCGCCGGTGACCAGATCACCAAGGGCTTCGTCAACTTCCGCAACCTGCGCAAGCTGACCGACATCGAGTCGACGATGCACACCTTCGTCGAGAGCGTCAAGGACGTCTACACCAGCCAGGGCGTCGACCTGAACGACAAGCACATCGAGGTGCTCGCACGTCAGATGCTGCGTCGCGTTCAGATCACCAACCCCGGTGACTCCAAGTACCTGCTTGGTCAGTACGTCGACCGCTACGAGTTCGCCGACGAGGTCGAGCGCGTTGCCCGTCTGGGCGGTCAGGCTCCTGTGGCCGAGCCCGTCATCCTGGGTACGCTCAAGGTCGCGTCCAACATCGACTCCTGGCTGTCGAGCGCTTCGTTCATCCGTACCGCCGGCGTCCTTACCGAGGCTGCCATCGAGGGCAAGGTCGACCACCTGCTCGACCTTAAGTCCAACGTCATCGTCGGTAAGAAGATCCCGGCCGGTACCGGCCTCAAGCCGTACGCCAACGCCAAGCTGACGTATCGTACGGCCGACGGCTACGTGGACATCGACGGCCCGGCTTCGCCCAACGCCAAGTCGCTGCCCGAGTGGGCTCCGGTTGAGCTCAAGGACCTGGACGAGCAGCTTCCGCAGCAGCTCGACTGGGCCGGCTACGACGAGTTCGGTGGTGCTGACGGTTCGTTCACCCGCAACGGCCACACCATCTCCGCCGAGAAGGCTCGTCTGTACCTGTTCGACGACCTGGGCGTGTCGCAGCGCTGGACCAACAAGTTCAGCGAGGTTGGCATCGAGACGGTCGGCGACCTGGTCGGCAAGTCCGAGGAGGATCTGCTGCGCATCGATGGCATCGGTGCCAAGGCGATCGAGGAGCTCCGTGACGGCCTCGAGGCCCACGATCTGCTCTACATCCTCGAGAACAACGACGACGTTGCCGATGAGGAAGACCTCTCGCAGCTGCTGCAGATGGTCTTTAGCCCCGACGGTCCGGACGATATCCTGCTGGGCACCTCCGCTCCGACGCATCACGCCGACGCCGACGAGGAGCTCCTGGGTGCCCCGATCGACGACAAGAAGGCTCCCGCCAACGGTGTCATCAACGAGGACATGGCTTCTCTCGATGAGCTGCTCAACCAGCTCGTGGACACCGACGACGCCGAAGAGGCCAAGGACAACGACGAGGAGTAATTAGTTCCGCCGTTCTAACGAACGGCGGCGACCTCCGTCGCTGTGCGGCCCCCAGAGCTACAATCTGTCATTCAAAAGGCAGGGCATGACCAAAAGGTCAATGCCCTGCCTTTTTCATGCCACCTTGTACGCTCTGGGGGCCGCTCGCTTGCGTATGCTCAACCTGTTGCGTTCCGTTGATCCCTTGCCAATAAGGGACAGGTTTATTTTGGTAGGTTTTCCTGCTTGAATTTGAAACATTTCGTCCGGCCAGAGCGTATCTATGGTGAGGACCTCATCAAGAATCAGTACCGTCACCGGGAGGTGATTATGGAAGAACAAACATTTAGACAGGCGGTCGAAGATCACCGGGATGTCGTGTTTCGAATCGCATTGACGTATCTGCGCGATCGCGCCGATGCCGATGATGTTGCCCAAGATGTCTTTCTTAAGCTGCTCAAAAGCGATACGCAATTTGAGAGTTGGGAGGATCTTCGTCGCTGGCTTATCCGGGTCACGATCAATGAATGCAAATCGCTCTTTCGAAAGCCATGGAGGCGTGTGGAGGATATTGAGAACCTGGCCGATTCGCTTTCGACGGCGCAGGAGGAGACCAAGGTGGTCCTGTCAGACGTTATGCGACTTCCGGAGCGATTCCGCGTCCCCATCGTGCTCTATTACTATCTGGGCTTTTCGACCTCAGAGATTGCCGAGTTACTGCATGTGCCAGCCGCGACCGTTCGAACGCGTTTAGCTCGCGGTCGATCGAAGCTCAAATTCATCCTAGAGGAGGGCGACCGTGAAATCCAATCAAATCAAGCAGGCCTTCGAGTCCATCCAAGCCGATAGCGATCTTGCCGATCGCGTTCTTAATGCAGCTGAAGGCGAGCCGCTTCGCAAAAGGGGTCATGCTAAGCCCCTCTATGTTGCGGTTATCGGGTGTCTTGTCGGAGTGTTGGCGACCGGAGGGGTCGCCTACGCCGTTATCAATTCCAGCTATTTTGCCTCAGCCTGGGGAAACCACGGCAACGGGGATTCCATTACCTGGACAAACGGCGGCTCATCGGGGACTAAATATACCTACACCAGAGAGTTTGGTGATGGCATCGCGCCCCAAAGCCTGGAGGGTGCAGTCCAGGAGGTTAATCTGTCCGTCGAGGGCAACGGCTATACGCTCGATATCCATGAGATGGCAATCGACCAAAACGGCTGCGGTGCTGTGACGTTTACGCTATCCAATCCAAATGGTGTTAACTACTACAAGCCGGCAGCAGAGACTGGCGAACTTGTTCTCTATGGTGAAGAAGAACAAGGCATCGGCACGCCCGGCATGAACTTCGGCGAGGAATGGGCTGACACACGCTGCACCATTGATAAGGACACATCAAGCGATACTGTCATTAATGGCACGATGTACTTTGCTTCTATGGATCGCGAGCGAGGTTTTCAACATGCGGTCACCTGGAATATCTCGTGGACCGAGGGCGAAGGCGAGGATGCGAAGCCGTTCGAGGCATCGACGCCCGAGTTTAGCGTTGGAGCGTACGTCGATAAAAAGGAACTCCGCTCCGATGACTCGCCTCTCGAGATCAGCCCGTTTTCTATCCAGACACACATCGATGATTTGGGCATTGACGCAGTCACGAAGAAGTTGACGGTTACCTACAAGGATGGATCGGAGCAGATTATCGAAGATGACGACGCAGGGGCGTTCAACTTATATTTTTCTTATACGCGCAATAGCGGAGAGAACATCTGGGTGCCAACGAAGTTGATTGATGTCGACCAAGTGGTCTCAGTAACGCTTGAGGGCACGAGGTACACGTCAACAGGAGAGACCGAAACAGAAGTACCCTTTACCATCGTCTATTCGTAAGGTCTGAGGTCGCTTCCTACTAGGGAAAGCGGCCTCTTTTGCGGTAAATGGGCGGTTAAAGCGAGCGATTTACTTCCGAAAGCGCCGCCGATTTCCATGCGACAGATGAGAGCAGATCATCGCTGAAGTGCGACGTTTACCCAGATAAAACCGACCAAAATAAACCTGTCCCTTTTTGGAAGGGAATGTTGCCCCGACGAGCACGTCGGATTCCCGGCCCGGGCGGCCCAGGTTTTAAGTTTGTCGCGAGTTCCGCACGCAAAGGAAAGCACTTAATGTGCTTTCCGTCTTGCGCAGGACTGTAGAGCAGCAAACTTAAAACCTGGGCCGCCCGGGCCGGGAATCAGCCCAAGCGCACAGGAGGGGATTCCTTTTGTGTAGGCTTTGCGGAAATATGCTCATTTTGGGATACGCCCGGCGGCGTGGTCTGTTGACGGCACAGCTAACGCCACGTATCCTATCGAACTGCGTGTTTCGTAGGGGGATGCTGACCCCTCGATTCAAGCCGTTGCACTTTACAGAAAGCTGGAATCATTCGAGAAGGAGTACGCTTTGCCTACTATTAACCAGCTGGTTCGCCAGGGCCGTCGTTCCGTGCCCAAGAAGTCCAAGAACGCTGCTCTGCAGCACAACTCCCAGAAGCGCGGCGTGTGCACCCGCGTCTTCACCACGAGCCCCAAGAAGCCGAACTCGGCTCTTCGTAAGGTTGCCCGTGTTCGCCTTGTCAACGGCATCGAAGTTACTGCTTACATCCCGGGTGAGGGCCACAACCTGCAGGAGCACTCCATCGTGCTCGTCCGCGGCGGTCGTGTCCGTGACCTCCCTGGTGTCCGTTATCACGTCATCCGTGGCGCCTACGACGCTGCTCCGGTCCAGAACCGTATGCAGGCCCGTTCCAAGTACGGTGCTAAGCGCCCCAAGGCCAAATAAGCCAGATAACGTTTTGATACTTTCGCCGTGTGCCGCCTAAGCGCCGCACGGTAGACACTTAAGGAGATTTCACATGCCGCGTCGTGCAGCAGCTAATCGTCGTGAGGTTCAGCCTGACGCCGTTTACAACAACCGCCTGGTGACTCAGCTCATCAACAAGGTCCTTCTTGACGGCAAGAAGGCCACCGCTGAGCGCATCGTTTACACCGCTTTCGAGATCGTTGCCGAGAAGTCTGAGGGTGGCGACGCTCTCGCTACCTTCAAGAAGGCTATGGACAACGTCAAGCCCACGCTCGAGGTTAAGCCCAAGCGTGTCGGTGGCGCTACCTATCAGGTCCCGATGGAGGTCAACTCCCGTCGTTCCACCGCTCTGGGTATCCGCTGGATCGTCAACTTCTCCCGCGCTCGCAAGGAGAAGACCATGGCCGAGCGTCTCGCCAACGAGATCCTCGACGCTTCCAACGGCCTGGGCGCTTCCGTCAAGAAGCGTGAGGACGTCTTCAAGATGGCCGAGGCCAACCGCGCGTTCTCTCACTATCGTTGGTAAGTTAAGGTAAGGAACTAACATGGCTAAGCCTAAGTACAAGCTTTCCGATACCCGTAACATCGGCATCATGGCCCACATCGATGCCGGTAAGACCACCACGACCGAGCGTATTCTTTACTACACCGGTAAGACCCACAAGATCGGTGAGGTCCATGAGGGCGCTGCCACCATGGACTGGATGGTTCAGGAGCAGGAGCGCGGCGTAACCATTACCTCCGCTGCTACCACGTGCTTCTGGAACAAGGACGGTAAGGACTACCGCATCCAGATCATCGACACCCCGGGCCACGTTGACTTCACCGCCGAGGTCGAGCGCTGCCTGCGCGTCCTCGATGGCGCTGTCGCCGTCTTCGACGCCGTTGCCGGCGTTCAGCCCCAGTCTGAGACCGTTTGGCGCCAGGCTTCTACCTTCAACGTCCCCCGCATCGCCTTCATCAACAAGTATGACCGCGTGGGCGCTGACTTCTTCAACGCTATCGAGACCATGAAGGATCGTCTCGACGCTAACGCCGTGGCCGCTCAGGTCCCGATGGGCGCCGAGGACAACTTCTGGGGCGTCATCGACCTGGTCACCATGACTGCATGGGACTTCAAGGCCGACGAGAAGGGTATGACCTACCCCGAGCCGATGGACGAGATCCCGGCTGAGTTTGCCGACATCGCTGCCACCAAGCGCGAGGAGCTCCTTGACGCTGCTGCCAGCTTTGACGACGAGCTCATGGAGAAGATCCTCATGGAGGAGGACTTCACCGTCGAGGAGCTCAAGGCTGCTCTGCGCAAGGGTGTTCTGGCCAATGAGCTCAACCTCGTCTTCGTGGGCTCCGCCTACAAGAACAAGGGCGTCCAGGAGCTGCTCGACGCTGTCGTCGACTACCTGCCCAGCCCGCTCGACGTTGAGGCCGTCACCGGTACCGATCCGGACACCGGCGAGGAGATCCAGCGTCATCCTTCCTTCGACGAGCCCTTCTCCGGCCTGGTCTTCAAGATCATGACCGACCCGTTCGTCGGTAAGCTCACCTATGTCCGCGTTTACTCCGGCCGCGCCGAGTCCGGCTCCTACGTGGTCAACGCTTCCAACGGTCAGCGCGAGCGCCTCGGCCGCATCCTCGAGATGAACGCCGCCGAGCGTATCGACCGTGACGACGCTGCCGCCGGCGACATCGTCGCTTGCGTCGGCTTCAAGAACTCCACCACCGGTGACACCCTGTGCGCCGAGGGCAAGGAGATCGTCCTCGAGAAGATCGAGTTCGCTAAGCCCGTTATCGACGTTGCCATCGAGCCCAAGACCAAGGCCGAGCAGGACAAGATGTCCCTGGCTCTGACCAAGCTCGCCGAGGAGGACCCGACCTTCCAGGTGTCCACCAACCACGAGACCGGCCAGACCATCATCGCCGGCATGGGCGAGCTGCACCTCGAGATCATCGTCGACCGTCTGCTCCGCGAGTTCAAGGTTGACGCTAACGTTGGTAAGCCCCAGGTTGCCTACCGCGAGACCGCTGGTCACGACGTCGAGAAGGCTGAGGGCAAGTTCGTCCGTCAGTCCGGTGGTCGCGGTCAGTACGGCCACGCCGTCATCAAGCTCGAGAAGATGGAGGAGGGCTTCGGCTACGAGTTCGTCAACGCTATCGTCGGCGGCGTCGTGCCCAAGGAGTACATCCCGTCCATCGACAAGGGCATCCAGGAGGCCCTGAACACCGGTGTTATCGCCGGCTTCCCGGTCCTCGACGTTAAGGTCACCCTGTTCGACGGTTCTTACCACGAGGTCGACTCCTCCGAGGCCGCCTTCAAGATCGCCGGTTCCATGGCTATCAAGGACGCCCTCAAGAAGTCCGATCCGCAGCTGCTCGAGCCGATCATGGCTGTCGAGGTCGAGACCCCCGAGCAGTACATGGGCGACGTTATGGGCAACCTCTCCGGTCGCCGCGGCAAGATCGAGGGCATGGAGGATCGCAAGAACAGCAAGCTCATCCGTGCCAAGGTGCCGCTGGGCGAGATGTTCGGTTACGCTACCGACCTTCGCTCCCAGACCCAGGGCCGTGCATCCTACACGATGCAGTTCGACTCTTATGAGCCCGCGCCCAAGTCCATCGTGGACGAGGTCATGAGCAAGAACGCCTAAGTTCGAGCTCCCTGTTACGTAATCCTGCGAGAACATCTCTCGCACTCTTTGGAGGTTTAAGTTGGCTACCCAGAAGATCCGCATTCGCCTCAAGGGCTATGATCACGAGGTCGTCGATCAGTCCGCGAAGCTCATCGTCGAGACCGCTCAGAAGACCGGCGCTCGCGTTTCCGGTCCTGTCCCCCTGCCCACTGAGCGCAACCTGTACACGGTTATCCGCTCGCCGCACGTGAACAAGGACTCCCGTGAGCAGTTCGAGATGCGCACCCACAAGCGCCTCATCGACATCCTCGACCCCACCTCGGGCACCGTTGATTCGCTCATGCGTCTCGACCTCCCCGCTGGCGTCGACATCGACATCAAGCTCTAAGCGATATCGCTCATAGCTTAAAGGGCCCCGCTGCCGTCACTGAACTGCCTCCCATTTCTTGGACATCGGGAAATGGGAGGTTTTCCATGAGTATA
>CABVDH010000011.1 GCA_902497065.1 uncultured Collinsella sp. | reverse complement strand
GTCGGAGCGGCGAATGCCCGAGACATATTTGGGGATTCCCAGGATCTCGTTCATGCAATCGATCCAATCGATAAAGGCCTCGGCCGCCAGGCTGTCCTGCGCGTTAACCGGCACGATGCCGGCCATGCGGGCGAGATCAGCGAGCTTAGGAGCAGCAGCTTCGCCATAGGCGCGAAGCATGTGCGGCAGGATGATGGCGTTGGCCAAGCCGTGCGGAATCCCGTAACGCCCGCCCAGACTGTGCGCGATGGCATGCACATATCCGACATAGGAGCGGGTAAACGCAACGCCCGCCTTATACGCCGCCGAAAGCATATTGCGACGAGCGCGCATGTCGTCACCATGCTCATAGGCCTCGAGCAAATTGTCGTGGATAAGCTGCACCGCCTGTCGCGCCATCTTACGCGTATAGGGCGTGGTGCTTCGCCCGATAAAGGCCTCAACGGCATGCGTCAGGGCGTCCATGCCCGTCTGCCCCGTAATGGAAGCGGGCAAGCCGCACGTAAACTCGGGGTCGTGGACTGCAAAACGCGGGATGAGCACAAAGTCGTTAATGGGGTATTTGTAGTGCGTCTCGTCATCGGTAATTACCGCCGCAAGCGTGACTTCGCTTCCCGTACCGGCGGTAGTGGGAACGGCGATGAGCAGCGGCAGGCGACGATGAATCCGCAGCAGGCCGCGCATCTTGTTGATGGGCTTGTTTGGCTGCGCAATGCGTGCGCCCACGCCCTTGGCACAGTCCATGGCCGAGCCACCGCCAAAGCCGATAATGGCCTGGCAGGCGCTCTCTCGATACAGGGACGCCGCTTCTTCCACGTTTGAAACCGTGGGGTTTGCACGCGTTTCGGCATAGACCGTAACGCCAATCCCCCTGGATGCGAGCGCCGTCTCAAGCGGTGCCGTGAGCCCCAGACGGGCAATGCCGGGATCCGTCACGATAAGGACCTTCTGGATCGAGCGCTTTTGAAGCACCGCGGGCACATCCTCGGCATGCTCTAAAATGCGCGGCTCGGTATAGGGCAGGATCGGCAATGCAATGCGAAAAACCGTCTGATATGTTCGGCACCAGGCACGACGGGCTAGATGCATAAAGGAAACTCCTTCATTTGTTGATAGATCAACATTTGCTCGACCGATTGTACTCAGCGGCGTCCGTATATGACTTGCAAACCGTTAATCAATCAACATCTTAATATCTCAAAATTGTTTTATTAAAAATCATTCCTAATAGGCTTCACATTTGGTTGCATTTATGGATAATAGAACTCGTCAAGACGCACGTCCGGAGAGGGCCCTTACGGGACCGGACGAGCGCACAATCGCCATCGATCGAAAGGATCGAATCATGAAGTTTGTTTGCCCCGTTTGCGGTTATGTGGAAGAGTTCGACGGCGATCAGCTGCCCGAGGACTTCAAGTGCCCCCAGTGCGGCGTTCCCGGTTCTCGTTTCCTGAAGCAGGAGGAGGGCCAGCTCGAGTGGGCTGCCGAGCACGTCGTGGGCGTCGCCAAGATGGAGGGCGTCTCTGAGGACATCGTTGCCGACCTGCGCGCCAACTTTGAGGGCGAGTGCTCCGAGGTCGGTATGTACCTGGCCATGGCTCGCGTCGCTCATCGCGAGGGCTATCCCGAGATCGGCCTGTACTGGGAGAAGGCTGCCCACGAGGAGGCCGAGCACGCCGCCAAGTTCGCTGAGCTCCTGGGCGAGGTCGTGACCGACTCTACCAAGAAGAACCTCGAGATGCGCGTTGAGGCCGAGAACGGCGCCACCGCCGGCAAGACCGATCTTGCTAAGCGCGCCAAGGCCGCTGGCCTCGATGCCATCCACGACACCGTGCACGAGATGGCTCGTGACGAGGCCCGCCACGGCAAAGCTTTTGCCGGCCTGCTTAAGCGCTACTTTGGCTAAGCCAACCGCTTGAGACATAACCTCTAGCTCGATAAGGCCCGGACCGTATTGGTCCGGGCCTTTTTCGTGCCTCACGAACTTGTTAACGCCCTGAAATAGGACCGTCTTCGGCATCGGCTTCTCGTCAAAAACTAAGTGAGTAGACTTTTTGGAACTTGCCGAGCAGACCATCCATATCACTTTATAAAGCCGCAGGTAAATGCCTTGTTGCAAAACGACCTAGTCGCCAAAGTGCCAAAAGTCTACTCACTTAGATTCGCAGCCGTCCACGATCGAGCCATTTTGTGTCTAACGGGCATCTTTCCGTCAATTACTCCCAATTTTGTCCAGTCAACGAATAGTTCAGACCGGAGTAATGTCTCAGCCCTTTGCTCATCCGAGCTTTTATCACGATATTCAGCATCGAGCATCCTGCATATGGCCTTAACGATCGCGCGGAATCTATCCTCATCCGATATCTGTCTGTGTGTCAGGAGAAGCACATCGTAGCCCATGGCCTGAAGGGCCGTCATGCGGTCAGCGTCACGCAAGCCATCCCCTGCGCGTCCGTGCGAGGCCTTTCCCTGACATTCAATGGCCACCTGTCGCCTGCCGTCCGGCGAAGAAAGAAGTAGGTCGATATATACACGGGACTTTCCCACAATCGCTCGAGCACTTGTGCTTAGCATCACTTCAACATTAAGCTCTATGTCGCAAAAACCTTCGCCTCCCAGGGATCGCGGCAGTGCAAGTAGCAAATACGCCTCGACCTCAAAAGGCGACGCGGCACCCAATGGAACGAGTTGCGATACCGCCATAAATCTATTGCCGTAACGCATCCCGCAAACATCTGAACAAAAACGGTCAAGGTCTCCGCCCAAAACCAAAGCGTCTCGACGCCATAAATTTGAGGCGGTGCCGTCCTCGGACGGGCAGCGCACCCAACCGAACGTTGTCGAAATCGCGCCCGAATCAATTGCACGCGAAAGCTCTGCCTCAAGTGCCGCCGGCAGAGCGCACACCGCAAACAAGCCATACATCTCCGCCAATACCAAAAGAAGCTGGAGATCCGTCAGGTGCCGCGACATGATGAATGCCGTCAGTAGAGGAGACGTAATCAAAAACCCATGCTCCGTTTCCAGCACGGATTCCCTGGGAAGCTCACCAAGAAACAGCCGCTGCCTAATGCTGGCTGGACAAGTCCGTTTGTTTCTCGTCCGAACCAATGTATACAACGGAAAACCGAGCGCGACCGCAGCCGTCGGGTTGCGGGCGAGATCATATCGCTGCCGGTCTTCTTCCGGTCGTGGAAGCGGCGGACACAAAGCGCGGACTTGAGGAGGCAAACGCCAGTACCTAAAAGCCGATATGTCACAAAGTAAATCCTTCATAGGCACAGGAAAACACGAATTTCAACCCAGTCAGTCACGCATTGGCGCGAACGCACCAAAAATGGCGCCGAACGGACTGCCAAGTTTTCAACAGCACTCCCCAACTGGCCAAAAGCTTGCCGAGAGCTGGACGAAGCCCTGTTGAAAACCCCATTTTTTCTCATGCAGGAGCTTTGCGCGGCAAGTGAGTAGACTTTTTCGAACATCCCGAGCAGGCCGGTCATCCTGCTTTTCAAAACCGCAGATAGATAGCTTGCTACAAAACTGCCTGGTCGCCAAAGTGCTAAAAGTCTACTCACTTAGGTTGCAGAGTGCCCCCATTAGCTGCAATTCCAAGGTTGTTAGTACTTTTGGACTCAGATCGTCATACTGAACAAGAATTTGAGTTGTGTTTTCAGGGACAGATGCGCCATCGGCACACCAAAAACAGTCACCGATATCGATAAAAGGGATGCTCGAGCGCGTGAGGGCCCGTGCAAAAGTGCTTCTGCCCGTTCCACGCTCCGCAACCACGATACTGTAAAGGCCCGCGTCTGCATGCTCGATCGAGACCTCTCCTGCCGGAAATACCTTCCGCACAAGCGCCATCAGGCCATCACGCGCCTCGCGAGCACGAACGCGCACGCGGTTCACATGTCGCTCGTAATCACCCGATTCCAGCAAACGCGCCAAAGCGACCTGATCAACAGAGCTCACCGACGAGGCGTAGAAACCAAGGTTGCGCCTAAACCGCTCCATTAACTCATCGGGCAACACCATGTACGCCAAACGCAACGCCGATGAAAGGCTCTTCGAAAACGTGTTGGTGTATATAACCGACTGGGCGGCATCGATCGACGCGAGCGCGGGAATCGGCTTCCCGGCAAGGCGAAACTCACAATCAAAGTCATCTTCGATGAGATACCGACCTGGTCGCTCGGCGGCCCAGCTCAGAAGCGCATAGCGACGCGCAATGCTCGTCACAAGGCCGGTTGGATATTGGTGAGACGGCATCAGGTGAAGTACATCGGTCCCGGTTTTCTGCAGAGCGCTCAAGTCCACCCCCTCATCATCCAACGGGATATGTCGAACTTTGCAGCCCATAGCCTGATAAATGCGCGTCAGACGTAAATAGCCCGGGTCCTCAACGGCATACACCTTGTCAGCGCCAAGCAACTGAACCAACATGGTATCGAGCAGCTGAGCGCCCGCGCCGATAACAATGTTATTGGGGTCGACATTCATACCCCTCGTCCCGCGCAGATGATGAGCAATTGCGCATCGTAGCCGAACGGTGCCCTGTGCCGGTGCGGGCGAAAAGATCTCGCGCTCGTCTTCGGATGTCAGCGTCGCCCGCAGTGCGCTTTGCCAAAGCCGCGCCGCCTCCAAAGCGGAAGGAGAAAGTGCATCGAACAGCTCAACCTGTCCGTTGACATCATGCGCGCTGGGACCAGCAGAGGCGGCATCTCGGTCGATGCCCTCCGCAGCCGAAGCCAAAACCGGTGCATCCGGAAGCTCGCAAGCGTAGTAGCCACGACGCGGCATTGAGCAAATATAGCCCTCGGCAAGTAACTGGCTATATGCATTCTCGATGGTAATGACACTGATTCCCAGATGACTGGCAAAGGCGCGCTTAGACGGAAGATGCTCCCCCGCCGCAATACGTCCAGCAACAATATCGTCTCGAATTTGCTGGTAAACATACTCATAAAGCGATGCCTCGCCACGTTTTTCCAAATTGTAGTCAAGCATGAGTTTGCCACCTGACCTTATCGAGCTGTTCAATCTGGTATTAAGCTGACCTTATTATTATCTCGAAAACTGAGTATTTTGCCATACCCAGCTCCCCGATAGGATGTTCCGTCAAGCAATGCACATGCCAACCAAGGGAGCAACCATGGCAGAACAGACCAGCAAGGCCGATCGCGTCAAACTCAATCGCGAGCTCGCGCAGATGCTCAAGGGTGGCGTCATCATGGACGTCACCACGCCCGAGCAGGCACGCATCGCCGAGGAGGCGGGCGCCTGCGCCGTCATGGCTCTCGAGCGCATCCCGGCCGACATCCGCGCCGCCGGCGGCGTATCGCGCATGAGTGACCCCAAGATGATCAAGGGCATCCAGGAGGCCGTCTCCATCCCCGTCATGGCCAAGTGCCGCATCGGCCACATTGTCGAGGCGCAGGTCCTGCAGACCATCGAGATCGACTACATCGATGAGTCCGAGGTTCTCTCCCCTGCCGATGACGTCTATCACATCGACAAGACCCAGTTTGACGTGCCGTTTGTCTGCGGCGCCCGTGATCTGGGCGAGGCGCTGCGCCGTGTTGCCGAAGGCGCCACGATGATTCGCACCAAGGGTGAGCCGGGTACGGGCGACGTCGTTCAGGCCGTGCGTCACATGCGCAAGATCCAAAAGCAGATCCGTGACGTTGTTGCCCTGCGCAACGACGAGCTCTTTGAGGCAGCCAAGCAACTGCAGGTTCCGGTCGAGCTGGTGCGCGAGGTCCATGCCACGGGTAAGCTTCCCGTCGTGAACTTTGCCGCCGGCGGCGTAGCGACCCCCGCCGACGCCGCGCTGATGATGCAGCTGGGCGCCGAAGGCGTGTTTGTCGGCTCGGGCATCTTTAAGAGCGGCGACCCCGCCAAGCGCGCAGCCGCCATCGTCAAGGCCGTGGCAAACTTCACCGATGCCAAGCTCATTGCCGAGCTTTCAGAGGACCTGGGCGAGGCCATGGTGGGCATCAACGCCGACGAGATCGAGATTATCATGGAAGAGCGCGGGCGCTAGTCCAGCAGAAAGGATCGCACATGAGCGATTATGCAGACCAAACGGTCGCCGTGCTGGCGGTCCAAGGCGCTTTTGCCGAGCACGAGGCAAGACTATCCGGGCTTGGCGCACACTGTATTGAGCTGAGGCAGGCGGCTGATTTGAAGCAGGACTTTGACCGTCTGGTACTTCCCGGCGGCGAGTCCACCGTTCAAGGGAAGCTGCTTGATGAGTTGGGCATGCTCGAGGAGCTTCGTGCCCGTATCGCTGAAGGCATGCCCGTCCTGGGCACCTGCGCCGGCTTGATTCTGCTGGCGCGCGACCTTGCCGCCCACGACGATAAGGGGACGCCGCGCCTGGCAACCATGGATATGCTCGTCGAGCGCAATGCCTACGGCAGGCAGCTCGGCAGCTTTCGCACCAAGGGGCAGGTAGGCGGTATCGACGGTGAGGTGCCGCTGACGTTTATCCGCGCGCCCCGCATCGTCGAAGTGCACGGCGATGCCGAGGCCCTGGCCGAAGTCGATGGCCGCATCGTCGCCGCCCGCCAAGACAACCAGCTCGGCGTAACCTTCCACCCCGAACTCGACGAAGACACCCGCCTCCACGAACTGTTCCTACAAATGTAGGCATCGAAATCAACAAACGAAATGAGAGTGGATAATCTCCCACTTTAAGCTTGGATGCAGGCTCAAACCGGGAGATTATCCACTCTCATGCTATGTAGTCGTTGGGTGTTCTTAAACGACTAGTCAAACAAGAACGTCCCCAACGACTACATTGCGATAGACGGCCACGTTTACCCAGATAAAACCGACCAAAATAAACCTGTCCCTTTTTGGCAGGTTTGAATCAAGGCAACGCCGATGTTTTGGTACCGACAGCGAAAACCCGCCAGAGCGAGCAAGGTGCCTTGAAACGAGGCGGCATTGACCTTCTGGTCATGCCGCCGAAGCTGAAAGGCAGATTGCCGCTCTGACGGGTTTGCAGCGTCAACTAGTTACGCGGTTTGGTAAAACCGCGTAACCCAACTAGAAGCGGTTACCGCGGAAGCCGCCACCGTTGCGGCCGCCACGGTCGCCACCGCGACCGCCGCGGTCGTTACCACGGTTGCCGCCGAAGCCGCCACGGTTGCCGCCGCGGTCGCCATAGCCACCACGGTTGCCACCAAAGCCGCCGCGGCCGCCACGGTCGCCGCCGCGGTCGCCAAAGCCGCCACGGCCGCCACGGTCGCCACCACGGCCACCACGATCGCCAAAGCCGCCGCGGCCGCCGCGGTCGCCGCCACGGCCACCACGGTCGTCACGGCCGCCGCGAGGACCGCGATCCTCGTCCAGGCCCATGGCGACGAGCGGAGCGATAACCTTATCGAGAGCGGCCATCAGCTCGGTGGCCTCCTCGTAAGAAAGCTCGGGCAGGAGCTTCTCCTTCTTGTTGGCAAGCTCGACCAGGCCCTCAGCGGCATCCTCGGCGGCGAAGACAACAATCTTGCGCATATCGCCCTCGGCGTCGTCGATGCGGCCGACCAGATCGGCAGCCTCGGCCTCGGCCATCAGGCCATCGAGCTCACGAAGGCGCATGCCCAGCAGGTCGGACATTTCCTTCTGCTCCATCTTGGGCTTGAGGTCAAGAAGCTTGATGGCGCGCTCGATGTTCGCCATGCGCTCGGCCTTGGCCTCCTCCTCCTTGGAAATAGCAAAGCGACGGCTACGCAGCAGGCGGGCGGCCTTCTGCATCTTGTCCATCAGCTCTTCGTCATCGTAATCAACGGCGGCCTCGACAACCTCGGCCTCCTCCTCGGCGGAAACCTCGTCAGCAGCCTCAACCTCGGCAGCTTCGGTCTCCACGGTCTCGACTGCCTCGACCTTGGCAGTCATGGTCTCGTTCTCGGTCTCGTTCATGATCTCTTCGTTCTCGGACATGAGACTCCTTCTTGGCCCTCTCGGGCATCATCGCCCCATTCGCGGGGCCCGTCGCGCACTCTTTGCGCTTTAAACATTCATGCCTCTCGGCAAAACGTCCATTAGTTTATGGTGTCGCCATCCAATCTAGCTGCAGAATCTATGTGCACACATTAATGCGACATGTGTGACTCGCGACGAGCGTACACCAGCGACGCCACAAACCCGACCACGGCAATCACGGCCGCCACGCGCACGGCAGTTGCAAATCCAATCGCCTGGGCAACGTCGGTCGCAGCGCCAGCCGCGCCGGCAGTCGCTGCAGAACTCGAGAGCAGGCCGATAAACAGGGACGGGCCAAACGATGCGGCAATCATGTTCCACGTGTTAAGCAATGCCGTTCCGTGAGGATGTTCAGCGGCAGGCAGCGTCTCCAATCCGGCCGTTTGCGAGGGGCTCAGCACCAAACCGACTCCGGCATACACCACAACGGTCAGCGCCACAACGACGCCGATGTTCATACTCGCCGCCGTCATCGAGATGGCAGTCTGCCCCACGGCAATCAGGGCAAAGCCGACCGGCAGCAGCGGCCATGCGCCACGGGCGTCCATCACGCGTCCGCCCACAATCGAGGTCACGGCGTTACAGGCAATCGCCGGCAAAATGAGCAAGCCCGCAACAAGTGCGGTCATGCCGTATGCGCCCTCAAAATAGAGCGGCAACAAAACGCTCATCGAGAACGTCGTCATCATCGACACCACCACAAGCAGGCACGCAGGCCAAAAGCGAACGCTCGCCATGGGACGCACGTTAAGCACCGGATGCTCGAGTTTGAGCTGGCGGGCCGCAAACAGGCCGAGCAGCACAACGGCAGCGAAAAGCGCCACGACACCGGCAATCAGATTGGTCGAGAACTCACCCACGGAATACACAAACGCCGTAATGCCGGCAGCGAGCAAAACAACCGACAGAATGTCAAGCGTGGTGTTCGAGCGCTCTCCGACATTCTGAACAAGCTTTACGCCCGCCGCAGCGACCACAACGCCGCCCACCAGCGGCACTACGAATACCGCCCTCCAGCCAAACAACGTGCACATAAAACCGCTGATCACGGGTCCAAACGCCGGCCCTAGCGTAATGCAGGCACCGCCCAGACTCAGATACAGACCAAGCTTCTCGCGCGGGGCGCAAGACAGCACCACGTTCATCATGAGCGGAAACAAGATGCCCGATCCCGCAGCCTGCAAAATACGGCTTGGCAGCAAAACGCTAAACGACGGAGCGATCAGACACAGGACTTCGCCGGCGACCATACATCCGCATGCGAAAAACAACAGCTTGCGCGTCGAGAAACGGCCGGACAGGAAGGCCATGATGGCCGTAAAGATCGACGTCACAATCATGTAGCCCGAGACGAGCCACTGCGCCGTGGTGGCACTCACCGAAAAGGCCGCCATAATGTCGTGCAACGCCACGTTAATGATGTTCTCGTTAAACGCGGCAACAAAGGCCGCAATATACATAACGACGAGAATCGCCGCAGTGGCCGATGGCGTTGCTTGAACTTGTTGCTGAGATTTGCTCCCCATGCATTTCCTTCCTCTTGGAACGACAGTCGCATCGCCCCAGAGGAACAGTCCAGGGCGAAAAATGAGCCCTAGACTTACGCCAGACGCCGTACACGACGAATCTGGCAACATGGTCCAACGTTGAAAGATTGTAACGCGGACGCGCAGCTTTCCTTCCGCGCTATTATTAAAAGTCCACGAAAGCATAAGACATGAGGAGCCCGCCATGATTAAGCCCATCATGAAATCCGAGTTCTTTTTGCGTCTGCCTTCCGAAGACGCGGGACCCGACGATGCCGCAACCGGGCAGGATCTCCTGGATACACTCCACGAGCATGAGCGCGAGTGCGTGGGCCTCGCCGCCAACATGATCGGCGTGCGCAAACGCATCATCTGCGTAAAGGACGGCAACAGGACACTCCTGATGTACAACCCTCAAATTCTTGAGCAGGTCAATGCCTATCAGACGAGCGAAGGATGCCTCTCGCTGACCGGCGAGCGTCCCTGTACCCGCTATCGCCGCATTAAGGTTGAGTATTTGGACGAGAACTTCGTTCACCGCATCAAAAACTTCTCGGGCTACACCGCCGAGATCATCCAGCACGAAATCGACCACTGCAATGGCGTCGTGGTTTAGGCCACCTGCCAAAATGAGGGTACCGGAGGCCTCCCTATGGATATCAGCCGCTTTGGCGAATTCGCCATCTTAGCGCAGTCACGCACGTTTCTTGATGCGGCGGAACTGCTTTTCATGTCGCAATCAACCCTCTCCAAGCACATCATGGCAATGGAGCACGAACTCGGCTGCAAGCTCATCGATCGAAGCCAGCGCCACGTAACACTCACCGCGCAAGGTGAAGCGCTCCTCCCCTATGCGCAAAAAATTGCGACGCTTCAGCACCGCTATCTTGCCGCCATTCAAATAGGCGCAGGTGAGCCGCTCGAGCACCTCACCGTAGGTTCTATCCCCATTATGGCCCCTTATGGGATCACGGACGCCGTCATCGATTTTCAGCAGGCGAACCCCTCATATTCTGTTGAGCTCATCGAGGGCGAGGGCGACACACTCAAGCGTATGCTCCTGCACGAGGACATTGACCTGGCCTTCATCCGTGACAGTGGCGCCATCGAGCCGGAGTTCAAAAAGATTCCCTTTACGACTGACCGGCTCGTGGCCGTCCTTCCGCTCGACCATCCGCTCGCCGAACGTGACACCGTCGAGATAGACGACCTTATCGACGAGAATTTCCTCATGCTTCCCCAAGGCTCGTTCGTAAGCGAGCTCGTCCTTTCCCTTTGTCGCGAAGCTGGATTTGGCCCACGCGTTACGTTCACCGGCAAACGAGCCGAGAACATCATCTCTCTTGTCGCACGCGGCGCCGGCGTCTCATTCCTCATGCGCAAGCCGGCGGAATCGCTTGCCAGCGGAAAGGTAGCCCTGGTGCCGCTTGAGCCCGCGACGACCTCCGAGGTCAGGCTCTACCTCAAGCGGAACGCCGCGCACTCGCAGGCGGTCGTCTCGTTCATCGGCTTCCTCCCCTACCGTCAGCTCCTGCAGGGCGACCGTGCGTCTTCCACCGCGGCACGACCGTCATAATCCCCGCTGCTCCACAACCGCAGACTTGTGTCCGCAAACACGCTGGCAGCGGCACGAAACACAAATATGCCTCGGGCGGCACGTCGCCGTCCGAGGCATATTTAGTTAAAGTGCGCAGACAGACTAGTCCACCGAGATGTTGAGCGCCTTACCGCCCTCGTCCTTCCTGGTACCGATCGCCATAGCGGCGACAAGAGCCAGAACGAAAGCGACCACACCGGAGATGACAAGGCCGATAAAGCCCGTGTCGATGCCGGCAGGGTTAATAAAGCTCGGGAAACCGAGCGGGCCGGAGGCACCGAAGGCATAGAGTTTGGCACCCATGAGGCCGGCAATGGCGCCGCCTACACCAGCGGAAATAAAGGTTGCCCACATAAGACGCTTACGCGGCAGCAAGATGGCGTAAAGCGCAGGCTCGTTGACACCGAAAATCGAAGAGACAAGGGCGGGAATGTTGACGGCAGCATTTTCCTCGGAGTCCTTGGTTCGGATGACCATGCCAAGCACAGCACCGGCGATGGCACAACCGCCTGCATACACGAGCGGGTTAATGAGGTCATAGCCGTAGGTTGCGACATCGAGAAACCACAGCGGGATGATACCCCAGTGCAGGCCGAACATGACGAGCAGGCTCCAGAACGTGCCGATGACAAAGCCGGCGAGGGCGGGCTGGACGTTGATGAGCATCAGAATGATCTGGGCAACGATGTTGGAGAGGACCGTCATGACCGGACCGACCACAAGCAGGCCAAGGATGCCGCAAATGAGGAGCGTCAGGATGTTGGAGAAGAACGAGCTCACAAGCGCGGGCAGCGCGTTAGAAAGGGCCTTGTGCACCTTGGAGGCAATCCAGACGATAAAGATCGCAGGCAGAATCGTCGATGAGTAATTCTGCATGATCAGCGGGACGCCAAAAATATCACCATAGACATTGGACTCGAAGACCGTGCCGGCGCCGAGCGTGTAGAGCGGATCTCCGCCCATAAGGGCAACGAGCGTCGGGTAGACGAGGATACCACCGAGCGCCATTCCCATAACGGGCTTAAGTCCGAACTTCTTGGCCGACGTCCAGCCAATGATTAGCGGAAAGTAATAGAAGACCGAATCTCCGATTGCCGAGAGCGTCACATACGTATTGCTGTCCTTGGCAAGCCAACCGGCAACCGTGCAGAGCGCGAGCATCGACTTGATAAAGCCACCGGCCATAAGCACGCCAAGAACCGGTTGCAGGATCTCGGAGATGATGGCAAGCAGACGCGAGAATGGATCGCCCTTTTTGACGTCGTCGCCCTCATCGATATCGAGTGCGGGTTTGGAGTCGAACCCGCCAATCTGAACAAGGTCGTTGTAGACGGCCTCGACAGTGGCACCAATCACGACCTGATACTGTCCGCCGGCCTGGATGACGTCAACGACGCCCTTCGTCGCCTTAAGCTCATTGGTCTGGGCGAGCGATTCATCCTTGAGGTGGAAGCGGAGACGCGTAATGCAGTGGCTCACGTCTAACACATTGTCTCGACCACCGACCTTTGTGATGATTTCATCGCAAAGCTTCTGGTATTTCATGGAATTCTCCTTTTTCTGAGCGGGGCATAGCGTAGATTTCATGCCTCCGTAGTCGACGTGGGAGGACAAGGAACCCGCTTCCCCCTTTGAAATCCGCGGACGCACGTACGCCCGGGATGGGAAACGGCAGAGAAGATGGAAGATGCCGATCACATGGCAGTGAGCCTCATTGGCCCATGCCACGCAATCAGGTCTACAGACGCGAAGCTGCTGCGCCGAGAAGTCTCGTCGTCTGGCAGAACTTGTCACACAGACGTTCCGGTTCACCCTGGGGAATCTGAGTACGCTCGGTCTCAAAGGAGAGGCCGTACTCGCGCGCCGGAAGGAAATACTCAAAATAGCCGTTGGTGTAACCGCAAACTATTCCCTCGACCGGGCATTCGCGCTTCATGCGAATACCCAAGTCGCTGCCGAGCTCACTCGGGAACACAAAGAGATGCAGGCCGCCCAAACTGATGACGACACACTTAAGCGTGAGCGAAAAGTCGTCATGGGCAACGGTGTGATAGAACGTCTGAGGCTCGATGCGGTCGAGAACGACCTCGCGATCGAGCTTGATCTGGGAAATCGCCTCGGCAAGACCGGTCGAAACGCGCTCGACCTCGGGAATGCCGCGTCCCTGACGAAAATTGCGGTCGCTACAGTCGCCAGCAGCACCGACGACCATGGCCGGATAGTAACCAAGGCTCTGAGCGAGCTTTTTGCCGGTAAGACCGGCGAGTTCGCTCGTGAGCTCCGTGCAGTCGGGTCCGACGCAAGCGGAATGCACCGCCCAGTTCACAAAGCCCGCAAATGGCTTGCCTTCGGTATCGAAGAACGACACCACGATAACCTCATTGTCGGCAAGCTCACCGGGAATGATGCGGTTGTCGTAGAAACCGGTGATGACTTTTTTGCCCATGCGACAGGTCGCAGGTCGCGCGTTGGCGCGGCACTCTTCGAAGCATTGACAGATGGTATCGAGGAACCAGCGATAGTAGTCCTCGTTGAATTTTCCCGTCCACCAGCTGCGATGGTAGGCGACGATCGAAGTGTGGTCGTGCGTCGCGGAGAGCAGAACGCAGTCACGGTCGATTCCGTAGCGCTCGGCGAGCATCGTCTTAACCTCCTCGGCCATGCTCTCCTCAAACTCGAGAACATCGGCGTTGAAGAGAAAAACTTCGCGGTCGTCCTGTTGGAAAAGAATCGCGTTGGCGAAGACGTCGTCATGGACGCCTGTCGCAGGCTCCAGACGGTTGGGGAGGTTACGGTATCCGATTAGATAGATGTCGCCTTGCGGGGTAATCTTGCGGCGTGCATGTCCGATATTCATGCAAGTTCTCCTTTTTGTCGCGCCGCGTTCAAAGCGGCAAGGATGGTTTGGAGGAGGCGCTCATGGGAGCCGGCGGCAAAGCCGGAGTTCATGGCCTCATAGGTGATTTTCTCGTACGCATCGGGGGCCGGCAGGTACTTCTGTCCGCCGTTGACGAGCGTGGCAAAGAACACAGAGCCGGACCGAGCGGCGCGCACAGTGGCGCCGAATGCACTCGAGACCTCGGGTTGTACGCCGACAAGCTCGACGTTTCCCAGCCGGAGTAGATAGACCCTCGTGCGCTGTTCGCCTGCCGCATGAAACTCATAAGTTCGATGCGGGGCCAATGAGCAGAAGTCGGCGCGCGTCTGGGCGGGCAAAAGGACGTCGACCGTGCGAGCATCGACGCCGATGGCATCGTCCTCACGCGCCGCACGGACGGCCTCAATCAACGCATCGCTCATAGCGCGACCCTGTCGATGCAGCATGCGATATCCACTCTCGTGAGCATCTAACGTTTGCTTCGCCCCGGTCGAATCGAACGCAACGGTCACGGCGCGCTCCGCCGGACTCTGATCCCCCGCGGCACCGGGCAGCAGCAACACGACTCCGCCCAATTCGCGCTCGAGAGCCGTGGCGGCAAAGCCAAAGAGGTCCCCGCTCACCAAGCGCTTCCCCTGAGAATCGTGCGATCCGTCGAGCACGGAAGACTGGACATCAGCCGTCGCAAGCATGGCAACGAGCCCGCCCTCGGCATCCCTCGCGACAAGTATGGGCATCGCGTGGTCGGCAAACCCCTTGGGGTCTACTCCCAGCCACCAGCCGGCCGGCGTCTCAATGTCGCGGTTAACGTTCACAGGACAGTAGCCCTCCGCCGAGGCGAGCGTGACAGAGCGAATGCCCGCAACCGCCTGCTCAACAGCCGCGCGTGTCGCGGCGATGAGCGCGGCACGATAGCGCTCATTTCGATCGCGGGCATCGGTGTCGGCCAGATGCCCAGGGGTGCGCACGTGAGGCGCAGAAAACGTGTGGGTCGGGACCACCCAAGAAAAGGCGCCGTCGCAATTGGAGACATCCTTGACAACCTCACGCAGATCGACGAGTAGGGCCGGAGCGATCGAGGTAACCTCAAGTGAAAGGATGCAAGCGCGCCGCCCCATCCCTTCGACCACGAAGGCACGGGCAAAGATTTCATGACGGAGTGCGTCGAAACCGTCGAACGGCAATACGTCCTCTAAGTTAATGGCCACCCGGGCGGCTCCGGCCTTCATCTCTCCCTTATCCATGGCGAACGCCCTCCTTTATCTGTCGCTCACTCGATGCCGTACAAGCGCTGTGCCGTGCCGCCAAGCATAAGGTCCTTGTCCGTATCACTTAAATCTGTGGCGCGGACGCAGGCGACACCCTCTGTTAGCCACTCGCGTTTAACGGGATAACTCGTACCAAAGACAATATGGTCTGCACCAAGGACTTCAACCGCACAGGCAAGAAGCGTCTCGCCCCAGGGCTGAGCATGGGACATGTCGAAATAAACGTTGTTCTCAAGACGCTTGGAGACCGTCTCGGTATCGGTCTGGAAGCGACCCGAGGCATCTGGACGCTTGGGACCGTGCGGCAGCAGCATCTCCTTAAACGCAAAATAAGCGCCACCGAGCATGGAGTGGACCATCTTGACGTTGGGATAACGCTCGAAGAAGTCGCTGAAGATTTCACGACCGATTGCCGTGGTCTGGTCGACGCAACGGCCGTAGGAGCGACGCAGGTTGTCGTATGTGAGCAGAGACGTGTTCTCGACCGGTACGGGCACATGGTGCACGTAAACGGTGACGCTGCGTTCGTTCAGTCGCTCAAAAAAGCTCGAAAAGATCGGATCGTCGAGATAGCGCCTGCCGTAGTGGGCGCAGAGCTGCACGCCCGCGAAACCCTCGTCGAGCCTGCGATCGAGCTCCTCGAGGTTCGCCTCGGTGCCAAAGGGAGGCACGGCGACAAGCGGTATCAAGCGACCGTTCGACGCTTTTGCGTCGGCGGCCATACCGTCGTTGAAGCGCCGGCACATCTCGAGTGACATCCACTCATGGCAGCCGGGGAGTTTGAGAATCGCTTTATCGACCCCCGCCTCGTCCATGTCTGCCAGACGCTTCTCAAGGGTGTAGTCTCCCTCGATATAGTTGAGGCCTGGGAAGCCAGCGGGCTTTTCGATCACAATCTGTCGCTTGCCCGTGGGGCTTACGGTCAGGTAGCCCTCGGTGTCGTAAGCGCGGGGCACCTCGGCCAAAAACTGTTCACAGAGTGTCTCGTCATGGAAGATGCGCTCGTCAAACCAGTAGGAATTTGCATCGATAATCATTGGTGGGGACCGCCTTTCATCTTGTCGAGAACATTCTAAAAAAGCGGACACACGGACATCAATTCCAGTTGAAGCACACTGTATTCCATTTTGGAATATAGTTTTCCGTTCACACGCGATTCCCACTCGCCCAAACGATCGAGACACCGACAACGCGAGCTTTAACAGAAAACGGGCGACCCGAATCTGTTACGGGCCGCCCGTTAAATGACAGACTATCTCTGTCGTTATGATTGACGGTAATGGTCAAAGAAGTCGGCGAGGTCTTCAAGGGACTCTTTGAGTACTTCCATGCGCGGCAGGTACACGATGCGGAAGTGATCGGGCTCGGCCCAGTTAAAGCCGCCGCCGCGCGTGATCAGAATCTTCTTCTCGTGCAGCAGGTCGAGGGCAAACTGCTCGTCATCGGTGATGTTGAACTTCTTAACATCCATCTTGGGGAAGATGTAGAACGCCGCGCGCGGCTTGACCACCGAGATGCCGTCAATCTTGTTGAGCGCCTCATACACAAAGTTGCGCTGCTCGTAGACACGGCCGCCGGGACGGATGTAGTCGTTGACCGACTGATGGCCACCGAGTGCAGTCTGAACGATCGACTGAGCCGGCACGTTGGAGCACAGGCGCATGTTAGAGAGCATGTTGATGCCCATGATGAAGTCGCTCATGCAGCGCTGGTTGCCCGAAAGCACCATCCAGCCAATACGATAGCCCGCAATCATGTGCGACTTGGACAGACCGCTAAAGGTAACGCAGGGCAGGTCGGGGGCGAGCGAGGCAATCGAGACGTGCTCGTAGCCGTCCATGCACAGGCGGTCGTAGATCTCATCGGCAAAGATCATCAGCTGATGCCTGCGTGCAATCTCGACGATGCCCTCGAGCACCTCGCGCGGATAGACAGAACCCGTGGGGTTGTTGGGGTTGATGATGACGAGGGCTTTGGTCGCGCTCGTGATCTTGGACTCCATATCCTCCAGGTCGGGATACCAATCCGCCTGCTCATCACACAGATAATGTACGGGATGACCACCAGCAAGGGTTGCGCACGCCGTCCAGAGCGGATAGTCGGGGCTGGGGATCAGAATCTCATCGCCATTGTCGAGCAGCGCGTTCATCGAAAGCTGAATGAGCTCGGACACGCCGTTGCCCGTGTAGATATGCTCCATCTGAACGTTGGGCAGGCCCTTGATCTGCGAATACTGCATGATTGCCTTGCGCGCGGAGAACAGGCCACGCGAGTTGGAATAGCCTTCGCAGTCGGGCAGCTGCTGGCGCATGTCCTTGATGACCTCATCGGGTGTGCGGAAACCGAAGGGCGCCGGGTTGCCGATATTGAGCTTGAGGATGCGCTCGCCCTCGTCCTCCATACGGGCGGCCTCGTCGACGACGGGACCGCGCACGTCATACAGGACGTTGTCGAGTTTGGTGGATTTAGAAAAAGTACGCATGGTGGTGCTCCTTGCAATTTGAGCTGAGGGATGGGGTTCGGGCTTGGAATCGTTGCGGGGTGATGATGCCTCGCCTTGATCGGCGTCGCCGGCGAGCAGCCAGGTAACATCGACCTCCAAAATACGGGCGAGCAGCTCAGCCACATCGCGCCGCGGGATCGTCTTGCCGCTCACATATTGGCTCATCTGACTCTTGCCGAGTTTTTTGCCGAGCATCTCCGATGCGCGGATTACGTCCGACTGGCGAACGTCGCGATTGGACATAGTCTGTCGCAGGCGATCGCTAAACGTCTCTTGGGCCACTAGAACCTCCTTGCTGGCAAAGTTCAATTTATAGAACACGAATTGAACCTGGGTTCAATTTAGGCAGCAGTATAGCGCGGCGCATTATCGGGAAGTTCAATTTCATAAGAAAATGTGCCGGACTCTGAGATTTGCCCAAAGCGGACAATGACACGCACGCGTTTAGAGGTATTCGAGGAAACGGGCGGCAGCAAGCGAAACATCGGCCGTTCGATATATGGCGTTGATCTGCCGATGGGGATGCCCCTCGAGTGGGCGCACGGCAACATCGAACTGGCAGCGGCGCAAGATGAGCGCGGGAAGAATGCTCACGCCCAGGCCGTCCTCGACCATGGCCATAATCGCATAGTCATCCCAGGTCGACAGCTTAGAGCGCACCGCCAGGCCCGCGCGGCGAAACAGCGGCGTAATCTCATCATCGGTGCCTCGTTCTAGCAGAATAAACTGCTCGTTGGCTAAATCGGCAAGAGAAACGACCTCCGCCGTGGCAAGCAAAGAGTCCGCCGGCACTACCGCCATCAACTCGTCGCGCACCAAAGACCGCGATGCCATGCCGTTTTCTCGGGGCTCACGCGGGATAAAGCCCAGGTCACAACGACCCTCAGCCACCCATTGTTCAATCTCTGAGTAATCACCCATCAGCAACTCATAATCGACGTCCGGATGATCGGCACGAAAGCGCGCAATCACCGGCGGCAGCACGTGGGTCGCCACGCTCGAAAACGTACCGATGCAGATTTTGCCACGCATGAGCCCGCGCATCTCATCCACCCGTCGCTGCAAGCGAGTGAATTCCTCGCAGAGCGCCTCGACAGCCGGCATGACCTGCCGCCCGTCGGCAGAAAGCACTACGCCCTCGCGACTGCGGTCGAGCACCTTAAAGCCCCAATCGGCCTCAAGATCGGCCACCATACGGCTCACGCCCGACTGCGAATAGCTCAGGCGCTCGGCAGCACGCGTAAAGCTTCCGGCGCGCACCGTCTCCAGCAGCACCTGCATCTTTTGAATATTCGTTTCCACGACACGCCTCCACCTTTGCATGAGTTTTTGTCATGTTTTCCATGCATTATATTCGCTTTTCTTCTAAAGCCAGTTCACCCATAGTGAACATGTTCAGATATAAAGGGGATGTCAGCGCATGAACAACGGACTGTTTACGTACTTAGCAGCATTGCTATTGTTTGGCTCCAACGGCATCATCGCCGCTGCCATCGCGCTGCCGAGCTCCGATATCGTGCTACTACGCACGTTTTTGGGCGCCCTTACCCTTGCCGCCATCCTCTTCATAACCAGGCGCCATAACCTGCAGGCACCATCTCGTCCCCGCGAAGCCGCAGCACTCCTTCTCTCGGGAGCCGCGCTGGGCGCCAGCTGGATTTTCCTGTTCCGCGCCTATCAGACGATCGGCGTCGGCGTATCCTCGCTGCTGTACTACTGCGGCCCCATCATTGTCATGGCGCTCTCCCCGCTCATCTTTGGCGAAAAGCTGACCGGCGGCAAAATCGCCGGCTTTATCGCCGTTGCTTGCGGTGCTTTTCTCATTGCAGCACAAGGTCTAGGCGGCAATATGCCCATTGCGGGTATCGCCTGCGGTATCGCCTCGGCATTTTGCTATGCGCTGATGGTCATCGCTAGCAAGGGTGCGCCACACATCGAAGGCCTCGAGAACTCCACGCTCCAGGTGAGCGCCGCCTTTTTGACCGCGCTGGTCCTCACGCTCATCACGCAGGGCGTTCCCTCATTCCTGTCCGCCGGCGTCGCCGCCAGTATTGATTGGCGCGCCGTCATCATGCTCGGCGTCGTCAACACCGGCATCGGTTGCCTGCTCTACTTTAGTGCCGTCGCCAAGCTGCCCGTCCAGACCGTCGCGGTCGTCGGCTACCTCGAGCCGCTTTCGGCCGTCGTGTTCTCGGCCGTCCTTTTGGGCGAAGCCATAACACCGGTCCGCCTGATGGGTGCCGCGCTTATCATCGGCGGCGCGATTTTTTGCGAACTCGCCGGCAAACGCGCAAGCGCCAAGGCTGGCATAGCCCAGACAGCACGTGCTTAAAAGCCCCTGTTTTGAAATGCTACCTACGTACATAAATAATCCCCAGCTGGGGATTATTGTCTAAAATAACCTGATGTGCCAAACTGCTCTTGTATGTATAAAGACGGCATAAAGATTATCTGTCCTAGACAGATAACCGGATGTCTAAGGGAGTCCACGTGGCACACAACAAACTGGAGGCAAGCCCCCAAGACCAGCGTGGTCAAGGCGGGCACGGAGCCATCCCCCTCTCCGCTGGCATGCTGCTCGTAACGCTCGGCGTCGTCTATGGCGACATCGGCACGAGCCCCATGTACACCATGAAATCAATCGTCGCCAACAACGGCGGCATCGGTACCGTCAGCGAGGACATGATTCTGGGCGCGCTTTCGCTCGTCATCTGGACCATGACGCTCGTGACCACGGTCAAGTACGTGGTAATCGCCATGAAGGCCGACAACCACAACGAAGGCGGCATCTTCGCCCTGTTCAGTCTCGTGCGCAAGGTGGCACCGTGGCTGATTCTCCCCGCCATGATCGGCGGTGCGGCGCTGCTCGCCGACGGCATCCTCACCCCCGCCGTCACGGTTACCACGGCCATCGAGGGTCTGCGCACCATCGAGTGGGGCCACGCGCTGTTGGGTGACGGGCAAACTAACGTCATCATTATTACCATCATCATTATCTGCGGCCTGTTTGCCATGCAGCGCGCTGGCACCTCGTCAATCGGCAAGCTGTTCGGTCCGCTCATGACGCTGTGGTTCCTGTTCCTGGCGGGCGCCGGCCTGTTCAACATGCTCGACAACCTGTCCATCCTACGCGCGCTCAACCCCATCCGCGGCATCATGTTCCTGTTCTCGCCCATCAACCACTCGGGCATCATGGTGCTCGGCTTCGTCTTCCTGTCGACGACCGGCGCCGAGGCCCTCTACTCGGACATGGGCCACGTTGGCAAGGCCAACATCTATGCATCCTGGCCGTTTGTTAAGGCGGCCCTTATCCTCAACTACCTGGGTCAGGGAGCTTGGCTGCTCGCCAATAACTCCAACCCCCAGATGCTCGCGATGGATATCGTTAACCCGTTCTATATGATGCTTCCCGAGCCCCTGCGCCCCTTTGCCATCGTGCTTTCGGCCGTGGCGGCCATCATCGCCTCGCAGGCCCTCATCACCGGCTCATTCTCGCTGGTATCCGAGGCAACGCGCCTCAACCTTATGCCGCACCTGCGCATCCACTACCCCAGCGACACCAAGGGTCAGCTCTATATTCCGCTCGTCAATAACATCATATGGGTCGGCTGTATCTTCATCGTGCTGCTGTTCCAGAACTCCGAGCGCATGGAGAGTGCCTATGGCCTCGCCATCACCGTGACCATGCTCATGACCACGACGCTTTTGACGAGCTATATCGCCGGCATCTTCAAGCACAAGCTGGGCGCCTGCATCTTTGCCCTGCTCTTTGGTGCCATTGAGCTGTGCTTCTTCGCTTCGTGCCTCACCATGTTCTTTGACGGCGGCTACGTCATGATCTTCCTGGCCGCACTGCTGTTTGGCCTTATGTACGTGTGGCGCCGTGGCACCGCCATCGAGCGCACGCAGACGATTCTGTTACCCGTCTCCAAGTACATCGATCAGCTCAACCGTCTGCGCAATGACGAGACCTATCCCGTGCTCGCCGACAACCTGGTGTTTCTCACCAACAGCCCCGATCCGCTCACGCTCGACCGCGACGTGCTCTATTCCATCCTGGATAAACATCCCAAGCGCGCCAAGGCGTATTGGTTCATTAACGTGCATGTCACCGACGAGCCCTATACGCACGAGTATTCCGTCGAGACCTTTGGCACGGACTTTTTATTCCGCGTGCGCCTGGACCTGGGCTTTAAGGTCAACCAGCGCGTTAATGCCTACCTGCGTCAGATCGTCGGCGACTTGATGGCATCGGGCGAGCTGCCGCCGCAACATCACACCTACTCCATCTACGAGACGCGCGGCAACGTGGGTGACTTCCGCTTTTGTATGCTGCGCAAGATGCTTGCCCCCGAAACGGACATCAACCGCAATGACCACCGCGTGATGGCAATCAAGTACGCCGTCCGCCGCGCCTGCGGAAGCCCGGCACGCTGGTACGGTCTTGAGAACTCGGCCATCATCATCGAGTACGTGCCGCTGTTTGCCCGCATGCGCCCGGCCGTTAAGCTCGTGCGCACCCAGGTGCCGCTCGAGGTTCAGATCGAAGAGGCCGAGGAAATGGAAGTCGACATCTTCTCGGACGACTTGGTCAACGGCAACGAAGCCGGTAAGGACATGAACGTCGATCCCACCGAGTTGCTCGAGAGCGTCGCCGATACGCCCGAACAGCAACAGCTCGACGGCCTCGAGAGTGAACAACTCAACGACGCCAACTTCTAGCGACGTCACAAATCAACGACAGCGGCCCTGCACCTCACGGGAGATGCAGGGCCGCTTTGCATTGCGGTAAAGCTATCGGCTACGAACGGCGCGGCTCGGGAACCACGAGCCTATCGGGGCTCGCGCCCTCGGCATCCATCAGGCTCACGTAGCGAATCGACGGATCCCCATACATCGCGTAGTAATAATTGCCCGTGCGCGCGCTAAAGCATCCGGTGTAGATAGTCTTCTCGAACTTGCCATCGCCCATCCTGGACGCCCCCTCGATCATCACCACGCCCTCGAGCGAGCGGAACATGCGAACGACGTTTTCGGTCTCGCTCTCCTTTTGCGGGTAATTGGCATTGAGGTACGCCGCCTTTACAAAACGGCTCGGCGAATAGCAATCGCCCGGAATGCCGCGCATGCCGGCACCGGCTCCATAGGGCTTGAGCTCGGCGCCACGCCATGTCGCCGTCTGCGGAAAATCGCTTGTGGCGGTGATATAGGTGCGCAGGTTTTCCATGTGCCACGGGAAGGTCGGCTGGTTGGCAAGGGTGTCGACCGGATCGTCGTATACATGCAGACCGTCAGCCATCATCTCGACCACGATGCTGCGCTGGCTGTCGCCGATAATCCAATGGAGCAGCGACACGCCCAGCCCCTCTCCGGCAGATTTGGCGACAATCACCGTGTCGCGCAGCGCGGCCTCGACCTCATCGACCGTCGAGAACGTCGCTGCCACCCACAGGGGGAACTCATAGGCCGCGATATTGGTCTTGCCGTCGACAGGGTCCTCGGCATACTCGGCATAACCCGGGAAATTGAGACCCGCCACGGCGAGGCCCGCATCGTTGCCGCAATCGAAGAACATAGGGTAGTTCTTGTAATCGATGCACATACCGATCACCGCGTGCGCCGCTGTCGCGTCGTCGATAAACGAATACGGAATGTGAAACCCGCGCGGCATCACGCGAACCTGTTGGCCGTAGTCAAAGCTCCAGTCGAGATTGCGGCCCAGATACATGTGGCCAGAATTATCGGTAAATCGAATACTCGTACACATAGCGCCTCCTAGCTTTACGTTCTTGCTAATTTCATTGTCTCCAAACAAAAAGGCGCTAAACACAAAAGCCCGGACATGACAACAATGTCACGCCCGGACTATTCAAGCAGGATAAACTCAACCAAGTTAACCCCGCAGGTCGTCTAAGGGGTCAAAGTGCCGCAGATTGCCACGAAAGAGGAGCGAAGCGTACTTAAGGTACGCGAGCGACGATTGAGCGGCAAGGTGCGGTGCTTTGGTCCCCTTAGACCAACTTTCCAAGACAGTGGTCGATCATATGCTGGATCATCTGTGCCTCAAAGCCCGCGTAGTCGCGGCGGCACTCCTTCATCTTGCCGTCGACGATCTGATCAAAGGCGACCTTGCACTTGATATAGCGCGTGGACTTGGTGACCTCCTCGTGCGTCAGGCAGCTCTCCTCCATCTTGCTGGCGCCCAGGCCAAACACCAGACGGGGGTTGTAGAGTACGTGAGGCTCGCCGGCATCGTCCAGGTAGACGCAAACCTTCTTGGTAACGCCAATCTGGTTAGCGGCAAGGCAGCCGGCATCGTCGAGCGACTTGATGGTATCGATCAGGTCCTGAGCAACCGACTCGTCCTCGACGGTCGCAACCTCGCAACGCTGGGACAGGATAGCCTCGTCGTGGCAAAGCTCTTTAATCATACGTTCCTCCATAGGGGTCGTTGTAACCGCTTAAGTATACGGTACCCACACATTTTCATGCGAAAAATACCGTCCGTCTGCTACAAAGCGCCGAACATCAACATGCGAGGAACAACAGCGTCGTAAAGGGGCTATAGTAGTTGAATTCGTGTCAATCGGCCTAAACTCGGGGCCGAACAAGGAAAGGGTATGCATGGACGAACTTTTTCACGTCAGTGAGCGCAAGTCCACAATCGGGACCGAACTCCGCGCTGGACTGACAACATTCCTGGCGATGGCCTACATCATCGCCGTCAACCCCGCGGTGCTCTCGGGCGCTGGCATCGATGCGGGAGCGCTCGCCTGCGCCACCTGCCTGGGCGCCGGCATCATGACCATCTGCATGGGCATCTTCGCCAACCGCCCGCTCGCCTGCGCGTCGGGCTTAGGCGTCAACGCGATGATCGCCGGAATCACCACCACCGTCTGCGGCGGTGACTGGCACGTGGCCATGAGCGTCATCTTCCTTGAGGGCGTCGTCATCTTGCTGCTCGTGCTTTGTGGCCTGCGCGAGGCCATCATGGACGCCATCCCGGTTGTCCTGCGTCACGCCATCTCAGTGGGTCTGGGCCTGTTCATCGCCATGATTGGCCTGTGCGATGCCGGCATTATCACCGCTGGCGCCGGTACACTCGTCGGTCTGGGCGACATCACCTCCCCCACCTTCATCGTCGGCATCATCTCCATCCTGGTGACGGTCGCCCTCGCCTGCCGCAACGTCCCCGGCTCGCTGCTCATCGGCATCGTCGTCGCCGTCATCGCCGGTATCCCCCTAGGTGTGACCCAGGCTCCGACCGGTATCATCGCCCCGCTCGATTTCTCGAGCATTGGTGGCCCCATCGCCGACGCCGGCGGCGTGCCCGCCATCGTCAAGGTCCTTACCGACCCCGCGCTCCTCGTCATCTCGTTCTCGCTGCTCATGAGTGACTTCTTCGACACCATGGGCACCGCGATGGCCGTGGCCAAGCAGGGCGAGTTCCTCACCGACGACGGCAACGTCGAGAATATCAAGGAGATCCTGATCGTCGACTCCGCCGCCGCTGCTGTGGGCGGTTTCATGGGTGTCTCCTCCATCACCACCTTCGTCGAGTCCACTTCCGGCGCCGCCGACGGTGGCCGCACGGGCCTCACCTCCGTCACCACCGGCGTGCTGTTCATTCTCGCCGCGTTCTTCTCCCCCATCGTCACCATCGTTTCCAGCGCCGCCACCTGCGGTGCTCTGGTCTACGTCGGCTACCTCATGATGAGCGAGGCCTCCGAGATCGACTGGTCCGACGTGTCGCAGGGTTTCCCGGCGTTCATGATTGTCGCCGGCGTGCCCTTCACCTACTCCATCTCTGCCGGCATCGGCCTGGGCTTTATCGCCTACGTGATCGTCGCGCTCTTTAAGGGCGAGGCCTCCAAGATCAAGCCGCTCATGTGGATCGCAGCCCTTGCCTTCCTTGTCTACTTCTTCGTGGCGTAACGGCATAGTCTGCTAAAGCAAAACAACAAGGCGCGGAATCGCATCGAGCGGCTCCGCGCCTTTCTTTTAGCGTCTGCCCCCGTGTCAGCGTGCGACAATTAAGGCTGTCAATATCACAACACCGAGAGAAGCCTGCCTTGGAAGCGCATCATAAGCAGATAACCGTTTATTCAGAGTGTGCGGAAGGCGCGCCCGTCATCTACCTCCCCGTGGTTATGGGCGACGGTAGTGAAGTCTACGAGCGCTGCCGAGAGCTCGACTGCCCGCCGTTCGCCCTTGTCGCCATTGGAGAGCTCGATTGGAATCGCGAGCTGAGCCCCTGGGAATGCGAGGGAACTATACGAGATGCCGAGCCCTTTGGTGGACAGGCTGCTGGTTTTCTTGACGAGTTGTTGAAGCAGATAATCCCCCAGGCCGAATCATCGCTCCCGCAACCGCCCGCCTGGCGCGGCGTTGCCGGCTACTCGTTGGCGGGTCTTTTTGCACTGTGGGCACTTTGGCAAACAGATGTCTTTGAGCGCGCGGCGAGTGCATCGGGGTCGCTGTGGTTCCCCGGCTTTATCGACTACGCGCGCGAGCGCACGATGACGGCTACGCCCGACGTCGCCTATCTGTCGCTCGGTAAAAAGGAAACCAAGACGCCCAACCGCATGATGCGGCACGTACTCGACGATACGCGTGCGATGGAAGAGCTGTTTATCGAGCGCGACATCCCAACAACGCTGGAGCTCAACCCCGGCAATCATTTTGCCCAAACTGACCTGCGCATGGCGCGCGGCATCCACTGGATACTGACGCATTAAAAATGGCGTCCACGCGTACATACGCATGGACGCCATTTTTAATTTGGCTGAACGCAGCTACTATTCAGCAGTCTCCTCGAGTTCAGATACGGTGGGCGTCGAGAACTGGGGCATGGATGTCCTTTCATGATGGAAGGGCGATCAGGCATATCGGATAACCTGCCCGAACGATACGATCCGAACCATTGTACGCGATACGCAATGCCTCGCACGCGCCGCCACCTGCAAACGCTAGCGTTACTTCCAAACGCGCTCGGCAATGCGCTTGACCAGCGCGATCTTCGCCCATTGCTCGTCCTCGGTCAGCTTGTTGCCAATCTCGCAGCTGGCAAAGCCGCACTGGGGCGACAGGTACAGATTCTCGAGCGGCACGTACTTAGCGGCTTCGCGGATGCGCTCGACGATAACATCCTCGTTCTCGAGCTCTGCCGCCTTGGTGGTTACCAAGCCCAGCACGACCTTCTTGCCGGGAGCGACGTACTTGAGCGGCTCAAAGCCGCCGGCGCGCGGCGTGTCGAACTCCAGATAGAACGCATCGACATTCTCATGTGCGAACAGATACGGAGCGATAGGGTCGTAGCCGCCTTCAAAAGCGTAGGTGGAGTGGTAGTTGCCGCGGCACACGTGCGTGTTGATGACCAAATCGTCGGGCTTGCCCTCGATGGCGGCGTTGTTGAGCGCCACGCCCAGCTCGCTTACCTTTTGCAGGTCGACCGGGCTCATGCCGGTTTTGGCGACAAAATCGGTATCGCAGTAGATGCCCCAGGTGCAGTCATCAAACTGGATGTTGCGGCAGCCTGCTGCGTACAGGTCGGCGATCACCGTGCGATAAGCGGCTGCAATGGCGTCGGCAAGTTCCTCATCGGTCTTATAGACAGCGCGCAGGCTCTCCTGCTGGCCATCGCAGCGATCGAGCGTGACCTCAGAGAACGTCTGGATCGGCGCCGGAATGGTCTGGCGTGCGACCTGGCCCTCCTCCTCAAGCGCCTTGACGAACTTAAAATGCTCGACGAACGGGTGGTTCTCGCCGCTAATGGGACCGGTAACCACGGCGGTGTCGGCTGTCGTCTCCTCGTCATGGAACATATAACCCGTGCGTGAGGTGCGGCGCTCAATGCCGTTAAGGCCCCACATAAAATCGAGGTGCCAGTAGCTGCGGCGGAACTCGCCATCGGTGATCACCTGCAGGCCGGCGGCCTTCTGCTTGGCCACCAAATCGCGAATGGCATCGTCCTCGACGGCCTTAAGGCCGGAAGCGTCGAGTTTACCCGCGACATAGGCGGCACGGGCGTCCTTTACAGCCTGCGGACGAAGAAAGCTGCCGACGATATCGGCGCGAAACGGCGCGTTCGGTTGAATCGAAGTGCTCATAGATATCTCCCTTTGCATTGGTTGCTTTGCTGGGACAGAGTATGAGCGCTCATATGACCATCGTAAAATATACGTTTATAACAGTTTGATATAGATGTTTCCTATATCAGTCTGGACTGTCATAAAGAGACTTGAACCGTGCGGAGCACAGCAGCCTAGATATGCTGACGAATCGCGTCGATATAGGCCCGACCGTAGCGCGTAAGCGTCGTGTTCTTGCGCGTGATGATGCCAATCTCCATGTACTCGTCCACGTCGAGCGGAATCGAGATAATGCCGGGGCCGTTGAGCTCGTGGCTGATCACGCCCGAGCATACCGTGTAGCCGTTGAGGCCCATGGCCAAATTGAACAACGTCGCACGGTCGCGCACGCGGATATTTTTGCGACGCTCGAACGTCGAGGTCAGCTCCTCGGAATAGTAAAACGAGTTGTAGCTGCCCTGCTCGTAGGACAGGAACGGGTAGTCTTCCAGATCCTCGAGCGTCACGCTGGAGCGGTCCGCCAGCGGATGGTCGGCGCAGACGAAGACATGCGGCGTGGCGCAGAAGAGTCCTTCGAACACGAGCTCGTTGGCCACCAGCATGCGCTCGATGACCTCGCGGTTATGCTCGGATAAGTACAGGATGCCCAGTTCGCTTTTCATATGCGCGACATCCTCGATAATCTCGTGAGTCTGCTCCTCGCGCAGGGTGAAGTCGTAACGCGCGGCATCGAACTCGCGGATCACGTCGACAAACGCGTTGACGGCAAAGGAATAATGCTGGCAGCTCACACTAAAGTGCGGCACCTGCTCGGATGCGCCCTTGTACTTGCCCTCGAGCAGGTCGGCCTGGTCGAGTACCTGGCGCGCATAGCCCAAGAAGGTCTCGCCTTCCTCGGACACAATGACGCCCTTGTTGGTGCGCTCAAAGATGTGCACACCCATCTCGTTTTCGAGATCGCGAATCGACGCGGTAATCGAAGGCTGCGACACAAAGAGACGGCGCGAGGCCTCGGTAATGCTGCCGCATTCGGCAACTTTGACGACATATCTGAGCTGCTGGAGCTTCATGGCTGTCTCCTTAGCTGTTCGCGAAATTCGCGTCGGCTGCACCCTCCTGACGCATAAACGGCGGCATCTCCCCCGTCGCGGCGCAGGCGGCAATCTGATGCAGAGCCCCGGCGACCGCATCATCTGCCGCGGCGCCGATATGCCAGCGCGCGGCAGCCGTGACGGCCTCATTGGCATTGGCAACTGCAACGGAGTTGGGAACGGCATCGATCATGGGCAGATCGTTATCGGAATCGCCAAATACGGCCACCTCGTCGGGCGTCAGGCCCAAGGCGCGCGCCAGCTCCAGCGCAGCGCAGCCCTTGTCCCAACCATCCGGAAGGATGTCGAACAGGCGCACTCGGTTGTTGGGAAACACAAGCGAGAGTTCCGGCACCTCAACGGCAACGCGCTCGCGTAGCTCCGCGAGCTCCTCACGCGAACGGGCACTCCAGATATTCGCCTTAAACACCGGCGCGCCATCGACGACGGGACGACACGGGGCCTCTTCGCCTTTGAGCCACGCATTGCCGCCCGACTCCATAGCGCGACGCACACGCTCGGGATTGCTCGTCACGCAATAGGCATCGTTGCCCCAAAAGTCATCGCCCAGGCTGTAGACTTTTAGAAATGTATCGTCGGTCTCTTGCTCCAGATAGTCAGCCAAACGCATCAGAGCATCATTGTCGATTGCGCGCGAAGCGACTACTTCGCCGTCGACAAACATCACCTGGCCGTTACAGAACGCACCGGTCGAAAAACACTCGGAACGGTTTTTGAACATCCAGCCCATCGCGGACGGCTGACGACCCGAAACCGGCCCAAAGTGCAGACCCGCCGCCTGCATGGCATGAATACCCTCAATGGCGTAGTCGCTGGCGCCGTCATGCCCGGCTGGAATCAGTGTATCGTCCATATCGGTCAGCACAAGTTTAATCATAAGGCCCCCATTCGTATCGGTCCTACCTATTGTAACGACCTGCCAAAATAAACCTGTCCCTTTTTGGCAGGTGCGCTAGTATAGGGAACAACAGATTCGATGCGGGAGTGCCGGCGGTGCAAACCACAAGGCTGAGAGGGCATGGGGCCCAATCCTTTGAACCTGTCAGTTAATGCTGGCGTAGGGAGCATGCCGCCTTTACAGGGGCGCTGTCTATGCACAGCGCCCCTTTTCTATGCCAAGGAGGCATGTGCAGTGATTGATTCGGAACAGCTTAAGCAACATATGGTCAAGGCCGTAGAGGAAATTCGCGCCACCAATCCGATGGCCGGCTCCATCACCAACACGGTGACGATCGACTTTGTCGCCAACGCACAGCTCGCCGTGGGCGGATCGGCCGCCATGGTCTATCTGCCCGACGAGGGCGAAGCGCTCGTTGCCGGCGGCGGCGCCATCTATCTCAACATGGGCACGCTCTTCCCTATCTACGAGCAGACGATTCCCCGCGCGGCGAAGGCGGCACACGACGCCGGCAAGCCCTGGGTGCTCGATCCGGTGGGCCTGGGTATCGGCAGCCTGCGCACCCAGCTGGTAAACGAGCTCAAGCAGTACAAGCCCGCCATCGTGCGCGGCAACGCCTCCGAGATTATCGCACTCGCCGGCCTGTGGGGTCTTGAGGGCGAGGCGGCTGATCTGAGCCGCGTGCGTGGTGTCGATACCACCGACACGGTCGACGCCGCCCGCGATGCCGCCGTGGCGCTCGCTCGCCACACCGGTGGCGCCGTTGTGGTCTCGGGCGAAGTCGACCTAATCACCGACGGCACGACGGTGGCCAAGTCTCACGGCGGCAGCCCGCTCATGTCCAAGATCACCGGCTGCGGCTGCTCGCAGGGCGGCGTGCTGGCCGTGTATGCCTGCGCCGCCGACCCGTTTACGGCAGCCGTCTGCGGCACCGCCGTCTACAACGTGGCCGGCACGCGTGCCGCCGCTGTCGCCGACGCCCCGGCAAGCTTTAAGGTCGCCTTTATCGACGAGCTCTACCGCGCAACCGCCCAAGACATCGCCGATAACCGACTCGAGCTCGAGGAGGCATAGGCCATGTCCGAACCCGCAACCAATGCCAGCATGAACACGCTCGTCGCCGTGGCCATCGCCCCGTGCGGCACCGGCGATGAGCTATCCGCCGAGGTCGCCGAGGTCGTGCGTGTCATTCGCGAGAGCGGCCTGCCCAACCGCACCACCTCCATGTTCACCGAGATCGAGGGCGACTGGGACGAGGTCATGCAGGTCGTGCGCGACGCAACCTTTGTGTTGGCGAGCAAGGGCATCCGCACCGAAGTCGTGCTCAAAGCCGATATTCGACCCGGATTTACCGACACCATGACCGGCAAACTCGAGCGCATGGAAGCACAGATCAAAAAGCAGGAGGAAGCACGATGAGCATCCGCGACAACCTTGATATCTCGGCCTATCTGGTACTCGGCCCCGAAAACACGCTCGGGCGCCCCGTGGGCGATGTGGTGGCCCAGGCGCTCGACGCAGGCTTTACCTGCATCCAGGTGCGCTCCAAGGTGGCAAGCGCCCGCGAGATCATCGCGCTGACCGGCGACGCCGCGCAGGCAATCGCACAGGCCGGCAAGACCGGTCGGGTCGCCCTGTTAATCGACGACCGCCTGGACTGCGTACTCGCCGCGCGCGAGCAGGGTATTGCTGTCGATGGCGTGCATGTAGGCCAGAGCGACATTCCCGTCGAGGTCTGCCGCAAACTTTTGGGCCCCGATGCCATCGTGGGCCTTTCGGCCCGCTGCGAGGAGATGCTCGAGTACGTCAAGACCGCCGACATGAGCCTAGTCGACTACCTGGGCATCGGCCCACTCCACGAGACCGAGACCAAGCGCGACTGCGGACGCGCGGCCGACGGCTCTATCATCACCAAGAGCTTTGAGGACCTGGCCGCACTCCACGCGGCAAGCCCCGTGCCCATCGTGGTGGGCGGCGGCGTCAAGACGGCCGACTTGCCGCAGCTCAAGGCCACCGGCGTCGACGGCTTCTTTGTGGTGAGTGCCGTCTGCAGCGCCGATGACCCCTACGCCGCGGCCAAGGAGCTCGTCGACACCTGGCAGCAGGCATAGGCATAGGCCGAGCAGTTGCTCCGCGACCCCATAACTTCAGCAATGGAAAACGCATCCCAGTTTGGATCTCCATTCCGGGATGCGCTTTCCGCCGAGATGGCGGCAGCAGCCTCTACCCTGCCAGATATGCCTCCAGTGCCGGCAAGGTCGCCTCCGCATCGCGGCGACCAATCTGGTAGATGCGCTCAAGTTCATCGGGCTCGCGACACAGCGACGGCACCTTCACCGATTCGCTCGGCCGCACCACAAAGATTTCGCCGGCGGCCTCGCGACGTGCCAGGTCATCGAGCGTGGCATTGTAGACCTCATGCCGATGCTCGAGCGCTGCGACAAACTCCGGATAGTGACGGAACACGCGCCGCAGCATGGGCATCACGCTGTTGGGCTGCTTCACAAAGCCCGCCGGCTGCGTGAGTACCACGATATTGCGGTCATATCCCTGCGCAAACAGCCATGCGCTGGGAATAGAATCAGCCACGCCACCATCCAGATACTTATGCCCGTCAATAGCAACGGGACGCGTCGCCACGGGAATTGCCGACGACGCCCGGATCCACTCGATATCGCGCTCGTCGCCATACGGCAGGTCGTGATAGACGGCCTTGCCCGTCTCGATATCGGTACACACGCACGTAAATCGCATGGGGCAGGCGCGATATGTCTCCAGGTCGATGGGATCGCGCTCGATGGGCACCTCGTGATAGGCAAAATCGGCATTGAACATATCGCCGGTTCGCAGCCAGCTGGTCACGCTTGCGTAGCGCTTGTCGGCACAATAGGCCTTGTTGTAGCGAATGGCGCGGCCGATCTGGCGCGATTTAAAGTTATAGCCAAACGCCGCGCCCGCCGAGACACCCACCATATGGTCGCAAGTTAAGCCGTGCTCCATCCAAACGTCGAGCACGCCCGCCGTATACATACCGCGGTAGCCGCCTCCCTCGAGTGCCAGCCCCACCGTGCGCGTCGTATTTGACTGTGCCATACGACCATCTCCGTCCCCACAAATTCAAACGGAACAAGTATACCCGTCAACATATATCGTCTCAGTCGCATTTTCATCGAACATCGCATCGTCGCGCTACCGCCTGTCGAATAATAGCCGCCCACAGCATGTGCACCCATATATAATTGTGTACTGTTGTTTACACTACTCAGCTGTTATCAACAGCGAACATTAGCCGACAAATTAACTCAACAACGCAGCAAGGCGGGGGCCTGGATACACGCAAAACGCCGAGCAACGACGCATGTACACAACGAGCTCGCCCGACGCAATCCGCCCCGACCTCAGAAAGCCGCTTAGAACATGGATACTGTCAGCAATTACACCGAAACGCTCGAAAAGACCGTCCGTGACCTTCTCAAGCGGCAGGAGGATCTGATCAGGACTGCCTTTACCGACCAGCTTACTGGGCTTGGCAACCGCGGCGGTTTTGCCCGTTCCCTCGAGGAGCTCTGGGAGCAGGACGCCCCCGTTACCATGGCGTTCATCGATATCGACAATCTCAAGCACTGCAACGACGTCTTTGGGCATGACGAGGGCAACCGCTATATCTTGCAGGTAAGTCTCTATCTTAAGCTGTATATGAAGGTGGGCGAAGCGGCGTTTCGCATAGGCGGCGACGAGTTTGCCATCCTATCTACGATTGCAACCGAGGACGACCTCGCCGAACGTCTGAAACACTGCCGAACGGTTCTGCTCAAAAACAACGATTCCGAGATGCCCCACTCGTTTAGCTACGGAGTGTCACATGCCGACCCCGCCCTGGGCGAAGCTTCCAATCGCATGACGCTCGATGCCGACCATCGCATGTACGACTACAAGCTACGTCATGCCATGCACCTCGATCGACGCAATATCACGCAAGTCCACGCCGACGACTTCGAAATAAGCGATCGTATTTTTGACGCCTTTTCGATGCTCAACGAGGGCCGTTATTTCTTTATCGAGAACTTGGACAAACATCGCACCCTTTGGTCACAAGGTGCCTTGCGCGATCTTGGCCTTCCCTCGGAGCACATAGACAACTGTCGCGATTACTGGAAAACGCGCGTCCATCCCGACGACCTTGAGGCCTGCATCAACGACATCGACCAAGTCTACAACGGCACCAAGCACCGTCGCGTCATGCAGTATCGTGTGCGCAACGCCGTCGGCGACTACGTCCTTTGCCGTGCTCGCGGGTTTCGTATCGACGGCGACGGAAATGTCCCCTCGCTCTATGTCGGCGAGCTCGTCAACCACTCACTTGCCGAAACCGTCGACGCTGCCACAGGCCTCGGAACGCAGCGCATGCTGGTCAACGCCATCGACGCCTGCCGCCGCGATCGTTGCGAGACAGGGCTTATAGCGGTGCGCGTTCGTGGCACGACAAAACTCAACGAGCTCTACGGGGCCGAGGCTGTCGACAACATGCTTGCCGAATACGCAGGCCGCATGCTGTCGATCACCCGCGGCAGGAGCCGGGTCTACCGTTCACGAAGCGTCCAGTTCGTCGTGCTCAGCAACGAACTAGACCACGAGGCATTCGAGCAACTGACCCGCCACCTTAAAGAGGCCGTTTTCGCTCCTGTTCGAATCGCAGGCGACACCATTACTCCCGTCTGCCTTGTCGTCCCGGCCTTTTACGAGCACTTAACCCATCAAGCGACCGCCGTTTTAGGCGAACTCGACCGTCGCCTTCGCACGGCCGGCGGGCTTGTTCCCAACGACAGCCTCCCCATACCCGAGGCGGAGCGCAAAAGCGCCATAGCCGAACGTATCGACTCGCTCACGGGCCTCTATCGACCCAGCGAGTTTATGCGGCGCGCCAACGCATTTCTCGAGGCAAGGCGCAACGGCACCTGGTGCATCGCCACAGTCGACATGGGCCACATGCGCCTGTTTAATGAATGGCACGGCCAGGCCGAGGGCGACCGCGTACTCGCCGATGTGGGCACGGTCCTCAAGGACATCGAGAATGCCGATATGGGCGTCGCAGGGTACTGGGGCCAAGATGACTTTTGTGTACTCATCCCCTTTAAGCACATCACCGTCCATCAAATCTACAACCGCGTTCGCGAGGCCGTAGCCAGACATGATGACGGCGTAGGTTTTTGGCCGTCCATGGGCGTTTACCCCATCGACTCCAATGAGGAAATCACCATCGATGCGCAGGCAAAGGCCATGTTTACCAATCGACGCGCAAAAAACGACTTTAAGGAGCGCATTGCTATTTTCCGCCCCGCGGAGTACGAGCGCGAAGTCGCGTTCCACCGCACGCTGACCGAATTCCAGTACGCGCTGTCAAATGGTCGCATCACGTACTATCTTCAGCCCCAGGTCGATATGGAAACCGGCGAGATTATTGGCGCCGAAGCACTCACCCGCTGGATTGACAAGGACGGCTCTCTCATTTCGCCCACAACGTTTATCCCCGCACTCGAGGAAAGCGGCTTTGTAGTGACGCTCGACAAGTACATTTGGCAGGGTGTCGCCATATGGCTTCGCGAGCGTCTCGATCGCCGTCTTCGCGTGGTTCCGGTCTCGCTTAATGTGTCGCGCGTGGATATCCTTGCCTGCGACGTTGCCGAACATATGGGGGCGCTCGCCGCCCAATACAACCTACCGCCCGAGCTCATGCGTATCGAGATCACCGAGACGGCTTATACGGGAGAATCCGAGGCCGTGGATAAGCTGACCGCAGATCTGCACACCCGCGGCTTCTCGACCTATATGGACGATTTTGGCACCGGTCAGTCCACGCTCGCGATGCTCAAGAACGTCAACGTCGACGTCATCAAGCTCGACCGCACCTTTGTGCCCACCGACCGCGATCAAGGCCGCAGCACGCAAATCATTTCATCGATGCTCGAAATGGCGCAGTCGCTCCATCTGCCCGTCGTGGTCGAAGGCGTCGAGACAAATGAGCAGGCAAACATGCTACGACAAATGGGCGCCCGCTACGCTCAGGGCTTCCTCTACTACCGCCCCATGCCTGCGAAGGATTTTGAGGCATTGCTCGATGGTGGCAATAACAACTGATACGCTCGCGCGCAAAACGCCACCGTCGAAGGGGGCATTTGTCTCCATTAGCTAACTTATATCCCCAATTCAAACCGAATTGGGGATATGATACAAACCGTTGTTCCGCCCAAGGAGGTTATCCATCATGAACGAGTCATATCGCCTGGGCGAGCAATCGATTATTGCCTATCTTCAGCGACTTGCGAACGGCGTCTCGACCGCCGAACTCGATGTTGCCGCGCTGCCTGCTGAGCTACGCGCCGTTGGTGAGCAACTGCAAAAGACGCATGCCATCCTGCAACAAGAGCGCCAGCTGCTTGAGCGCAACGCCTATATCGATCCGCTCACCAACTTGGGCAACCGCAACGGATTCGACCGTCACGTCGAGCAACTCTGGCGCAAAGGCGACCCCTTCACCTGCGCCTATATTGACATCGACCATCTCAAGCATTGCAACGATAGGTTTGGCCACGCCGAAGGCAATCGCTATATTCTGAGCATCTGCCGCACGCTCTCCGAAACCATGGAGCACGATGAGATGCTGTTCCGTATCGGTGGAGACGAGTTTGTGCTCATCTCGCTCTCCGCAAACGAGATTGAACTCGAGCAGCGCTTGGAGCAGGTACGTACCAGGCTGATCGAGGCGAGCTCAGGTGGCAAGGCGCCCATGATCGGCAGCTTTAGCTTTGGCTGCTCGCGCGTCGATCCACTTGCTGGCGACACGCGTCGCCAGATGACGATGGATGCCGATCGCAAGATGTATCGCTATAAGCTTATGCATCGTGTGCAGCAACCGAAAGACGATGACGCGCCGCAACGCCCAATCGTCGATCAGCTTCCCTGCAACGACCGGGTGTTCCAAGCGATCTCCATGAGCTCCGAGACGCGCTATCCGTTTATCCTCAATCTCGATACGGGAGAATCGCAATGGTCGGTTAACGCCGTGCGCGATTTTGACCTGCCCTCCCAGCACCCTTTTAACTCACTCGACATGTGGCTCGCCCGCGTTCATCCCGAGGACCGCGACAACGTACGTGCCGAGCTCGACATGGTGATAAACGGCACATGGCACTTCCACTATATGCAGTATCGCGTAATGGATGCCACCGGAAAATACGTGCTTTGCGACTGCACGGGCTACCGCTTGGACGGCACCGATACCGAGCCCAGCATGTATGTGGGCATTATCGTCAACCGAAGCCTAGCGGATACGACCGACTCGGTAACGGGCCTGGGCGATGTCCACGCACTGGTCAACGCTATTGGAGAGATGCGCCACGTGCCGCACGAGGCAGGCTTTATTGCCATTAAGGTCGACGATATCGCCGAGGTCAATGCCCGCTTTGGATTCGATGCAGGCGACCGCGTGCTCGCCGAAAGCGCCGCCTGCCTCATGGATTGTTCGCGCGGCAAGGGCCGCCTGTTCCGCTCGACGGGACCAACGTTCGTGGCACTCTTCGACGAGCTCGGCCCCGAGGCGATCGACGAGATCGCAAGCGACATCGAACGGTTCCTGGGTTCTCCCGTGCTCATCGGCTCGCTTGAATATCAGCCGCCCATTCGCGTGGCCACGCTCCATCTGGACGGCGTCGACCGTCAGCCCGTTTCCATTCTGAACGAGCTCAAAGCGTTGCTCGGGAAAGCCGTGCAGGTGCCAGGTACCAAACTGGATTAACGCCGCGCCCGCGCCGCCTCCCCCATCGTGCGATAATCCTCTGCAGAAGTCATCGACAGCAGAGGGAGTTTGTGATGAAGGTTCTTTTAGTCAACGGTAGCCCCAAGGCAAACGGCAACACCGCTCGCGCGCTTGCCGAAGTCGCCGAGCAATTGCATGCCGAGGGTATCGATACCGAGGTGTTCCAGCTGGGCGCCAAGCCCATTCGCGACTGCATTGGCTGTGGTCAGTGCGGCAAGCTTGGCGGACGCTGCACCTTTGACGACGACGTGGTGAACGAGCTCATCGCTGCCGCCGAGCAGGCAGATGGCTTTGTCTTTGGCTCGCCCGTCTACTACGCGCACCCCAGCGGCCGCATCCTTTCGGCCCTCGATCGCGCCTTCTATGCAGGCGGGCATGCCTTTGAGCACAAACCCGGCGCCGCAGTCGCCGTCGCCCGTCGCGGCGGCACGTCGACCACCTTCGATGTGCTCAACAAGTACTTCACCATTAAGCAAATGCCCGTGGTCGCTTCCACCTACTGGAACAACGTGTTTGGCCGCGTGCCCGGCGACGCCGATGGGGACGCCGAGGGCCTTGCCACCATGCGAAACATCGGCAAAAACATGGCCTGGCTCCTGCGTTGCATCGAGGCAGGACAGGCCGCCGGCATCAACGCACCCGAAGCCGATCGCGCAACGACCAACTTCATTCGCTAGAACGGCGGAACATACTATGAACGTGCAAATCTTCGGCACCAAAAAGTCCTTCGATACCAAGAAGGCGCAGCGTTATTTTAAGGAGCGCCGCATTAAGGTGCAGTTTATTGACCTTAAGGAAAAGGAGATGAGCAAGGGCGAGCTCACGAGCGTGATGCAGGCGGTCGGCGGCATCGACAAGCTGCTCAATCCCAAGGCCAAGGACGAGGAGACACTCGCGCTCATCCAGCACCTCACCCCCAGCCAGCGTTTCGACAAGCTGCTCGAGAACCAGCAGGTTCTAGCCGAGCCCATCGTGCGCAACGGCAAAAAGGCCACCGTCGGTTATTGCCCCGATGTATGGGGAGCCTGGGAGTAGCCTGTGTTATTTGCCAGCGCGTGGGTATAAGAGCAGGCGTTTGGCATATGATTCAACTGTAAGCCATGTCTAACAAAGGAGGGCACATGCCCAACAAACCCGTGAAGATCATCATGCTTACCGGCTACCTCGGTGCCGGCAAGACCACGTTGCTCAACCACATCCTCGCTAACGATGGCGGTATCCGCGCCGCCGTAATCGTCAACGACATCGGCGAGATCAACGTCGACGCCAGCCTCATCGCCGACGGCGGCCTTTCCGAGACCGACGACCTCATCCCGCTCACCAACGGCTGCATCTGCTGCACGCTTTCGGACGACCTTGCCAACCAGCTGCAGGGCATCGCCGATTCGGGTGACTTCGATTACATCATCATCGAGGCCTCGGGCATTTGCGAGCCCATCCCCATCGCCTACACCATCTCGAGCTTCTGCGACGAGGCCAAGGTGGGCGGCGAGCCCAAGCTCGCACTCGACAACATCGTGGCCGTAGTCGATTGCGCCCGCATGTACGACGAGTTCAACGGCGGCCGCGACCTGCTGGCCGAGGATATCGACGAGGACGACATCGAGAGCCTACTCATCCAGCAGATTGAGTTCTGCTCCACACTGATCCTCAACAAGACCGATACCGTGAGCCCCGAGCAGATCGCCGAGCTCAAGGCCATCGTGCGCAGCCTGCAGAAGGATGCCGTGATTGTCGAGGCTCAAAACGGCGAGGTTCCCATGGAGGAGCTGCTCGACACCGGCCGCTTCGACTTTATGCGCGCCTACAACTCCGCCGCCTGGATCGAGGCCATGGAGCATCCCGAGGAGCACGACGACCCCGAGGTGCTCGAGTACGACATCGAGACCTTTGTGTACTCGCGTCGCAAGCCGTTTGACCTGCAAAAGTTCACCGATTTTGTTGAGCAGGAGTGGCCCGATGAGGTCATCCGCGTCAAGGGTCCGCTGTGGCAGACCGGCGATCCGGACATGTGCTACATGTTTGAGCAGGCCGGCCACCAGATGCGCTTGATGGAAAACGGCCTGTTTGTCGACTCTGCGCCCGAGGGCGAGAAGCAGAAGATCATCGACGAGAACCCCGAGATCATGCATATTTGGGACGACGAGACGGGCGACCGCATGACGAGCCTGTGCATCATCGGCCGTCACATGGACAAGGATGCGCTCATCGCCTCCCTCGATGCCTGCCTGACCGACTGGCACCGCGCCTAGGTTTATCCAAGCGGGCATTTTTCCGCCTACGCAACCGCCAAACCACCACGAAGGTGCCCTTCGTGGTGGTTTTTCGTTCTGAGCCAAGGAGATTCATGTTCAACATCGTGCTGTATGCGCCCGAGATTCCGGCCAATACGGGCAATATCGGTCGCACCTGCGTGGTCACCGGCGCCCGCCTACATCTGGTGGAGCCACTGGGCTTTTCGCTCGACGACAAGACAGTACGTCGCGCCGGCCTGGGCTACTGGCAAAACTTGGACGTGACCACCTATGCCGGCTGGGAGGATTTCCTTGCGCGCAACGACCTCTCCCCCGCCGACGAGCGCCTGCACTTGCTGACCAAAAAGGCGCGCCGTACCTATGCGCAAAGCACCTACCGCGACGGCGACTTTTTGGTCTTTGGCAGCGAGAGCTCGGGCATTCCCGAGCCACTGCTTGCCGCGGCGCCCGAGCGTTGCGAGCGCATCCCCATGCTGCGCGATTGCGACTCACTCGATAACGCCGAGGCTTGGGAAGCTCACGAGGAATCGCTGGGGCATACCGAGGACAGCCACGAGGCCATCCTTCAACAGGATATCTGCGGCAACTTCGTCAACCCGGACGACTACCGCATCAGCGCTCTCAACCTTTCCAACAGTGCCGCCATCGTCCTCTACGAAGCCCTGCGCCAAACAGGCTTTCCGGGAATGTGACAAAGGAACTGTCCCTTTGTCACATTCAAGCGCCACACCGATGGCACACACGCCTAATCGATGCTCTAGATAAAGAGCCCTCACTTTTAATCAGAATTAACTAAAGTAAAATGAAGTTAAATGGCGGTGTGAAAGGAGAGCCTTGTGAAATATCTCGAGAACCCGTTTACCCCCAGTTTTGGCGAGGTTCCTGCCCATCTCGCTGGCAGACAACAGATTATTCGGGATTTGGACCGTGCCTTCTTGAGCCAGCGCAGGCGCCCAGAATTGACCTCGATTTTCTCAGGCGCGCGTGGAACCGGTAAAACCGCTCTCATGTCGTCGCTCGCGACAAGGGCGGAATCCCACGGCTGGATAGCCGTAAAGACGACCGCGCTCCCGGGAATGCTTGAGGAAATCGAGTTCGGGACGAAACGCGCCGCAGCCCATCTCATCGACTCGTCCAACCACTTCGAAGTCAATCGCGTTCACGATGCCTCAACCTGGCGTTATCGCATGAGCGACATCATCGACCAGCTCAACGAGGCGGGCACTGGTCTGCTCGTCACGGTTGACGAGGTGGACCCGACACTCGACGAGATGATTCAGCTCGCAGCGACGTATCAGCACTTTGTGACCGATGGAAAACGCGTCGCCCTGCTCATGGCGGGACTTCCCAACAACGTCTCGACGTTGCTGAACCATAAGACGGTCTCGTTCCTTCGTCGCGCCCAACAATATCATCTGGGTCGCATTGCCGACTATGACGTACGCGAGGCCTTGATTCGCACAATCCAGGAAAACGATCGCCTAGCAGATGCCGAGGGAATCGATAGAGCCGTTCGCTCGATCTCTGGTTTTCCCTTCCTATTGCAACTCGTAGGCTACCGTGCCTGGGATCTCACAAGCGATTCGAAGGAAATCTCGTCACGCGACTTTGACCTGGGAATCAAAATCGCGCGCGACGAGATGGACGACCGAATCCTCGCGGCAACCTATCGGGAACTCACTGCAGAGGACAAGCGATTCCTCATCGCCATGCTCGATGACGAGGAAGAGTCCACCACCGCCGACCTTGTCGAGCGCCTTAAGCGTTCGCCGCAGCAGGTCTCCCGCTACCGACGCCGCATGATAGATGCCGGCACCATTGGAGAACGAGGACGAGGGCTCGTCGCATTTGAATTGCCATTCTTCCGCGACTATCTCGCGGCTCAATGCGTGAAATAGAAATCAATGTGACAAAGAGGCAGTCCCTTTATCACATTCGGCTATAGGTAGCGACCGGTGATGCTTGCGGGGCAGGCCGCGATGTCGCCCGGCGTGCCGGCGCAGACGATTTGCCCGCCGGCGTCGCCACCGCCCGGACCCATGTCGATCACATAATCGGCGTTACGGATAAGGTCGAGGTCGTGCTCGATCACGACGACTGTGGCGCCCTTGGCAACGAGGCCGTCAAACACGCTCAGCAGCACCTGAACATCGAGCGGATGCAGGCCAATCGTGGGCTCGTCGAATACGAATACGGCATCATCCTGCACGCGGCCCATCTCGCTCGCGAGCTTAAGGCGCTGCGCCTCGCCGCCTGAGAGCGCCGGCGTAGGCTCACCGAGCGTGAGGTAACCCAAGCCCAGGTCGTGCAAGGTCTGCAAGCGCGCCTGAACTTTCTTGAGCCCCACCGTAGCGTCGATAGCCTCGTCCACACTCATGTCCATGAGCTGCGGCAACGTCAGCAAGCTCCCGTCCTTACCCTCGCGATGGATATGCGAGGCGGCCTCGGCGTAACGCGAACCACGGCATGCTGGGCAGATGATCTCGACGTCGGGCAAAAACTGCACGTCGAGCGATATCGAGCCCGTGCCGTCACACGTAGGGCAGCGCAAGGCGCCGGTGTTGTAGCTAAAGGCGCCCGCCTTGTAGCCGGCTGCCTTGGCCTCGGGCGTACGGGCAAAGGCGCGGCGCAGCTCATCATGGATGTCGGCATAAGTCGCTACCGTCGAGCGCACGTTGGCGCCGATGGGCGTAGCGTCAATCAGGTTTGCGCGGGCAATACCCTCGGCATCGACCCAACGCACGTGCCCCGGCAGGCGCTCGCCAGCTGCCTGCGCCTTGAGTGCCGGGATGAGCGTCTCGAGCACCAACGTCGTCTTGCCCGAACCCGAAACACCCGTAACCGCAACCAAGCGACCGCGCGGGATATCGACTTCGAGCGGCTTGACGGTATGGATGGCATCGGTCGCCATGCGGATATGGCCCTGGTCGAACATTTCGTCGTCAGTCACCTGCGGACACAAGCGCTTGGGCTCGGCGCGCAAAAACGGCGCGATGCGACTGCTCTGCGATTGCTCGACCTCGTCTACCGTACCAGCGGCGATCACATTGCCGCCGCCTGCTCCGGCAACGGGGCCCATCTCGACCAGATAGTCGGCTTCCGCCAGCACACGTGTATCGTGGTCGACAACAACCACGGTGTTGCCGTCATCCACCAGATCGCGCATCACGCCCACCAAGCCGTCGACATTGGCGGGATGCAAGCCGATCGAAGGCTCGTCCAGCACATAAAGCACGCCCGTCGATCGGTTGCGCACCACGCGAGCAAGCTGCACGCGCTGGCGCTCACCCGTGGAGAGCGTGGCGCCGGCGCGATCGAGCGAAAGGTAATCGAGACCCAGGTCGACCAGACGACGGGCCGCGCTCAAAAACGAATCGCAGATATCCGTCGCCATGGGCCGCATCTCGGGCGGCAAGGATGCAGGCACCCCGCGCATCCACTCAATCGCCTCGCCCAGCGTCATGGCCGCCGCCTGCGCCAGATTGATACCGCGCACCTGGGGCTGGCGCGCAGCCTCGGAGAGACGCGTGCCACCACAGTCACGGCATGGCCTCTCGCACAAAAAGCGAGCTACACGCTTAAGCCCCTTATCGTCCTTAACCTTGGCGAGCGCATTCTCGACGGTATAGACGGCGTTGTAGTAGGTAAAGTCGAGTGGCGTGGCGCCCTCACCGTTTTTGGGGACGTAGAGAATGTGCTTCTTAACCGCCGGACCATGAAACACGATGTCGCGCTCTTGAGGCGTGAGCTGGTTAAACGGCACGTCGGTGCGCACGCCCATCTCGCCGGCTACCTGCTTCATCAGATCCCACATGAGCGTACCCCAGGGAAGCACCGCGCCTTCGTTGATGGTCTTTGACTCGTCGGGCACCAGGCTCGCCTCGTCCACCTCGCGCATGACACCAGTGCCGCCGCAGGTAGAGCACGCACCGCCGCTGTTAAAGGCAAGGTCCTCGGCACCCGGCGCGTAGAACTCGCGGCCGCATGCGGGGCACGTGAGCGACAGGCCCGCAGCCACGTTAAGGCTCGGCTCCACACGCGCCCCGCAATGCGGGCAGACGTGATGGGCGCAGCGGCTAAAGAGTAGACGCAGGCTATTGTTGAGCTCGGTCATGGTACCAAAGGTCGAGCGCACGCCCGGCACGCTGGGGCGCTGATGCAATGCGAGCGCCGCCGGCACGTGCAGCACCTCGTCCACCTGGGCGTGTTCGGCCTGTGTTAGGCGACGACGAGTATAGGTGCTGAGTGCTTCCAAGTAGCGACGCGAGCCCTCGGCATAAAGAACCCCCAGCGCCAGCGAACTCTTGCCCGAACCCGATACGCCGGCAATACCCACGAGCTTTCCCAGCGGAATATCGATATCGATGTCCTTGAGGTTGTGTACACGTGCGCCACGCACCTCGATAGCCTGCGGGCTCATCTTCTGTTCCGTCACCTTTATCACCCTACTCATGCCATAAAACTCGATCGCGGATGTACTCGCCCAGCATGGGCACGGTAAACCGGACGAGGCCGTATCCGGCAGCCTCGATGACGCGCTCGCGAATCAGGCTTGCGCGATATTTACTCGCCCAGCTCTGGGTGCGATCGCAGCGCTCAATGATATCCGCCATGCGCGTCGGTTTGCCCTCGTCAACCACCATGGCCTCGATAAAGAGGCGCTGTGGACTGCGCAGCCCGTAATACAGAGGCGCGTCAACCGCTTCGTAGAACTCGGAGACGGCATCCGCATGGCCATCCTCGACATCGCGCCTTTCGATGACCCGCGAGTCACGCCGGACGGCAGACCTCCACATGTAATATCCCACCAGCTGAACCATGTAGGGATGCCCCATGCTCTTGCGCGCCGCAAGGTCCGCCGTCTCCGCGTCAACGTAAAGACCAGCGTCTTTGACCGTCTGGATATACGAATCGCGCACTTTGGGCAAAGATATCGCCCCCAACGTACGCTGCTGGGCACGCCGCAAAAACGTCACGCTCGGCTCTTCGAGCAGATCGTCAACCATACTGGGCAAGCCGGCGAACGTCAGCGCAAGACCGCGCTGGTCGCTATCGGGCAAGCCCGTGGCATCCTGGTCTCCGAGCACCTGCTGATAGAGAACGGCAAGAGCCGCCAGTTCCTCGATAGACGCCGATTGCGCCTCGTCAATCGCAAACAGTATGCCCTTGCCTGGACCGAGCCTCTTGAGGCGCTCGTTGACCAGCCCTCGCAACGTCTCGCCCTTTGCTCGCGCCGCCTCGACCGACATCCGGTCAAACGACGGACCGAACTCCATTGACGTCACAACGGGTTTATTCGAACGAAGCGCGTTGGCCAAGCGGTCGCATAAGCCAAGCGAAGCGGAATCGGAGACAACCGCCCATCCGCGCTCATTGGCTAGACGTTGCAGCTCCCGTAGGAGAACCGTCTTGCCACAGCCGCGGTTTCCCGTAATGAGCATGAGCCTACCCGGCGCTCCGGCGCCGTTATCGAGCCCTTCCTCAAAATCCTCGATGACCGACTCGCGGCCGATGAGTATCGGAGGCCGCTTGCCAGCCGTGGGCTTAAAGGGATTTGGGTTCATGTCGGCCTCCTCGGATTGGCAAACCCTGGCAATAGTTATACCAACTTATACCGAGTTATACCAATAGCATGTGACAGAGGAGCCGTCCCTTTGTCACATGTGGCCGAAAAACTCGGCGTCTGCTGCTCGCCAGGGGCGGAAGGTGGTGGGATCGATCTTTACGTGCGCCGCGGCGGGTACGTCGTACCATTTGACCGTGTAACCGGCGCCGTGAGAGCAAAAGACCGAATCGGGCGTGTTGGGCAGATCGGCCTCGGGCCCATAGGCGGCCGTCTCGATGACGCGCTCGGCATCATGGCAAGCCGCATGGCCGGCGAACTCCAGGTATAGATGACCGCGACCGCTCGTGTAGGCAGCCACCTCCAGCGCGTAATCCTGCACCTCGGATGCTGGCACGCGACCCACAAGCTTCGCCCGGTCTCCTGCCATCGTCGGCGGCTCGTACTCGGCACCCATGCGCGTGGCATCCGAGAGCGCCCGACCCACGCACTCCCCCGGTACCTCGAGCTCAAAGCGATACCACGGCTCCAACAGCACCGCCGCGCCGGCCTCACGCGCCTGCATCAAGCCCTGGCGAATCGCGCGGTACGTTGCCTGACGAAAATCGCCGCCCTCGGTGTGCTTGGCATGCGCACGACCGCCCGTGAGCGTAATGCGAATATCGGTGATGGGAGAGCCGGTCAGCACGCCCAGGTGATCGCGCTCCATGGCGTTGGTGAGCGCCAAACGCTGCCAGTTAAGATCGAGCTCGTCGGTCGAGGCCACGGTGCCAAACTGCACGCCCGAACCCGCTGGCAACGGCTCCAGGCTCAGATGCACCTCGGCATAGTGGCGCAGTGGCTCAAAGTGACCCACGCCCTCGACCGACTGCGAAATAGTCTCCTTATAGAGGATGCCGCCAGACTCAAACGAAACCGAAAGGCCAAAGCGATCGGCCAACACCCGCTGCACGACCTCGAGCTGCACCGCACCCATCAACTGCAGATGAATCTGCTCAAGATGCGTGTTCCAGCTTACGCCGAGCATGGGGTCCTCATCGGCAAGCTCGGTCAGCGCTTGGAACACCGTATGGACATCGTGCTCGCCCGGCAGTACCGTATAGGTGAGGACCGGCGCAATGACGGGCGCATCGCCCGCGGGCTCCGCGCCCAGGGCGTCCCCCGGGCGAACGTGCGCAAGACCCGTCACGGCACAAATACCGCCAGCAGCAACTTCTTGGGCAAGCTCATACTTATCGCCGTTATAGATGCGTACCTGATCGACCTTCTGCTCCCATGTCTCGGCACCGGAACGTCCGCCAATCACCTGCTTGGCATGCAGCGTGCCGCCGGTCACTTTAACCCAAGCCAAGCGCTCGCCGCGGTCCCCGCGGCTGACGCGATAGACGCGGGCGGCAAACTCCGGGAGCCACGCCTGTTCGCGCATCAGCGCGCATATACCATCCAACAGCTCGTCCACACCTTGGTCCTTGAGCGCCGAGCCGGCAAAGCAGGGAAAGAGCTTGCGCTCAGCAACCATGCGCGACAGCGTCGCGGAGGAAAGCTCACCCGCCTCAAAAAACTCCTCGAGCGCCGCCTCGTCTAACGCAGCAGCATCCTCCTGAACGGTGCCGCCCGCCAGCAGTTCGTTGGCATCCAGGCAGCCCTCGGAAAGACGCTGCCCAAGCTGTGCCAGCAAAACATCGCGGCCGGGATTCTCCAAATCGATCTTGTTGATAAAGATGAACGTCGGGATGTCATAGCGCGCAAGCAGGCGCCACAGGGTTTCGGTGTGCCCCTGTACGCCATCGTTGGCGCCTACCACCAGAATCGCGTAGTCCAGGGCACGCAGCGTGCGCTCCGCCTCGGCAGAAAAATCGACATGGCCGGGAGCGTCCACGAGCATAACGTGGGTGCCACCATGGTCGAGCACAGCCTGCGACGAGAAGATCGTAATGCCGCGCTCACGCTCAATCTCGTTCGTATCCAGATGCGAGTCGCCATCGTCAACGCGGCCGCGCTTGCGAATGCGGCCCGCGTTAAACAGCATGGCCTCGGCCAGCGTGGTCTTGCCGGCATCGACATGCGCCAAGATTCCAACGACCGCTTGCTTCGACATGGCTCTCCTCTTATTGCAAGCCCATCGCACGCGGCAACGGGCACCCTCGTTCCACACTGGATGATACAATTTACGGGCCGGCGGGCGAAGCGGGCCCTATCCCCCGACCGAGCTCATCGCCCCGCGTTGCCGCGCGGCGATTTTCGTAGGTTCGCGCCTTGCGAAAGCCGGCTTTCAAAACGGCGCAGCGAACGAAAATGGCCCCACCCGGAGCCATTTTCGTTCGCGCGAATTGTTGATACGCGTCTCCGCTCTTATGCCTCGCGCAGCCAGTCAAACGCAACACGCGGCGTGCCGTCTGACACATACACGATGCCGGCGCGCTTAAACCCGGCCTTGAGGCTCGCACCCTGCATGGGCAGGTTGTCCTGATGCGTGTCGATACGCAGGTGATCGGCACGCTCTTTGGCAAAGGCAAACATCGCAGCCGCGATACCGTGCGCGGTGCCGTCGGACGCCACACGGTGCAGCACGGCATACGGAGTGTCACTGCGCCATTGCCCGTCCTCAATTACGTCATAGCACCCGTCCGGGCCCGGTAAAAAGGCAAACGTCGCTACCACGCGACCGTCGACTTCGCACACATAGCTGCCACCGGCGGCGATATCGGCAGCCAGTTGCTCGGCAGAAGGCGTGCCCTCGGGCCATTGCGTGGCGTTGCCATGCGCGCGCATAAAGGCGCGGGCAGCGTCGTAGATAGCCATGACAGCGGGAATGTCGGTATCGAGGGTTTTTCTGATCATCACGCGGCGGCCTCACGTTTATTGGTATCACTTTGATTGAGCAATGATACCAGCGTTTGAAGAGGGGCGCGAAGCAGATGGGAAGCAAAAAGCGAGCCGCCTGGTCAAAGGCCAAAAGCGAGTTTTTGGGCGCTGCCACCGGCGGCGATATGGGCGACCTGTTTGCGCGCGAAGACGAGCGCCGCGACGCCCTGAACGCCGAGCGCAATGAAGCCTGGCGCTACAAGTCGTGCGAACGCAAAAACCGTTACGACACGCGCGCCGAGGCCGAGGCCGTTATGGCCGACTGCGAAAACCGCGGGCGGCACGGCTTAGCCTGCTACAAATGCGAATACTGCGGCGGCTGGCACCTGACGTCGCACCCTTGGAAATAGACCCCACATCGGCACGGCACTGACGGAGCGCCAGCCATCGCACGCAAGCTACGGGCGCGGCGGCACCAAAACATCGTATCGAACGGCCTTGCCCGCAAGTTGATAGCTCGGCTTAACGCCGGCAAGCAGCGGCCCCTTCACCGGCCGCTTGATAACGACCTTGCGCGGATGCACCGCAAGCGCAGCTTCGACCAGCGTCTCCTCATCGGCGCATGGCTGTTCCAGATGATGTAGGAGCTGGAACTTCTTTTTGACCGCCGCGCTCTTGGTGCGTTCGGGAAACATGGGGTCCAGATACACCACGTCGGGAGCGGTGAGTTCGCCCTGCCCGATCAGCTCAGCTGCATGGCAAAGGCCGGCAATACTGTCCTCGCCCGCATGTAAGCGCATGCGCGTCACGGCTGTCGCAAGTGCCGGATCATCTGCCGCGCGATCCAGGGCATCCTGGAGCAGCGCCGCGATCACGCAATCCTGCTCGTACAGATCGACGGTAAAGCCCGCAGCAGCCAGCAGTAGCGAATCTTCGCCAAAGCCTGCCGTGGCGTCAATCGCCCACGGTTGCTCGGCACCTTTTATGCGTGCGGCCTTCACCAGCAGCTCTTGCTGCAAGCGACCCTGCTTGAGTCGTGAAAGCAGGCGGTCAAAATCGGCGCGCAGCTCCATCGTGCCGTCGGTGAGCGTGAGGCCCTCGGACTTCCCGATCAGCTCAAGCCCCGCGGCCCGAGCAACAGAAAAGGGATCGACGACGCCCATGGATACTCCTTAACAAGCAAAACGAATACGTGAGCGCCGTTTATGCCAGCACCCAACCGTCCGCTATTGTCCCACATGCGACATGGCCCACAGCATCCCAATGCAAAGCACCGCCATCAATCCCGTACACACGGCAGCGATCACGGAATCGCCCATGCGCCTTCCCAACGACCGCGGCTCACACACTTGCCCTGCTCCGTACATCATGGCTTCTCCTTCGGTCCAGCTCTTACCATGGCCCCATCATCGCAGCGCCGCGCATACGCTGCCATCGATTTGACTTACGCCCAGCTTTCTTTTTTGAAAGGTTGGACCGTGCGGGCAAGAGACGCTTTCAAACGCATGCATCGCCGCGTTGAACTACAATGTGCTTCACCATATGTGCAGTACATTGGGTGCGCCAAGTTGGCGTACTCGTATCGAAAGGACCAGCCATGAGCTTCACTCGCAAGACTCTCAAAATCCTTGCTCTCATCTACTTTGTTTTGGGCATCGCCAGCCTTGTCACCGCCGGCGTCGGTATCGCCACGGGCGGTCTCGATTCCACGTACGGTTCGTACGCCACGCTCGCAGCGGTCGTGCTTATCGCCAAGGGTCTCGTCGACCTTGCCGCAGGCGTCGCCGGTATCAAGGGCGCCAACAAGCCTTCGCAGGTGGACGGCGCGTTTAAGCTTGGTATTGTTGCCGCGGTCGCCACGCTTGCCCAAGCGGTGCTCACGCTTCCCGCGTTTGGCGGCGACGCCATCAACTTTGGCGCCTTTGTCATCGTGGTGTACGACCTGTTCTTTGTTCAGCAGGCACACGCCGTTAAGGCCGAGAACAAGGACCGCCTGTAAGCGCCCGCTTCTCATAACCTCTGTTTCAGCCAAGCAACTAAAAAGGGCCGATCGCGCATCTCCGCGGTCGACCCTTTACGTTTTCCCAGATAAAACCTGCCAAAATAAATCTGTCCCTTTTTGGTAGGTTGTTAGCTGTGGCGGTACTCGGCGATGATGAAGTCGATGTCGGTCTGAAGGGTATCCAAATTTGCCAGGCGCTCTTTGTCGGCGGGGCGCGTGCGGTAGTAGTACGGCGTCATCTGGAACACCGCCTCGATGTCCGCCTGGGTCTGAAGCGTAATATTCGCAGACACCCGCTGCGTTCCGACCAACTCGAGCTCGGTGGTCTTCGGCAGCTTCTCATCGTTAAGGTACGGCGTGTCGTAGAGTACCTCCTTGAGCCCAAAGAGGTGACGAGCACCCGGCACCACGGTGTAGAGCGAACCCTCCGGCGCCAGCACGCGGGCAAACTCGCGCTCGTTAAAGGGGGCAAAGAGCTCGGTCACCATATCGAAGGCGCCATCGGCCACGGGGATGTCCTTCATGTTGGCCACGAAGTAGGTCGCATCGCCGCGCTTGGCGGCCAGGCGCACCATCTCCTTGCCCAGGTCAAAACCGTAAGCATCTACGCCCGGCACCGCGCCCATGGCACTGGTGTAATAGCCCTCGCCACAGCAAATATCGAGCAGCGTCATGGGGCCGTTCGCAGACGTGGCGCGCCCAGACACCTGCTTGCGCACCAGCTCGACCATCGCATCGCGCAACGGCGCGTAGTATCCACGGTTCAAAAAGTCACGACGGCTGCGCGCCTGCGACTTGGGATCGCCCATGGAGTCGCCGCTCTTGGACGAGCGCAGTAGATATAGATAACCCTCGCGCGCACGGTCAAACCGGTGTCCGCCCGCACATGCAGCACCACGCTCGTCGTCCACCAACGGCTCATGGCAAACGGGACACAACAACATGGCAACTCCTTAGCGCGAACAACACAACGCCCACCATTGTCGCACGCCTTCCCCGCCTAGTCATTGGGGACGTTCTTGAATGACTAGTTAGAAGAGATAAGGAGTGTCCCCAGCTGCCGGCAGAAAAGGAACGTCCCTACGTGCCGACTGGTTGCATTAGGAGTATCATCATCTGCGCAAATAAGCACGAAAGAGCATATTAGAGATTGAGAGCATATGGCTGACACCGTATCTAAGCACATTGACATGACCACCGGCTCGCTGTGGCGCAATATCCCCCTGTTCGCCTTCCCCGTGGCCGCCACGAGCATCTTGGAGCAGCTGTCGAACCTCATCGCCACGGTCATCATCGGTAACTTCTCGGGCGACCAGGGAACCCTCGCCATGGCAGCGGTCGGCTCCAATGTTCCGCTTACCAGTCTTATGCTCAACCTGTTTATTGGCATGTCGCTTGGCTCCAACGTGGTCATCGCCAACGCCATCGGCCGCAACGATCAGAACATGGTCAAACGCGCCGTCCATACCTCGATTTTAATGGCGCTCGTGGGCTTTGTCGTCATCGCCCTGGGCGAGGTCTTTGCCGAGCCCATGCTCGCCGCGCTCAACGTTCCCGCCGAGACCATGCCGCTCGCTTCACTCTACCTACGTGTCTTTTTGCTCAGCATGCCCTCGATTTTGCTCTACAACTTTGAGGCCGCGATTTTCCGCTCCGTCGGCATCACCCGCATGCCGCTGCAGGCGCTTGCCGTGTCCACCGTCCTCAACATTGGCCTGGACCTCATCTTTGTCCCCGTACTCCACTGGGGCGTCGCGGGCGTCGCCATCGCCACCGCCATCGCCTATACCGTCAGCGCCGCTACGCTCTTTATTCGCCTGCTCAAGACCGACTCCGTCGTCCGCGTCACCCCGCGCGACCTGGCTATCGACCCCGTCGCCCTCAAGCGCATCGTTAAGATCGGCCTGCCCGCCGGCATCCAAAGCGCTGTCTTTGCCGTCGCCAACATCATCATCCAGTCCGCCATCAACAGCCTGGGCACCGAGGTCATGGCGGCATCGAGCGCCGCCATGAGCCTGGAGTACGTGTGCTACAACCTGCTCAACAGCTTTAGTCAGGCTTGCACCACCTTTGTGGGACAAAACCACGGTGCCCGCCAGATCGACCGTTGCACCAAGGCGCTCAAGGTCTGCCTAGTCGAAGGCGGTATCGTCGCGCTCACCACGATTATCGTTATTGTTGGCCTGGGGCGCGAGATCTTGTCGCTGTTCAACAGCGATCCCAACATCGTCTCGATCGGCTATATCCGCGTATGTTCGATCTTCCCGGCGTACGCCTTTAGCATGTTCTACGAAAACATGTCGGGCTACCTGCGCGGCTTTGGCATCTCGCTCACGCCCGCCCTCATCACCATGATCTGCGTCTGCGGCATCCGCTTCTACTGGGTGTTCTGCGTGTTCCCGCACTTCCGCACCTTTGCGAACATCATGATGGTCTACCCCATCAGCCTGGGCACCACGGCGTTCTTTATGGTCGTAGCGGTATTGCTCTGCCACCCGGCACGCACCTATCGCGCCACCCAAGCCAAAGCGACAGCCCGCTAAACACCGCACTCAACGCCACGCCAGTCATTAATTGACAATATGTGAGCTCATGTAGTCGATAAAGCGCCTCGTGGCGATAGGCATGGTGTCCCAACTGCGCCAGGCTGCCACTACGTCGCGCGAGGGGGCGTGCACGATGGGCCGCACGCGAATATCGGCTCGCATGCCCTCAACGGTACGGCGATATAGCATGCTCACGCCTAGGCCCTCCTCCACCATCGCCATGATGGTGTAGTCGTCGGTCACCTCACTCGTCACATACGGCGACAGGCCATGCGCAGCAAATGCATCGAGCACCAGGCTCTGTTCGCCCTCATCCAGCAGCACAAACGGCTCGGACGCCAGGTCGGCGAGTGTCACCTTTTCCTTTGCCGTCAGTGGATGCGCGGCCGGCAATAATGCTACCAACTCGTCGTGATAGACCACGCGCTTCTCGAGACCAGCGGTAAACCCGCGTGCCGTAAAGCAAAAGTCAACCACGCCATCGTGCACCCACTGGGCGTTGCGCGTGTAATCGCCCTGCTTGAGGGTAAAGTGCACGCCCGGATGCAGGGCCCCAAAGTCGCGGATCACGCGCGGCAACACGGTTCGACTCACGTTGGTAAACGTCGCAATGCGAATATCGGTCGACGAAAGCCCCAGCAGCTCCTGGCGCTTGCCCTCGAGCTCGGCCTCGGCAGTCACGATCTGGCGCAGGTACGGCAGATATTGTTTACCGTCGCGCGTAAGCGTAACGCCCTGCTTTCCGCGCTCGATAAGCGTGGTACCCAGCTCGCGCTCGAGCGCTTTGACGGCCTGGCTCACCGCACTTTGCGTATAGCCCAGCTCGTCCGCCGCGCCCTTAAGACTGCCGCGATCGACCACCATACAAACAATCTGATACCGCGATGTCATCGTGCCTCCACATCAATGCAGCCGTAAAACGTTTTGTCAGCGCTTTTCGCGCCTACTTTAGCATTTCTTAATCATACTGAAGATACATTCGCTTTACTACATCCACATCTGGGAGCAGAATCCTTTGTACGAAACCGTTCTGTAACAAAAGGAGTCCCATGGATCGCAAAAAAGCAATCGCGCTCTCATTTTCCGTTCCCGTCGCATGGGGCTTTTCGTACCCTCTCATGAAGATCGGCATGGACAGCATGAACGCCACGAGCATCGTCGCGCTACGCTGCATCATCGCCTTTGTGGTCTGCCTGCTGCTCTTCCACAAGCGCGCGTTCCGCATCAACCGCGACCTTATGGTTCGCGCCGCCATCATCGGCGCCATCATGGCAACCGAGCTCACCTGCATGTGCCTGGGCTCCAGCCTCACCTCTGCCTCCACTGCCGGCTTTTTGCAGAGCCTGACGGTCGTGATCGTGCCGTTTGCCAACGCCGCCCTGCTGCGCCGCGCCCCCGAGCGCAAAGTGCTCATCGGCACCGCCATCGTCACCTGCGGCATGTTGCTGCTCTCGGGCACCGACTTCACCAGCCTGAATCCGGGCGCGCTCATCATGCTGCTCTCCGCTTTTATCTATGCCGGCCACATTATCGTAGCCAAGCGCTTTGTCGAAGATGTCGACCCGCTGTCCCTGGGCGTTTGGCAGTTGGGCTTTGGCGGCCTGTTCTCGGGCATTGCCGCATGCGTCTTTGGCGGTTTCACACTTCCCAGTACGCCCAGCGAGATCGTGGTCGTCGTTGCCCTCGCGCTCATCTGCTCTGCCTACGGTTTTATCACCCAGACGCTCGTGCAGCCCCACGTGCCCGCCGAGACCACCGGCTTCGCCTTCTCGCTCGAGCCAGTCTGCTCCGCCGTCTTCTCGTTCTTCCTGGTCGGCGAGGTCCTGAGCCCTATCGCCTTCTTTGGCGCCGCCCTCATCCTCACCGGCGTCATGGTGGCAACCGTCGAGCTTCCGCGCCTCCGCGCACATGGACAGGCTCGCATGGCAGGAGCGCCCGAGCACGTCTCGTAGACCCCGCTCTTCATACAGCCGCGGCATAAAGGCAACCGGTGCGCCTTTACAATAGATGCCAACAGAGCATCTGACGTAAAGGAGCCCCATGGACGCCGCGACCCGCGACCGCAACATAGCAACTTGGTTGGGCGATGCACCGCAGCCGGTACGTGACACTACGAACCAGCTGCTCGAGCGCATCGCCCTTTTGCGTGCCGAGCAGACCATCTACCCTGCACAAGACGACATCCTCAATGCCCTCGCCTACACGCCGGCCGACCAGGTCAAGGTTGTCATCTTGGGTCAAGACCCCTATCACGGACCCAACCAGGCCATGGGGCTGTCGTTCTCGGTCCCCGCGACGCAAACCAAGTTGCCGCCGAGCCTGCGCAACATCTACAAGGAACTCAATGCCGATCTGGGTTGTCCCATTCCCGCCACAGGAGATTTAACGCCATGGGCACAACAGGGCGTCCTGCTTCTCAACACTACGCTCACCGTGCGCGAGCATGCCGCGAACTCGCACGCCAAGCTGGGCTGGAGCACGCTCACCGACTACGTTATCGAACGCTGCTGCCAGCTGCCTCAACCGGTTGTCTTTTTGGCATGGGGCCGCTTTGCCCAGCAGATGGTCGAGGGCAAGCTCGTCGCAACTGACGCGGGCAAGGCAACCGACAAGTTCTGTCTGGCCTCCACGCACCCCTCGCCGCTTTCGGCCAATCGTGCCACGGCAGAACTCCCCGCCTTTATGGGGTCGCGTCCCTTCTCGGCAGCCAATCGGCTACTCGAACAGCACGGCTCGACCCCCGTCAACTGGACTTGCCTCGGCTAAAAATCGATACATCAAAAACGCGCCCGACGGCTTTCCATCGGGCGCGTTTCCTATTCGGGCCAAATAAATTGCGTGCGGCCGGCCTCGCCGCCATCGATCAACAGACTCTGTCCGGTCATAAACCGGTTGGTCACGCCCACAAAGTAGATCCACTCGGCGATCTCTTGGGCGGTGGCCCAGCGTTTAAGCGGCGTGAGCTCCATAATCTGATTCCACAGGCGCTCGTCTTCCATCACGCAACGGTTGAGCGGCGTGATAACGCCGCCCGGGTCCACACTGTTGGCGATGGCCTGCGGCGCCAGGCGGTTTGCAAGGTTCTTGGTGTACGCGATAACGCCGCCCTTGCTGGCAGCATAGGCAGGAAACTCCGATCCCGTATGCCCGCTCGCCGACCCCACATTGACCACGGATTGGATAGCCGGCACCGGCTTGGCGGCAAGCCCCTCCCCCGCAAAGGCGTAGCGCTCGGTCACGTTGATGGTGCCATACAGGTTGGCGGCGATGTCATCGGCCGAATCCTGCGTACCGGCAACGTTCACGATCACCTGGGGTTCAAGGTCGCCTGGAAACGAGCCCGGCTCGCGGACATCAACGATCAGATGGCGGTAGCGCTCGTGTTCGACCGCCGCCGGCAGCAGATCAAAGCCCACAACCTCGTGGCCCTCGTCCAAAAAGCGCTGCACGCATGCAGCTCCGATACCGCCCGAAGCGCCCGTGATCAAAACCCGCATACTTGCTCCTTAGGCGGTTGCGTGGCGCTCGAGGTACTCGGAGCCCACATTCTCGCGCTCCCAGCCGCGCACGACCTTGTAGCCCACAGGGCTCAGGAAGACCTCGCATAGCAGCTCGGCAACAGCACCCGTCAGCGAGCACATAAGGACCTGCACCCAGGTCCAACCAAAGAACGTGTGGCTCACTACAATGGCAAAGACCAGGTTGTCGATAAACTGGCCAACACCCGTAGACACATAGGAGCGGAAGGCAAAGCTCGCAAAGTTATTCTTTTTGAGCATACGGCCAAGCGACTGGTTGAGCGTGGAGTTAACCACGGCAGAAACGAGCATGGCAAGCGACGAGCCAAGCACCACGTACCAGGTGCCACCGATGGTGGCGTTAAGGGCAGTATTGACCTCGATCATACCCGTGTCGTAGTAAGCGCCCCACATGCCGGGCGTGAGCGAGCATGCCCAAAAGCACAGGCTCACGGCCAGGTTGACCAGCAGCGCGAGGATAGAGATTTTGATGGATGCCTTGGCGCCAAAGCGCTTGCAAATCATGTCCTGGCACAAAAACGAAACCCAGCTCACCACAAAGCCACAGTCGAGTGCCAGATACGGTAGGCTGATGAGTTCTTTGTTGGCCAGCAGGTTCATCATGATGACGCTCACGAAAAACAGCGAAACCGTTGCCGCGGGAATGCTCCGCAACAGGACCTTGTAGTCCTCCATGACCTTCTTGATCATTATGTACTCCTTTGGTTTTAGGTTTAACGAGCAGGATATCGGACCCGAACTGCTCGGACGCCCCGGTCTTGAGACGACGGTGGGTATGATAGCCGCTCACACGGCATCAGGCAAGCAAACGGCGCGGCAGCCCCGCAGGACCACCGCGCCGATGCGTTAAAAGGCTACGTTGCCAAACTCCGACAGGATAAGGTCGGGGTTGTGGTCGGTTGCCCAATCCACGTTCCACGGGCTCGTGAACAGCAGCAGCTTACCGCCGCGCATGTCCTCGACGCGCAGCGTGTCGCGCGTGAGCGAAAGAGCCGGGATATCGATGGTATCGGGGTCGTTCTGGATCCAGCGAATGTCCGTATAGGGCAGCGGCTGGCGACGAACCTCAACACGGTACTCGGCCTTGAGGCGGCGCTCGAGCACCTCAAACTGCAGCACGCCGACCACGCCCACGATGACGCTCTCCATGCCGGCACCAAGCTCGCGGAAGATCTGGATGGCACCCTCCTGGGCAAGCTCCTCCATACCCTTGACGAACTGTTTGCGCTTGAGCGTATCGACCTGCGTAATGCGAGCGAACATCTCGGGGGCAAACGTCGGGATCTGCGGGTACTGCACGTGGCGCTTGCCGGAGCACACGGTATCACCGATGCTAAAGATACCTGGATCGAACAGGCCCACGATATCGCCCGCGTACGCCTCGTCCACGATGGCGCGGTCATCGGCCATCATCGAGGTACCCGTGGCAAGCTTAAGCTTGCGGTTGCCCTGCACGTGGAAGGCATCCATGCCGCGCTCGAACTTGCCCGAGCAAATGCGCACAAAGGCGATGCGGTCGCGGTGGTTCTTGTCCATGTTGGCCTGGATCTTAAACACAAAGCCGCTAAAGTCGTCGCGGCAGGGATCGACCGGTTCGCTGGTGAGCGTATCGGTATAGGCGCGCGGCGTCGGGGCCAGACGCAGGAACTCCTTGAGGAAGGGCTCCACGCCAAAGTTGGTGAGCGCCGAGCCAAAGAACGCCGGGCTCAGCTTGCCGCAGGCCACGGCATCCAAGTCGAGCTCGTCGCCGGCACCATCGAGCAGCTCGATGTCGTCCATCAGGTTCTTATGGTTCTCCTCGCCGATGAGCTCATCCATGGAAGGATCGCCCAGCTCGGCCTCGACCTCGGCGACCTTCTTGGTGGCGTTGGCATGGCCGTCGCCCTCAAAGGCAATGACGCGACGAGTCTGACGATCGAACACGCCGCGGAAGTTGCGGCCGCTGCCGATCGGCCAGTTCATGGGATACGTATTGATGCCCAGGACATTCTCGATCTCTTCCATGAGCTCAAACGGGTCGCGAGCCTCGTGGTCGAGCTTGTTCACAAAGGTAAAGATGGGAATGTGGCGCAGCGTGCAGACCTTAAAGAGCTTTTTGGTCTGGGCCTCGACGCCCTTAGCGCCGTCGATGACCATGACCGCGGCGTCGGCGGCCATAAGGGTACGGTAGGTATCCTCCGAGAAGTCCTGGTGACCGGGTGTATCGAGGATGTTGACGCAGGCGCCGTTGTAGGTGAACTGCAGCACCGAGGAGGTAACGGAAATACCGCGCTCCTTCTCGATGTCCATCCAGTCCGAGACGGCATGCTTGGCCGAGCTCTTGCCCTTGACCGAGCCGGCAGTTTGGATACTGCCGGTATAGAGCAGCAGCTTCTCGGTAAGCGTGGTCTTACCAGCATCCGGGTGGCTGATGATCGCGAATGTGCGGCGCGACGAGATTTCATCCGACAGGCTTGCCATGCGGATCCTTTCTTGCATTGAGTGCATTACGTCGATGTAACCGCACTATTGTAGCCGCGAAATCCCGCCATAGGGCACCTATCAGGACAAATTCATCAGTTGGGGCCTAGGGTAGCAGTCGATGGCGGCACTCCGCAGCAGTTTGTCTCGATCTGTAACATCTAGCAGCCAAAAACTTCTCCAGTTGTTACAGATTGAGACAACCAAATGGGGTCCGCCAGCAAAATCTCAATCTGTAACAGGTAGCCGTCCAAACCGGTTCCAGATGTTACAGATTGAGATATAAGGATAGACGGGTGGCCAATGTCTCGTTCTGTAACATCTAGCCGCGCAAATCGACTCTTACTGTTACAGATTGAGACAAATAGGCAGGCGGGCAAATAACATCTCAATCTGTAACAGAAGGCGACCCAAAACGGACCCAGGTGTTACAAATTGAGATTGTTTTGGAGCAAGCGCGGCGCCGGTGGGCTATTCCGTATTTGTCTCTTGCATAACTGTATATAGTGTATATATACTGTGCTTACCGGTTATATACACGTGTAGCCCATCAGCTAAGGAGCCGCTGTGGACATCATCCTATCCAGTTCGAGCGACAAGCCCATCTACGAGCAGATATCTTCGCAGGTTAAAGCACAGACACTCTCGGGCGCACTCGCTGCGGGAGCCAAACTCCCCAGCATCCGTGCACTCGCGAGCGATCTTGGCGTGAGCGTCATCACCACCAAGCGCGCCTACGCCGACCTGGAGCAGCTCGGCTTTATCTGCACCGTGCAGGGCAAGGGCTGTTTTGTCGCCGAAGGCAACCAAGAGCTCTTGCGTGAAAACCAGCTCTGCCATATCGAAGAGCTGCTCGCGAAAGCGGCAAGCCAAGCCGAGGCCCTGGGCGTCACGCGCGACAAGCTGCACGAGATGCTCGACCTGGTAGCCCCCGAAACCATGCAGTAGCCATCTGCAAGAAAGGCTATACCATGCAAAACCTTTTAGAACTCAAAGGCATCTCACGCCATGTGAGTGACCGTTTTTCGCTGCGCGACGTCACGCTTGCCGTGGAGCCTGGCCAGATCGTCGGCTTTGTGGGTGCCAACGGTGCCGGCAAAACAACGACGATTCGAGCCGCGCTTGGGCTTATCAAACTCGATGCCGGCGAGGTACACCTGTTTGGGCAGCACTGTGGCGCCGACGCACCCGGTGAGGCGCAGCGCTGCCTGCGTTCCCACATCGGTCTTGTCCTGGACACGTGCCCCTTCCCCTCCACGCTCAAGGTGGGCCAGATCGAGTCGCTCGTAGGCCCAGCGTACCCCACGTGGGACCGCGAAACGTTCGCCCGATTCATCAACCGATTTGGCCTCGATCCCAAGACAAAGGTCAAGGACCTCTCCCGCGGCATGGGCATGAAACTGCAGCTTGCCTGCGCACTCAGCCACAAGGCCAAGCTGCTCGTTTTGGACGAAGCCACCGCGGGCCTCGATCCCATGGCACGCGAGGAGCTGCTTGATGAGCTGCTCGCCTTTGTTTCCGACGGCCTGCACAGCGCGCTGCTCTCGAGCCACATTACGTCCGACCTCGATCGCGCTGCCGACCGCGTCATCTGCATCGATAACGGCTCGATTGTGTTTGACCTGCCGCGCGAGGACATTACCGACCGA
>CABVDH010000010.1 GCA_902497065.1 uncultured Collinsella sp. | reverse complement strand
CCGGTTCCACCGGGCCGCGCGGCAAGGAGATATATTGCCAGACCGGAGGGGCGCCGGGGGCGGGAATCTGGGACTCCACGGTTCCTACACAAATGAGGATGGGACCCTCTCTGTGAGAGCCTAGAAAGAACAGGGCCGCGGCCCCCTATTAGAACGGCCCTTCGGTTTTCCAACGGTTAAGCTTCGGCCGCATTAATGGCTGTATACCCATTAGAAATGGGACATAGCAGCGTTAACGAGTTCAAAAACGATTAGTCCAATAAGAGCCGCTGCGGCAAACTTGATGGCATTCGCAAGCTGTGGATGCTCATAAGCCCAGCCCGTCCTCGTCTCTTCGCTGTCCGCCTTCTTTCCGTCCAAGAAGTCGGATATCTCTTGATACGTCACCAAATCATTCTTCTTCTTGATATGTTCCGCTGCAAGCGCGCAGCACATTGCGCCAGCACCAAAGACGCCTGCCAACACCATCGTCGGAACGCACTGGACCATCCCCCACCCGTGGTTTTCTTGCCACATGAGCCAGGCCATAGAGACGGTAAACGCAAGAAGCCCAGCCAACATCCCCGCACCCAAGCGATAGAGCGTGCCCCTATCGCGTTCAACCCTTTCTCTAATTATTGAAATGTCGCCTTTAACAAGCTCGTCAATCGTTACATCCAGTTGTTCAGACAGCAGTAGGAGACTCTGGATGTCGGGGTACGTTTTACCGCGCTCCCAATTACTGATGGTCTGACGTGTTACAAAAATGCGCCTTGCAAGATCCTCCTGGGACAAACCAGCATCGAGTCGATACTGTTTAAGGTGTTTTGGCAGCTGCATGGCGTTCCCTTCGAATGCATCTCAACTCTTATTGGGCGGCTACACAACAGAAGCCGGCTAGCAAAGCGTAATCCCAAAATCAAACCCATACGGATGGCTGCGCGCAGATTAGAGTGTCAAAAATCTTTGACACATACGCTACCTGCTCTTTCTTGCAACTCGGACGCTATCGAATTGATCGGTTTGGCTACGTCCCAAATCGATCACATCCCTAATCAATCAAAAAGGGGCGCTTCCGAATTGGAAGCGCCCCTTTAAGATGCAAGAAGCAATTAAGCCTCGAGAGCCTTCTTGGCAATGGCAGCCAGCTCGTTGAAGGACTCGATGTCCTCGTAAGCCATCTGAGCCAGAACCTTGCGGTCGAGCTCGATGCCGGCAACCTTCAGGCCGTGCATGAACTGAGAGTAAGAGATGTCGTTCAGGCGAGCGGCAGCGTTGATGCGGGTGATCCAGAGAGAACGGATCTCGCGCTTCTTGTTGCGGCGATCACGATACTGATACTGCAGGGAGTGCTGGACCTGCTCTTTAGCATGCTTGTAAGTACGCGAAGCGGCACCGTAGTAACCCTTCGCACGGTGCATAACGGTACGGCGCTTCTTCTTGGCGGCAACAGCGCGCTTAATACGTGCCATGTTCTATCAACTCCTAGACGGTAAAACGAAAAACGGGAACGCGAACTTAGGCGAGACGCGACTTGATGACCTTGCGGTCGGCAGCGGCGATCTCGGTCTCCTGACGGAAGCCACGCTTACGCTTGGTGGACTTCTTGCTCAGGATGTGGCTCTTGAAAGCCTTGGCGCGCATAAGCTTGCCGGTGCCAGTCTTGCGGAAACGCTTCTTGGTGCCGCTGTGGGACTTCATCTTAGGCATGAAATACTCCTTAATCGGTTACAGAACACTAGTTACTTGGTATCGCTTGCCGCTTTATCCTCATCGAAGGCGCCCTTAATCGGGGCGAGCAGCATAAGCATGTTACGGCCTTCCATCTTAGGCTTGGACTCGACCGTAGCGTAAGGCTTGAGATCCTCGGCGAGACGCTCGAGAACGTTAAGACCCTGCTCCGGGTGAGCCATCTCACGGCCGCGGAACATGATGGTGATCTTAACGCGTGCGCCCTTCTTGAGGAAACGCAGAACGTGGCCCTTCTTGGTCTCGTAATCGCCAACGTCGATCTTGGGTCGGAACTTCATTTCCTTGACCTCGACCTTAGACTGGTTCTTACGAGCGGCCTTGGCCTTCATGGCCTGCTGGTACTTGAACTTACCGTAGTCCATGACCTTGCAGACCGGCGGCTCCGCGTTGGGAGCGATCTCGACCAGGTCGAGACCCTGATCGTCAGCGACGCGCTGGGCATCGCGGATGGCGAACAGGCCGAGCTGAGAGCCATCGACGCCAATCAAACGGCACGAAGATGCAGTGATCTCGTCGTTGATGCGGGTGTCATCAGACTTAGCTATTTTCCCTACCTCCATTCATAAAAAAATAACCCGGCGCTTCTTTGCAACCAGGTCGTACACATAGACATCCTCGGTATGAGGAAGGGAATCTAAGTTGTATGACCAGTCAGCTGCTCATTGGCGCCAAAAGGTGGGAACCCTCGGGTTCCTCTTTAGGGCATTGCGGGAACAACGCCTTGCGAATAATAACACGTACCGCGCGCTATCACATTACGTACACGAAAAAGGGGCCTTGACCCCCCTTGAAACGCAGGTGCATGTATGGTGCCCGAGGCGAGACTCGAAGGGACTTCGCTTCGCGAAGCCCCGGGCTTCGGTCGCATGGCGCCCTCGCCACGCTCCGCTACAAACAGGCCACAGGCCTGTTTGCTTAACACCCCGTGCGCTCACGCGAGTTCGGCACGAAAAAGGGGGCCTTGATCCCCTTGAACGCTCTTTTGCATGTATGGTGCCCGAGGCGAGACTCGAACTCGCACGTTGTTGCCAACGGTGGATTTTGAGTCCACTGCGTCTGCCAATTCCGCCACTCGGGCACGTAATGCGTGAGTTAGTTTATCACAGCTTTCTGTTGATTAGTCCGAAAATGGAACTTCGAGCATTTCGATAAGCTCAACCTTGCGCAACATCTCCCGCTTACGACATCCACGTCCGTCAACCGAGGCCTCGCCCATCTGGTTGTCATAGGGGTCCTCGCGCATACCATCGAAAGCAGGCACAAACTCAGCCTGGAATCGATCGTTGGCCACCATACGCCACGGATCGAGATTGCCAAAGTAGTGACGACGGCGCCACTCCTCCCCCATCCTGCGTGCCGAGGAACCAAACGATACGTCGGCGTTAAGCCAACCGGTCTGGGGTGTGTAGAACTCGGCCCAATCGTGCGGTCCCACCGAATCGGGCGCAACATATAGGCCGCTCTGCCAACGAGCAGGCACCCCCGCGATGCGACACATGGTGATAAACGTGAGCGCCATAACGCCGCAATCGCCGCGGAGCGAATGCGCACAGTCGTCGGCAATAGATCCCAAAAGCAGGTACGGTGGCTGATAGCGATAGTCGATATGCTGTGTCAGGTAATCATAGATAGCACGAGCGCGATCGAGCGGATCCTCGAGCCCGTCAACAACATGCTCCGTCAACTGTCGCAGGTACGGCGTAAACGCAATGTGCGGACGGTCCTCGGAAGTGTCCTCGGGCAGTGGCGTGTCCATGCACGTATGCGATGGGAGCGCACCACCATAGATATCGCAATAGGCGGCATCGATGTGATAGCGATAGGTCACCGAGAATGAATGTTCAGTCGAAGATGTCCAAGAGGCAGTACGAGCTGAAACATTTTCAGAGGCAACGGTACCCCCCGACGTCATATCAAGAACCTCGATATGAGACTGTTGACGACAGGCGGCGGCAACGGGTAGCCACGCGCGAACAGCTTCTCCCTTCAGAGCCCCGGGGACAGACACGGATGCCTTAAGCGTGATGGCACGAGTCAACCCGTTTTGCGACTCCATCTCCCTGAGCATCTGGTTACGCAGCGCGATGCCGTCCGTAGAATCGGGACGCAGGCCCGGAACCTCCTTAGGGTACACGCGAAGCGAATCGAGGAAGTTGTCGAGAACGAACAGCTCGCCATCGATAAAGCGCCAGTCAATACGCTTACGATTAATCAGGTCATCAAACTGCTCTTCGGTAAACTCTGGCCACTCCTCGCGAATCATCGCAATAGCTCGATCGCGCGACACCGAAAAATGAAGCGGCGTCTCGAGCATGCGATACCGCTCGGCACGAACACAAGCAGCCAGCGAAGACTCAGGGTTCTGCTCCAAAAGGCGATCGCAAGCAGCAACAGCCTGCGTCAAATACCCGGCATCCTTAAGTCGAAGAATCTCAGGCGGCAGACCAATATCGAGATGACGAAAATCATCACAACAAACATCAACAGAGCAACCAACAGGACCCTCGTCAATAACCTTCCCATCCGAAGGCAGCACATTAACAACAGCCATACTAAAACTCCAAGTCACTAGAACGCTTGAAGTCCATTGTAGCGAGATAAAAAAGAAAGCCCCAACAAGGGAGCCATCAACACCGCCGAACGGTAGTCAATAAATGAATTCAGACTCGTAACCCTGCGGCGTTAAACGAAGGAAGCCCCGTCCCCCGGAACTGTTTCCTTGGCGCGACTTCTGGCAAGGCCAGGTGAGCGCAAAGGAAACAGTGTAGGGGGACGGGGCTTCCGGCGGGAAGTTTAGCGACGCTTACGCCTTGTTGACGGAGCCAAACTCCTCCATGAGCTCCTTGGTGCGGGCAACGATGTTGTCGCGACCAGGCTTGAGGAGCTTGCGGGGGTCAAAGCCCTTGCCCTGCTGATCCTTGCCAGCCTCGATGTACTCGCGGACGCCCTTGGCGAAGACGAGCTGCAGGTCGGTGTTGACATTGATCTTGGAGATGCCCAGGGAGATGGCCTTCTTGATCTGATCCTCGGGGATGCCGGTGCCACCGTGCAGAACGAGGGGCAGGTCGCCGGTCTGAGCCTTGATCTCGCCCAGACGCTCGAAGGAGAGGCCAGCCCAGTCGGCGGGATACACGCCGTGGATGTTGCCGATGCCGCAGGCGAGGAAGTCGACGCCCAGGTCAGCAATCTGCTTGCACTCAGCGGGGTCAGCGAGCTCGCCGTTGGAGGTCACGCCGTCCTCGGTGCCGCCGATGCCGCCGACCTCAGCCTCGATGGACATGCCCTTGGAGTGGGCAAGCTCAACGAGCTCCTTGGTGCGGTCGAGGTTAAGCTGGAAGGTCTCCTCGTGAGAGCCGTCATACATGATGGACGTGAAGCCGGCCTCGATGCACTTGAAGCAGTCCTCGTAAGAACCGTGATCGAGGTGAAGGGCGACGGGAACGGTAACACCCGTGGCCTCGACGGCAGCCTTGACCATGTCGGCGCAGACCTTGAAACCGCCCATCCACTTAGCGGCACCAGCGGTGCACTGAAGGATCAGCGGAGACTTGGCCTCCTCGGCGGCCTGGAGAATAGCCAGGGTCCACTCGAGGTTGTTGGTGTTGAAGGCACCGAGAGCGTACTTGCCGGCCTCGGCCTTCTTGAGCATGTCTGCTGCGTTGACGAGCATAAAAGAAACCTCCTGTAAGGTTGCTCCGATAACGCCTGTGATTTTACCACGGCGCACCCGAGCATAAACGTTCGTTTGTTCACGAATATCGTCCAAACAGACTTTTTTGACCGTTTGCCCTACGAAATTGACCCGTTGGGGAAAAATAGCTTGACGTTTGGACGCTTCTCGTGCTTTAGAAGCTGACTATAAAGCTACACCTGCATGAAAGGGTTCTGCATGAGCTCGCGTGCCATGGTGGTCGAATCGCCATGGCCGGTTAGGCAAACGGTATCGGGCGGGAGAAGCCGGGCGAGCTTGGAGAGCGAGCGCAGAATCGCCGCCTCGTCTCCACCGGCGAGATCGGTGCGGCCGTGGCTGCCCGGGAACAGTGTGTCGCCAACAAAGGCGATGCTTCCCTGCTCGGTGGCGGCGAACAAGACAATGCCACCCGGTGTGTGACCGGGCGTCTCGATCACCTGCAGGCAGATATCACCCACCTCGATTGTATCGCCCTCGGCGAGCAGACGTGTCGGCTCCCCGGGGTCGGGCGTCTCAATGCCCCACATAGCTCGCTGTTCCTCGATATTCGCATGCGGCACCGCCACATCCTTAGCGCACAGCTCATACCAGCAGCCCTCACCAACGGTGGTTCGCACGCCGGCAACACCACCAACATGATCGGCATGGCCATGAGTGCATACGGCGCCAAGCACGCGTACGCCGGGATGCTCGGCTCGAATATGCTCCACCAAGCGCTCGCCTTCCCATGCGGGGTCGATAATCACGCACTCATTGTCCGAAATAACAGCATAGCTATTGGTCTGAATGGGACCGTTTACGAGCGTCTCGATCTCAACCGATCCCTTGGGAGTTAAATCCAAGGACACAGCACTCATGCCCCTCTCCTCTCTATAGAACTCGAGGCATCAAACGATGCCTCGAGTGTAGCGAATATCGATAATGTGGCACGTTCGTCGCGACTAAACGCGGCGCTTAAGCTGGGCTCCGCCCTCGCCGGGCATCAGGCGGCGCGCGTCGTAGACCGAGTCAACGCTGCTGATAGAGGCCAGCAGCGGATCCAGACCACTCGCGTCCGAAATCTCGACCATAAAGCGCAGGGTTGCAATACCCTCGCGGTTGGTCGACGTGGCGGCAGAAAGGATATTGCCGCCCGCATCGCCAATGGCAATGGTGACATCCTTGAGCAGGCCCATGCGGTCCAGGCACTCGACCACGATTTCGACCTGGAAGAGGGTGTCGGCAGCGCCGTCCCACTCCACTTCGATCATGCGCTCGGGATGCTCCATAAGACCCTTGACGTTGGGGCAGTTGGCGCGATGCACCGAAACGCCACGGCCGCGCGTGATGAAGCCGACGATATCGTCGCCTGTCACCGGATTGCAGCAATGCGCCAGACGGACCAGCAGGCCGCTGTTGCTCTCGCCCTTGACGATAATGCCGTTGCTGGCGCTCTTGCCGCGCTTTTGCGGCTTGCGGTTGGAGCCGCGGGCAGGCTGCTTGACGACCTCGGCAATGGCTTCGGTCTTGGTGAGCTGCTCCTCGGGCTTGGGGTCCAAGATTTGCTCGACCTTGTTACCCACGGCGCGCGGAGCAACCTTGCCGGCGCCGACGGCGGCAAACAGGTCCTCGAGCTGCTTGTAGTTAAACTGCTCCGCCACGGCGTTGAGCGCACGCGTGGATCGCGGCGTAGAGATGCCATACCCGCGCTTGCGCAAGTCCTTGGCCAGTATATCGCGGCCGGCAGCAGCGTCGTCGTCCTTGGTCGCGGCGGCAAAATAGCGGCGAATCTTTGACTTGGCGGAAGGCGTCTTAACGATCTTGAGCCAATCACGCGACGGCTTGGAACTCTTGTTGGTCAGGATTTCAACGCGGTCGCCCGTCTTGATCTCGTGCGTGAGCGGGGCCACCGCACCGTTGATCTTAGCGCCGACGCAATGGTTGCCCACCTCGGTGTGAACGGCGTAGGCAAAGTCGAGCGGCGTGGAGCCGGCACGAAGCGCCATGACCTCGCCCTTGGGCGTAAAGACGAAGATCTCCTGATCGAAGAGGTCGACCTTCAGCGAATGCAGATATTCCTTGGCGTCGGTGATCTCATCAGACGCAGCCCAATCGAGCGAATGTTTGAGCCAGTTAATCTGGTCGTCCAGCCGCTGGGCATCATTGGTCTTAGACGCAGACGATCCGCCCGACTTCTTATAGAGCCAGTGAGCGGCAATGCCGTACTCGGCCTGCTCATGCATCTCATAGGTTCGAATCTGAATCTCGAGCGGGCGGGCCGTGGGGCCGATAACCGTCGTATGGAGCGACTGGTAGTTATTGACCTTGGGCATGGCGATATAGTCTTTAAAGCGACCGGGCATGGGGTGCCACAGCGTATGCACCGCGCCGAGCGTGGAGTAGCAATCGCGCACCGAATGGGTGATGACGCGCAGCGCCACCAGGTCGTAGATCTCGGAGAACTCCTTGCCCTTACGCTTCATCTTTTGGTAGATGGACCAATAGTGCTTGGAGCGGCCATTAATCTGGAAGCCCTCCAGGCCAATGCGGTTGAGCTCGTCGGTGAGCGTCTTGATGGTCTCGGCCAGATAGCGCTCGCGAACCTCGCGTGACTCGGCTACCATGCGCGCGATGCGCTGGTAGGCATCGGGCTCCAAGTAGAAGAAGGACAGGTCCTCGAGCTCCCACTTGATAGAGCTCATGCCCAGGCGGTCGGCCAGGGGCGCATACACGTCCATGGTCTCGCGGGCCTTAAACAGGCGACGGTCCTCGCGAAGGGCCGCCAGCGTACGCATGTTATGCAGGCGGTCGGCAAGCTTAACGATAATGACGCGGATGTCCTTGGACATGGCGAGGAACATCTTGCGCAGCGTAAGCGCCTGCTTCTCGTCCATGCTATCGACTTCGATGTTGGTGAGCTTGGTCACGCCATCGACGAGCTCGGCCACCGTATCGCCAAACAGGCCGGAAACATCGGCAAGCGAGGTCTCGGTATCCTCAACGGTATCGTGCAGCAGCGCGGCGCACACCACATCGCAGTCCATCTTGAGATCGGCCAAAATGATGGCCACCTCGACGGGATGGTTAATGTACATCTCGCCCGAACGGCGCTTTTGGTTGCAGTGCTTCTCGGCGGCAAAGCAGTAGGCCTGCTCCACCTTAGAGAAGTCGTCCTCATTCATATATTTGAGGCACAGGCGCTCCAGCTTGTCGTAGCTGTCCGCCATGATCTCGGGCGGCAGCTCATCGGCATGCTTATAGTGCTCCATCTCCGAGAACGGCTGGAGGGTGGAATCATGGGCGGTACGGGCTGCGGCATCCATCGAGGTCCCCTTCCCCTAGGCCCGCGGTACGATCGGGCGGTTAACTTTGGCTAGCATATCAGAAGCGCACGAATCGAGCGCCCAACTCCGGAAAGCCGAGAACTCCATGCGCGAGCGCAAGCCCTCCAAATAGCGAATTGACCTGCTCAATTGCACACGGCCGGGGTTTTCGGCCATCGCGATGCGACGGGTGTCGTCAAACCCCGAAACGCGACAGAAACCAAGCTCTTCGAAGATTCCCAGGCCACTTTCCACCGAGCGCTCGTCGACCGGCGTGCGAGCATCGATGGCAAGGCACATCTGCGCGATGTCGATATCGCTCGCGCTAAAGGAATCGTCCCCGGTCTTGCCGCGGTTGGAGCGCCACATGGTCTGCAGCGCGCGATAGAGCGTGACGAGCTCGTCGCGCTCGGGCGCATAGCAGTCGAGTAGGCGCTCGTTAATGCGGGCGTCACGCGACGAATAGAGCAGATGGATCACGGCAGGTTGGCCGTCACGACCGGCGCGTCCGCTCATCTGGTTAAACTCAATGCCGCCAAACGGCATGTGGTAGAGCACGACATGGCGGATATCGGGCAGGTTGACGCCCTCACCGAAGGCCGAGGTCGAAACGATGCAGCTGAGGCTTCCATCACGAAATGCTTCCTCGACACGGCGACGATCGGAGCGCGCAAGCCCCGCGTTATAGAACGCGATGCGGGTCGCGCAATCGGGTACCCGCTTGCGCAGCGTCTTGGCAAGCGCCACGGACTGGTCGCGCGAATTGACGTAAATGACGGTCTTCTCCCCCGTCGCCACGATTGACACCAGGCGGTTCTCGCGGCTCGCAAGGTCTCGGTCATCCTCGAGCTGCAAGTTCTCGCGCACCGTCTCGTCGACCACTGTACGGGTAATCGGTAGCACGCGGGCGAGCTCGGCCACAACCGGAGCCGTTGCGGTGGCAGTCGCGGCCAGAACGACCGGGTCGCCCAGGGCCTTGAGGATATCGGGCATGTCGAGATAGGCGCTGCGGTCGCCGCCCTTGGCAAGACCGGCATGATGCGCCTCATCGATAACGACAAAACCGATGCGGCCCGAACGCGCAAAGCGGTCGCGGTGAATGGACAGGAACTCGGGCGTCGTGAGCACGATGCCGGTGCGGCCCGAAGCCAGGCCGGCAAACACGTCATCGCGCGCCGCCTCCACGGTCTCGCCGGTCAGTACGCCTACGCCAATGCCGAGTGCAGCCATCGTCGACGAGAGGTGATAGGCCTGGTCGGCAACGAGCGCGCGCAGCGGATAGACAAAGATGCTTGCACGCCCGCGAAGGACCGCCTCGCGCGCGGCATGCACATGGAAGATAAGAGACTTTCCGCGCCCCGTTCCCATAACGGCCAGAACACTTTGGTGATCGGCCAGGGCATCGAGCGCCTCGACCTGAGCACGGTGCGGCTGGTTCGAGCCGATAAAGCTATGGATAAGCGAGCGCGTCAGCTCGGTATAGGAAAGCTGGGCGAGCGTTTGGCGCTTTCGGGACTCCAGACGAAGACCGGCGTCCGCAGGCTCCACGCCACGGCGAAGCTCACATGCCGGGTCGTCAACGCTGGGCGCCGTGGTATCGCGGACCAAGACATCCTTGATCATGAGCTTTGGCTTTACGCGACCTTGCCAATGCTCGGCCACGGCCTCGAACACCAAATCGACAGCGCTATCGCAATTGATGAGCCTGTCGATCTGCGGCACGCGGAACATAATGGCCGGCACGCTCGCGGCGCCATCGGTCGCCACGAAGCGCATGTGCTCGCCGGTTTTGCCCACCACGGCGCGATCGCACATTGTCACGCCCTCGGCCGCCAACAGCGGCACCTTGTTGCCCTGGCCAAACGGCTCAAGACGGGAGATCTGCTCGATGGTCTCGATATTCAGCTCGGAGAGGTCGACGGTGGCGGCAACCTCGTCGGTGTCCTCAAAGTCCTCGGCGGGAAGCTCGGACAGCACGGCGGAAAGGCGACGACGGAACTCGTCGAGCTTGGATGCCTCGATGGTCACGCCCACCGCACCCGCATGCCCGCCGCGACGAATCAGCAGATCCGAGCAGCGTTCTACGGCGTCGAACAGGTTGACCTTGCCCACCGAGCGACCCGAACCGCGAGCGATACCGTCTTCGATCGAGAACAGCAGCGCCGGCACGTGATAACGGTTGGTCAGGCGGCTCGCTACGATACCCTTGACGCCCTCGTGCCAGCCCTCGCCACCCACGACGATTGCGCGACCGCCATCATAGGTCTCCTCGACCTTTGCCATGGCATCGCGCGTGAGCTCCGCCTCGATCTCGCGACGCTGACGGTTAATCTCCTCGAGCTCGGCCGCCAGCGCGCTTGCCTCGATGGGATCGCGGGCAAGCAGCAGGTCGAGCGCCAGCTTGGGATCGGCCATGCGGCCGGCGGCGTTCAAGCGGGGAATGAGCGAAAACGACAGGCCATCGGCCGTAATACTAGAGAGGTCGGCCTTGGCGAGCGCGGCCAGCGCGATATAACCGGGGCGGGCGGTCACGCGCATCTGCTGGATGCCCTCGGCGACCAGCGCGCGGTTCTCGGGCGTCAGCGGCATCATGTCGGACACGGTACCAAGCGCCGCGACCTCGATCAGCGAACGCCAATACGATGGCTTGCCCAGACGCTCGCCCAGGACCTGCACCAGCTTGAGCGCCACACCGGCACCGGCAAGCTCGCGCGAGGGACCCTCGTCCTCGAGCTTTGGGTCGGTCAGGGGCACGCCCTGCGGCACCTGGTCGGAGGGCTCGTGATGGTCCGTGACCACTAAATCGATCCCCAGGCTCTCCAGATAGGAAACCTCTTCCTTGGCGGCAATACCGTTATCGACGGTCACGATCAGCTGGGGGCGAGCGAGCTCGTTAACGCGGTCGAGCGCCGCGCGCGAAAGACCGTAGCCCTCGTCAAAGCGATGCGGAATAAACGGTGTGACATTGGCACCAAACGTACGCAGCGCCTCGGTCAACAGGCAGGTCGACGTAATACCGTCAACGTCAAAATCGCCAAAGACCGCGATGCGCTCTTGGTTGCAAATAGCGCGCTCGACGCGGTCGGCAACGACCGACATGCCCGGGATAATGAGTGGGTCGGCCCAGTCGCGATCGAGTGAAGGCGTCAAAAACAGCTGACCTTCTTCGATGGATGCAATGCCGTGCGCAACCATAATGCGCGCCACCAGCCCGGGTATGCCCAGGCCAGCCGAAAGCTCCTTTTCGAGCTCGGGGTTTTGCTGAGCGACCGCCCAGCGATGCGTCGTCTTAAGCGATGACATAGGCGCCCACCCCCGATAGGGGCAGGTCGCCGCGATACCTCTCACGGTTCATAGCGATGAGTCCTCTGTGTATGCCCGCTTCGGCAGGCAGATCTGTTGAACGGATTTATTATACCGTGCAACGCGGGCGCAAATCGCCGCAGCACACCGCGGTTTCGGTAAACGATGCCGGTAATAGCCTCGAAATAATCGAGCGTTTCTACTGCACGAACGCATGCGAGCGTCTAGCATATCCATGCAAATGCATCTACGAGCAAAGGGAGTCACAGAGACATATGAAGCAATGGGTTGGACTGGGCAAATTTCTCGCGGGGCATATGCAGGTCATCGTTCCGATTTGCGTGGCGCTCGGCGTGCTCTTTCCTCAGCAGATCGGCGTCCTCAAGCCCATCGTCCCCACCCTGTTTGCCTTTATGACATTCCAAGGTGCGCTCAGCAACACCTTCCACCAGGTGGCTGAGGTGTTTCGCCGTCCGCTGCATTTGATTTTGGCGTTATTTGTCTCGGCTGTGCTCATCCCCATTGCGGCGTATGCCATGGGCTCACTGTTCTTTGGTTCCAACCCCAACCTTGTCTGCGGCATCGTGCTCGAGTACAGCGTACCCGTGGCAGTCACTGCCTTTATGTGGATCAGCATGTTCGGCGGCAACGGCCCGCTCGCGCTCACCATCATCCTGACGTCCTCGGTCATCTCACCTGTGACGATTCCTCTTACGCTCAAGCTCCTGCTGGGCGCCACCGTCTCGATCGATGTGCCGAGCATGATGCAAGACATGGCCTTTATGATCGCCATACCCGCCGTGCTCGGTATCGTCATTAACGAACTCACGCGCGGCTGGGGTCATGAGAAGCTCTCCCCCGCGCTTTCGCCCGCCTGCAAGTTCATGATGATGGGTGTCATCGCGTCCAACTCCACCGCCATGAGCGACTACGTGCTGCACATGAACACGGTGCGCCTGGAAGTCGCCCTCTTTATTTTGGTCTTCGCCATCAGCGGCTTTGTCGTCGGTTTTCTGGTCGCTCGCGCGCTGCATCTGCCATATAGCGAGACGACTACCATGTGCTTTACCTGCGGCATGCGCAACATCTCTTCGGGCGCCGTCATCGCCACGCAGTACTTTCCGGGCGAAGTCGTGTTCCCCGTCATGTGTGGCACGCTGTTTCAGCAGGTGCTGGCCTCGATTATCGGGCATCTCTTTGAGCGCCTAACCGGCGAGGAGCGCGCCAAACAGCGCAAGCGCGTCGAGGCCGGCCGCGACGCGATGACACGCTAGGCAGCACGCTTTTCGCAGGCGCTCGCCTTGCTACGCGAGCGTTTCCAGATGTGCATGCAGGCGCTCAGCATCGATATCGAGCGTGGTCTCGGCATTGACCTGGGCCAAACGATAGCCCACAAAGTAGGGCGAAACCACCCAACGTGGCAGCGCCTTGGCAATGGTCCGGCCGTCCATGTGGTAGAAGAACAAGTTGTACGACTCCGCGCGACCGCCGTGGTGTTCGTGCAGGATATAGCGCAGGGCCACCTGAATCGCATCGGCAAACAGGTCCACCTCGGCTTGGTCGCGGGCGTCGTCGCTGGCGGCGATTCCCTGTGGAGCCGAGACGTTGACCTCAAAGAATCCCATGATCGGCTCGGTTGAGATGTTGACCGCGACCCTCCCCCGCCGCCAAACATCGATGCCTTCAAAATTTGCCGAGGTCAGCGCCGCATAGCCGTCCTCCTGTTCCAAGCCCACAATCTGCATGTGTGGATGGACGAGGCTGCCGCCCGAAAGCGGGCCTTTGTTCTTGTACATGAGCACACTGCGGTACTGTTGGGAATCGATCATCTGCTGCCAACAGCCCAGAGCAAACCTCATCACATGATGCAGCTCATCCGGTTCATAGGTCACCAGGTCGGCGTCGTGATTGGCCGACTCGATCAATACGGTCTGACGGGTGGCCCGCAAGGTCTTGAACTTATTCTCGAGCCAGATACAGTCACCATCGCGCCGGATGATGTTGGCGAGCCCCTCCGTGCCGCAAAAGGGACACGCGGTACCAGGGCGACGATTATCGTCGGGCTTGCCGCCCGCCTGCTGAACGTCAAATACCAACGCCACGGGTTATACCTCCAGCGGCACGATCTTGGTGCCATGGAGCTCGGAGACGCCTAGCGCCGCCGCGACCGCGTCGCGATTTGCTGTAGTGATGCCGCCGCCGGGAAGGATGGTCAAACGATCGCCCGCATACTCGATTAAACGAGCCAGGTTTTCGAAGTTGTCCTCAATCGGCGTACCGGCAGCACCACCGTGCGTCAGAATGCGCGTGACGCCGCAGTCGGCGAGCGTATCAATCGCATCGAGCTGAGCCTCGGGCGAGAGCTGGTCAAATGCCATGTGGAAGGTGATGTCAAGGGACTCGCGCTTGCACTCCTCGGTCGCGCAGCCCGTAGCCATAACGAGGGCGCCGAGGGTGAACTCGTCGAGCGCCCAGCCGCCGGCACAGGGCTTACAGCAGCCAAAGACCAGGCCGTCAACGCCGGCACTCACAGCAAGGCCCAGGTCCATCTCCATCATGCGCAGCTCGTCCTGGTTGTAATGAAAGTCGCCACCACGCGGGCGAATCATGCACATCACTCGCGCGTCATGCTCGTGAGCGTAACTGACTGTAGCGCTGATAACGCCGGCGGAAGGCGTGGTGCCGCCGACGGCGAGGTTGTCGCACAGCTCAATGCGCCCCGCACCGGCATCAATTGCCGCCGGCACTCGCTCAAAGTTCTCGGCACAAAACTCGTACAGCATAGATAGGCCCCCAAAGACAGCAGATGTTTTCCGACGGGCATTGTCACACATCCCCATGAAGTTGCGGTGGAATAGGGACTGCTTTGGCCTCTTAGACTCCCATTTAGTCCCTATTTCACCGCAACTTAAAAGGGGGCGCTGACCGGGTTGGTCAGCGCCCCCTTTGTTGAATGGATTAACCGCCCAGATAGGCCTTGCGGACGTTGTCGTCGTGCAGGAGCTCTTGGCCGGTGCCGGTCATGGTGATCTTGCCAGTCTCGAGCACGTAACCGCGCGTGGCGATGGAAAGCGCCATCTGCGCGTTTTGCTCGACCAGAAGCACCGTGGTACCGGCCTTGTGCAGCTCCTCGACAATCTGGAAGATCTGTTCGATCAGAATCGGTGCCAGACCCATGGAAGGTTCGTCGAGCATAAGCAGTTTGGGGTTACTCATAAGGGCGCGCCCCATAACGAGCATCTGCTGCTCGCCGCCCGAAAGGGTGCCGGCGACCTGGCGACGACGTTCCTTCAGGCGCGGGAACTGCTCGTAGACGCGCTCCAGGCCCGGAGCCACCGTGGACTTGGGCTGCGTATAGGCACCCATCTCCAGGTTCTCCTCGACCGTCATCTGCAAAAAGGCGCGACGACCCTCGGGAACCTGAGCCAGGCCCTTACCAACCAGCTTATCAGCGGGCGTATGAGTAATGTCCTCGCCCATAAACTTGATGGAACCGGTCTTGGAACGCAGCAGGCCCGAGACGGTCTTGAGCGTTGTGGACTTGCCGGCACCGTTGGCACCAATCAAGGCCACGATCTCGCCCTCGTTAACGTTAAAGGAGATGTCCTTAATGGCGTGGATGGCGCCGTACCAGACGTTGATGTTGTAGACGGAAAGCATCGGCTCTGCCATTTAGTTCTCCCCCTTATCCTGCTTGCCCAGATATGCCTCAATAACAGCGTCGTTGTTCTGGATTTCCTCTGCCGTGCCCTTGGCGATGACCTTACCAAAGTTGAGCACGCAGATGCCCTCGCAGATGTTCATAACGAGCGACATATCATGCTCGATAAGCATGATGGCAATGCCAAAGGTGTCGCGAATCTTGACGATGTTCTCCATGAGCTCCGCGGTCTCGGACGGGTTCATGCCGGCAGCAGGCTCGTCGAGCAGCAGTAGCTTGGGGTTGGTGGCAAGCGCGCGGACGATCTCCAGACGACGCTGAGCGCCGTAAGGCAGCGATCCAGCCTGCTCGTTTGCCAGATGCTCCATATCAAAGATGGACAGCAGCTCCATGGCGCGCTCGTGAGCAGCCTTCTCGTGCTTCCAATACGTCGGCAGGCGCAGCACGCCCTCAAAGCCGGAGTAACGCTCCTGGTTATGCAGGCCGACCTTGACGTTATCCTCCACCGTCATGGTGTTGAATAGGCGAATGTTCTGGAAGGTACGGGCAATACCCATGCGGTTGACCTGGTAGACCGACTTGCCCGAGGTGTCCTCGCCGTCGAGCAGGATGGTGCCGTGCGTGGGCTGGTACACCTTGGTGAGCAGGTTGAAGACCGTGGTCTTACCGGCGCCGTTGGGGCCGATCAGACCGGCGATCTCGGTCTTGCCGATAGTTAGGCTAAAGTCGTCGACTGCCTTAAGGCCACCGAACTCAATGCCCAGGTGGATGCACTCGAGTGCCGGGCGCTCGCCCAGATCACGGTCGGGAACGATGGCGCCAGAAGGATACGGGACCATCTTGCCCTTGTTGAACTCAAATTTACTGGGCATCGGCTGCCACCTCCTTCTTGGAAGCAAAGCGGTCCTTGACGCGACCGAAGAACGCCTTGAGCTGCGGGTTGTTGGTAAAGATCATGACCAGGATCAACACGATGGCGTAGATGAGCATGCGGTAGTCCGAGAACTGACGGAGCAGCTCGGGAAGCACCGTGAGCAACGCCGCCGCGATGACGGAACCGCGCATGTTGCCCAGGCCGCCCAGGACCACGAACACCAGGATGAGGATCGACGTGTTGAAGTCGAACTTGGTGGCGGAGAGCTGCGAGAAGTTACCGCCGAAGAGGGCTCCGGCAGCACCGGCGAGGGCAGCGGAAACCACGAAGGCAATCATGCGGTACTCGGTGACGGAGATGCCTACGGACTCGGCTGCAATCTTGTTATCGCGCACGGCCATAATGGCACGGCCGGTACGGCTGCGAACCAGGTTGAGCACGATCACGAGTGCGACCATGACCAGGATGGCACCGGCGAGGAAGGTCGAGTACGTCGACACGCCCGAGGCGCCCTGGGCGCCCTTGATGATGGCGGTGCCGTCTTCGAGCAGGTGCAGGTCGTCGATCGTAGAGTTGCCCGTGATGTTAAAGATCACGTGCAGGCCGCGGGAGTCGACGCCCACAATGAGGCAGGTGACGATCTCTTTGATGATCTCGCCAAAGGCCAGGGTCACGATAGCCAGATAGTCGCCGCTCAGGCGCAGGACCGGGATACCAATCAAGAAGCCCAAGATGGCAGCGGCGATAGCGCCGACCACGATGCTGATGATAAGGCGCACCGGATCGGAGGGAACGGCGCTCTCGAGGGCGACCGCGGTGACGATGCCCGTATAGGCACCGACACTCATAAAGCCCGCGTGGCCCAGCGACAAGTCGCCCGCGATGCCGACGACGAGGTTAAGGGAAATGGCCATGACGATATAGGCCGTGATGGGAACCAGCTGACCGGCGATCATGCGCGGGATCATGTGGTTAGACTGCATAAAGAACACGATGGCAAATGCCACGATGCACATGGCATACGTGACAAAGTCGTGACGCGTCTGCTTGTCTTTAAGAAACTTCATAACGCTCACCTACACCTTCTCGGGGACGTACTTGCCCAAGAGGCCGGCAGGCTTGACGAGCAGGACGATGATCAAAACACCAAAGACGATGGAGTTGGCAAGGCTCGTGGAAATGTAAGCCTGCGCCATCGCCTCGATGATGCCGATGAGAATGCCGCCGACAAAGGCGCCGGGGATGGAGCCGATGCCACCGAAGACGGCGGCGTCGAAGGCCTTGATGCCGGGCATGGCGCCCGTCGTGGGCTGCAGCACCGGCGAGTAGGAGCACAGCAGCACGCCGGCGATGGCGGCAAGGGCAGAGCCGATGGCAAACGTCATCGAGATGGTGCGGTTGACGTTGATGCCCATGAGCTGAGCGGCGGCCTTGTCCTCGGACACGGCGCGCATGGCTTTGCCCATCTTGGTCTTACCTGTAAAGAACATCAGGCCGGCCATGATAACCAGGCAGGCGACGATGGTGACGAGCGAGACGGCGCTTACGTTGAACTTGGCCAAGAACTCCGGCACCTGGAAGGTGACGAGCGAAGTGAAGTTCTTGGGCGTGGCGCCCCACAGAAGCTGCGCGGCGTTCTGCAGGAAGTAAGACACGCCGATAGCCGTGATCAGAACGGCCAGCGGGCCTGCTTGGCGCAGCGGCTTATAGGCCAGACCCTCAATGAGAACACCGAGAACCGTGCAGGCCACACAAGAGAGAACTACAGATGCCCAGCCCGGGAGGCCGAGATACGACGTGGCGCAGAACGAGACATAGGCACCGACCATGATGACATCGCCGTGAGCGAAGTTGAGCATCTTGGCGATACCGTAGACCATGGTGTAGCCCAACGCGATGATGGCGTAGACGCTGCCCATGGACAGGCCGTTGACCAGGTATTGGATAAAGACCGTCATGTTCCACATCCCCCTTTCGAATAGGTTTCCAGTTAATGTATGAAACAGGGACGTTACACTGTCCCTAGATACCAAGCAAGCAGGGAAGGCCAAAACCTCCCCTGCTTGGGATCAAAACCGCTCTATGTAAGGCGGCCAATTAGGCCTGTACGTACTTGCCGTCGGTGATGACGTACGCCGTGGGCTCCTTCTGGACCTGGCCCTTATCGTTCCAGGTGAGCTTGCCGGTCAGACCGTCAACGGTAATCTTGAGCATAGCCTTGGACAGCTTCTCGGCGGCCTCGGTCGGGTCGGCGTCGACACCAAGACCGGCCTCCTTGAGGGCCTCGGCCACCGCGTGCACGCCGTCGTAGGCGTCGGCGGCAAACTGGTCGGGGGTATCGCCGTACTTATCCTTGTAAGCGTTAACGAAGTCGGCGTTCTTCTCGTCGTCGGCGGAGAACGGGGTCATGAGCAGCAGACCCTCAGCAAGAGAGGTATCGAAGCCCTCAACGCCCAGGATGCCGTCCATGCCGTCGCAGCCCATCATCTTGACGTCGTAGCCCATGTCCTTGGCGTTCTTGAGCAGGACGGACGCCGGCGTGTAGTAGATCGGCGCAAAGATCATGGTGGCGCCGGCCTGCTTGGCCTTGGTCAGCTGGTTGGTAAAGCTCGTGGCGGAGTCGTCCTTAAAGGTCTCCTCGTCAACAATCTCGAGCTTGGACTCAGCGGCCTGGGCCTTAAAGGAATCTGCGATGCCCGAAGAATAGGCGTCGCCGGAGTTATAGAACAGCACGAACTTCTCGTCCGCATACTTCTGCGCCAGGAACTTGGCAGCGTTGACACCCTGGTTGGGGTCGGTGAAGCAAACCTGGAAGACGCAATCCTTGCCGTCGGTGACGTCCTCGGAGGACGCGGACGGGGTGATCATGAACGTCTTGGGGTCGTTACCGCACTCGGCGGCAACGGCAACCGACGCACCCGTGGTGGTCGGGCCGACGAGGGCCTGCATGCCCCAGTCGAGCAGGGTGTTGAAGGCGTTGACGGCCTTCTCGCCGTCGGCCTGGTCATCCTCGGCCTTGCTGGCAAGCGGCAGCTCCTTGGTCGAGAAATCCTTGCAGCCAAGCTCGACACCCTGGGTAACGGACTTGCCGTAGGACGCGTTGGCGCCGGTCAGCGGGCCGATGGTACCGATCTTAAACGAAGCGTCGCTTGAAGCGGAACCGCTGTCGCCGCCGTTGGAGGAGCAACCAGCTAGAATGGACATCGCCCCCAGACCTGCTGCGCTCGCGATAACGCTCCTGCGATTCATAACAGGGTTCAATGACTTACCGGTGAGGCTCGACATGCGGCTCTCCTCTCAAATCTCGTCGGGTTTCGGTTACCCGACAGGCCATCCTTCGCCGTGTTCGGCGTTCGCAAAATACTAGACGCTTTAGTTAAGGAAAGTGGCGATTATTTCAACTTTTCTTTGGATTTGTCCATTTATCCATAATTCTGCGTATTTCTATTACTTTATGCAGTAATGCCACTTTATTGTGTGAAAGTAATGTTTCCGTTCTGTTACAGGCGTCCCTGCCCTGAATAAAACGGCCTCACCGGTCGCGCTTTATGCGCACTTAGGCGGCGATGTACTTGCCGTCCTGGATCACATAGGCTGTGGCGGGCTTTTCGACCTGGCCCTCGTCATTCCACGTCAGCTCGCCTGTCAGGCCCTCGATCTTGATCTTGCGCATGGCCTTGGCAAGGTCGCCGGCAATGTCGGCACCGTCGGCCGAAATGTCAATCCCCGCCCTATCGATGGCCTCGGCGATGGCGTGGACGCAATCGTAAGCGTCGGCGGCAAACTGGTTGGGCGTCTCGTCGTAGGCATCCTTATAGGCCTTGACGAAGTCGGCATTCTTCTCATCGTCAGCCGAAAACGGGGTCATGAGCAGTACGCCCTCGGCAAGAGAGGTATCGAAGCCTTCCACAGAAAGCAGGCCGTCCATGCCGTCGGTACCCATGAGGGTCATATCGTAGCCCATGTCCTTGGCGTTCTTGAGCAAAACGGACGCCGGCGTGTAGTAGATCGGCGCAAAGATGAGCGTGGCGCCGGCCTCCTTGGCCTTGGTGAGCTGGTTGGTAAAGCTCGTGGAAGAGTCGTCCTTAAAGGTCTCGGTATCGACGATGTCGAGCTTGGACGCCTTGGCCTGCTCGGCAAAAGCGTCGGCAACGCCCGAGCTATACGTATCGCCGGAGTTGTAGAACAGGGCGATCTTGGCATCCGCGTACTTCTCGGCCAAGAACTTTGCGGCGCTGGCGCCCATGGTGGGATCGGTGAAGCAAACCTGGAAAACCGTGGTCTTGTCCTTGGTGACGTCGAGAGACGAGGCCGAGGGCGTGACCATGAGCATATCGTCGGCGATCTCGCCCGAGACGGCGACGGCGGCACCGGTGGTAACGGGGCCGACGAGCGCCTGCATGCCCCAGTCGCACAAGGTATTGAAGGCGTTGATGGCCTTCTCGCCGTCAGCGACGTCATCCTCGGACTTAAGCGAGAGTTTGAGGTCCTTGGTCGAGAAATCCTTGGCGGCGAGCTTGGCACCCTTCTCGGCCGAAACGCCATAGGTTGCCGCGGCGCCGGTCAGAGGGCCGATGACACCGATCTTGAAGGTCTTGCCGTCATCGGCGGAGCCGCCGTCCGAGCCACCCGACGAGCAACCAGCGAGTGCCGCGGTGCTACCGAGCGCCGCAGCGCCAGCCAAGAAACTCCTGCGGTTAAGTACGTTGTTGATGCTAAACATGGTGTCCCCCTTTTCGCTGGCCGCGGTGCGGCCGTCTTGCGGTACAGGGCAAACCTTATGGTGCAAACGTTGACAGTTTGTTACGGAAGTTCGTTTGTAGCGAGCGTGTTTCCAATGTTTCCGCAGCGTTTCGGGGGTGGCGTTTTGTGCTGCTCCCGCTGCCAGGCAAGCACGCGCCCGCACTTCACGCTAGAATGCACTCAACCTTTAAGCGGTTAATCCATCCATAAGATGCACGAAGGAGCTATCTATGAGCGAACCCCTGCGCACCGTGAACGTCGGCCTCATCGGTCTGGGAACCGTCGGCGGCGGCGTGGCCCGTCTGATCAAGAGCCACCACGATGAGTACCTGGCCGCCTACGGCATCGACCTTAAGCTGACCCGCGCTTGCGCGCTTGCCTGGGAGCAGGCCGAAGCCGCCGGTATTGAGCGCGAGGCCTTTACGAGCGACTGGCACGACGTCGTCACCGACCCCGCCGTCGATATCGTCGTCGAGCTCATCGGCGGCGAGCACCCCGCGACCGAAATCTTCACCACCGCCTTCGAGAATGGCAAGCACGTCGTCTCTGCCAACAAGGCCCTGCTGGGCCGTCATGTCGAGACGCTCGCCGAGAAGGCGCGCGCGTGCGGCGTGCAGATTAAGTGCGAGGCCAGCTGCGGCGGCGGCATCCCCATCGTGAGCACGCTCGAGCACGACCTGGTGGGCAACAAGGTCCTGACCATCGCTGGCATTCTCAACGGCACCACCAACTACATCCTGTCGCGCATGGACGCCGAGGGCGCCGATTACGCTGACGTGCTCGCCGACGCCCAGGCAAAGGGCTATGCCGAGGCCGACCCGTCCGCCGACGTCGACGGCTTCGACGCCGCCAGCAAGACGGCAATCCTCGCTTCCATCGGCTTTGGCACCCGCGTGACCACCGACGATGTCTACCAGCAGGGTATCCGTACCATCGGCGCCGAAGACATTGCCCAGGCCCGCGAGCTCGGCTACACCATCAAGCTGCTGGGCATCGCACGCAACACCGACGCTGGCGTCGACGTCCGCGTGCATCCCACGCTGATCCCCGCCGACCACATGCTTGCCAAGGTCAACGGCGCCATGAACGCCGTCTACGTGGTAGGCGACGCCGTGGGCGAGACCATGTTCTACGGTGCCGGCGCAGGCTCCTTCCCCACCGCAAGCGCCGTCGTGGGCGACATCCTGTCGCTCTCCGAGCAGATCAGCCGCGGCGTGGCTCCGCTGCCCGAGATTGAACCCTATGGCCACAACCTCGCCTTTAAGCCCATGGACGAGCTCCAGACCAAGTACTATGTGCGCCTGAAGGTCGCCGACCGCGTGGGCGCCCTGTCCGAGACGGTCGACATCTTTGCCAAGCACAACATCTCGATCTCGCTCATCAACCAGGTCGAGGACGGCAAGTCGGGCGTCAGCGATGCCTGCTCGGTCATCTTCCTGACGCACCGCGCGCTCGAGAAGGACGTCCAGGCTGCCGCCGCCGAGCTTGCCAGCGTCGACTGCGTGGCCGAGGTCGCCAACGTCCTACGCATCGAGGACGTTGAGGCTTGGACCGAAGGCGTCATGGCCAACTAGTCCACTACTTCGAACCTCAACGAAGCTCAACGCAAAAGGCGCGTTGCCTGCATCAACCGCAGGCAGCGCGCCTTCTATTATTTGGACGGAACCCGTATCCCGACATTCCTTGCTACTTGCCGTCGTCGTCCTGGGCCTCATCGCGTGCATAGAGCTCCAGCATGCGGCGGCGGTATTCGCGCACGGCGAGCTTGGCGCGCTCCAGGCGGCGACGCTCGCGCGGAGTCAGCTCGGACGGGTCGACCTCGTCTCCATAGGTCTTATCGGCAAGAAGATGTGCCGCGTCCACAATACGGGCATCGATATGGCCGCTCGCCGCCTCGGCGGAAAGACGCTCGGCAATCGTATCGAGCGTAGGCAAGCCCTCGAATACGCGACCATGGCCATGCGAAGTCAGCAGCTCGTGCTCACGTGCGAGCAGGCTCGCCAAATCGTGATGGGCGCGCAGGATGTCGAGCGCATCGGATGGATGCTCGGCAACTTCTGCCACGGCGGCGACCGGCGCGGCGTCGACCACGCGGTAGAAGAGCTGCGCGAGCAACGGCATCAAGAACACCGTGATGGCACCGGCGGCAACCATGACCGACGCAATATCTTGCGACAGCGCGCCCGCGTTGACGGCAACGCTTGTCACGGCAACGATGATCGGCAGGGCCGTGGTGCAGTACAGGGCCACGGTAATGCGACCATACGCCGACACATCGCGCGTCGCAGGACAAATGCTCATAGAGATGAGAATGGGAACGGCACGAATAATCAACAACGCCACGATAAAGCCCACGAGCAGACCCGGGCGCGACGCCACGGCCGTCAGATTGATCTTTGCGCCCGATACGGTAAAGAATACCGGAATCAAAAAGCCGTAGGCCAGGCCGTCGAGCTTGGTCTCGAGCGTATGGTTGCCCTCGGGGATGATGTAGCGCAGGACAAAGCCGGCGGCAAAAGAACCCAACACGATGTCGAGATCAAAGACAGCCGAGAACGCCACGAGTGTGACCAGGATGAGCACCGTCAGGCGCACGAAGGTCTGCGACGTGGTATCGGCACGTTCCTCGACAAACGCAAAGAAGCGGCTGCCGACGCGCTTGGAGCGGCTCGGGACCACGGCCAGCAACACGCAGACCACCGCAAACAAGCCAAGGATCACAAGCGTTTGGATGCCGGTGCGGGCAGACAGCAGCACCGACATGGCAAGCACAGGGCCGAGCTCACCCCAAGTGCCATACGCGAGAATCGAGTCGCCCACGCGCGTGCCGGTGAGCGAGCGCTCACGCATGATGGGCACGAGCGTACCGAGCGCCGTCGAAGTGAGGGCAAGCGTCACGGCGATACCGTCGAAATGACTGACCGAGAACCACGGGGTAAAGCGTACGGCAAGCCAGGCGATACCAAACGTGACGACCCACGTCGCCAAGCCGTAGCGCCCCTCGACGCCCGTGATGCTCTTGGGGTCGATCTCAAAGCCGGCAAGCAGGAACAAGAAGGCCAGGCCCAGCTCGGACACAAGCGAGACCTCGGCATCTACATGGATGACGCCGAGCATATGGGGTCCCAGCACCGCGCCGAGCACGAGCAAAAAGACCGTCTCGGGAACGGGTTTTCCGGGAATCGCCGAGGCGATAAAAGGACTCGCAAAGGCCACGAGTGCGATGATGGCGAGCGAAACGAATGCCATGTGATGCCTTTCTCTTGTTTGCGCTTCACTGTAGCACCCTCGCCGTCCTCAACGCGCCGCGAGCTGTCGTATCATAGTGAGGTTTACAAACATGTGGCTCAAGGCGACCGCGAGGCTTGTCCCGTAAACCGACCGCTGCCGCATACCGTACCGTACGCCCAACCGATCAGGAAGGCAGGAACCAATGGTCTCTCGTATCTACGTGGAGAAGAAACCCGGGTTCGACGTCGAGGCTCAGCAGCTCAAGGGCGAGCTGACCGAAATTCTCGGCATCAAGGGCATCGAGGCCCTGAGGATCATCAACCGCTACGACGTCGAGGGCATCGACGAGGAGCTTTTCCGCTCCTGCGTGCCGACCGTCTTTAGCGAGCCCCAGGTCGATGTGACCTACGACGAACTCCCCGCAAGCGATGGCGCCGTCTTTGCCGTCGAATTCCTGCCTGGCCAGTTTGACCAGCGCGCCGACTCCGCCAGCGAGTGCGTGCAGCTCATCAGCCAGGGCGAGCGCCCCGCCGTGCGCTCCGCCAAGGTCTATATGATCTCGGGCGCTCTGGACGAGGCCGCCATCGATGCCATCAAGCACTACGTGGTGAACCCCGTCGAGGCGCGCATCGCCTCGCTCGACCTGCCCGAGACGCTGTACATGGAGACTCCCGAGCCCCAGCCCGTCGAGGTGCTCGACGGCTTCCGCAAGCTCGACGAGGCCGGCCTTGCCGCCTTTATCGCCGATCGCGGCCTTGCCATGGACGAGGCAGACATCGCCTTCTGCCAGCAGTACTTCCGCGATGAGGACCGCGACCCCACCATCACCGAGATCCGCGTGATCGACACCTACTGGTCCGACCACTGCCGCCACACCACCTTCGGCACCGTCCTGGACGACGTGACGATCGACGACGCCGTGGTGCAGCAAGCCTTCGACCGCTACATGGAGATGCGCCACGAACTCGGCCGCGACGCCAAGCCCGTCTGCCTCATGGACATGGGCACCATCGGCGCCAAGTACCTTAAGAAGACCGGCGTCATGACCGATGTCGACGAGTCCGAGGAGATCAACGCCTGCACCGTCAAGGTGAAGGTCGATGTCGACGGCGAGGACCAGGACTGGCTGTTCCTGTTTAAGAACGAGACCCACAACCACCCGACCGAGATCGAGCCCTTCGGCGGTGCCGCCACCTGCGTGGGCGGCGCCATCCGCGACCCGCTCTCGGGCCGCAGCTACGTGTACCAGGCCATGCGTGTCACCGGCGCCGGTGACCCCACCGTCCCGGTTTCCGAGACGCTCGAGGGCAAGCTGCCGCAGCGCAAGCTCGTGACCACTGCCGCCGCCGGCTACTCCAGCTACGGCAACCAGATCGGCCTTGCCACCGGTCAGGTCAACGAACTCTATCACCCCGGTTACGTGGCCAAGCGCATGGAGGTTGGCGCCGTCGTGGGCGCTACCCCGGCAAACCACGTTCGTCGCGAGTGCCCCGCCCCCACCGACAAGATCATCCTGCTGGGCGGCCGCACCGGCCGCGATGGCATCGGTGGCGCCACCGGCTCCTCCAAGACCCAGAACACCGAGTCCATCGAGACCTCGGGTGCCGAGGTCCAGAAGGGCAACGCCCCTGTCGAGCGCAAGCTGCAGCGTCTGTTCCGCCGCGGCGACGCCTGCCGTCTGATCAAGCGCTGCAACGACTTTGGCGCCGGCGGCGTCTCGGTCGCCGTGGGCGAGCTTGCCGACGGCCTGTATGTCGACCTGGACACCGTGACCAAGAAGTACGACGGCCTGGACGGCACCGAGCTCGCTATCTCTGAGTCCCAGGAGCGCATGGCCTGCGCCGTCGCCGACGGTGACGTCGAGGAGTTCATGGGCTACGCCGCCGAGGAGAACCTGGAGGCGACCGTTATCGCCGAGGTTACCGCTGAGCCGCGCATGCGCATGGCCTGGAACGGCGTCGCTATCGTCGACCTGTCCCGCGAGTTCCTCAACTCCAACGGCGCACCCAAGCACCAGGTCGCCCACGTGTGCGCCCGTAGCGTGTGGCAGCCCAGCTGGGCCGGCACCACGCTCGCCGAGCGCATGACCTCGCTCGTCACCGACCTCAACGTCGCTTCCAACAAGGGCCTTTCCGAGCGCTTCGACTCCACCATCGGCGCCGCGACCGTGCTCATGCCCTTTGGCGGCAAGACGCAGCTCACCCCCAGCTCGGCCATGGTCGCCAAGTTCCCCGTGGGCGGCGAGACCACCACGGCGAGTGCCATGGCATGGGGCTTCAACCCCTATCTGATGGAGGCCGACCAGTTTGCGGGCGCCTACCTGTCCGTGGTCGAGTCCATCGCCAAGCTCGTTGCCGCCGGCTTTGAGCACAAGCGCGCCTACCTCTCCTTCCAGGAGTACTTCGAGCGCCTGCGCACCGAGGCAGAGCGCTGGGGCAAGCCCATGGCCGCCGTCCTGGGTGCCCTTATGGCCCAGGTCGACCTGGGTGCCGGCGCCATCGGCGGCAAGGACTCCATGAGCGGCTCGTTTGAGGACGAGGCCGGCGAGCTCAACGTTCCGCCGACCCTGATCAGCTTCGCCGTCGCCGTGGGCAAGGCCGCCCGCGCCGTCTCGCCCGAGTTCAAGGGCCTCACGCACCGCGTCGTCCGCATCGCCCCCGCCATCTATGGCGAGGACTACCGCCCCGATGCTCAGCAGCTGCTCGCCGCGTTTGACGCCGTCGAGGCGCTCACTGCTACCGGCAACGCCCTGGCCATCTCCACGCCCGGCTACGGCTGCGGCGCCGAGAGCCTCTTTAAGATGTGCGTCGGTAACCAGATCGGTATCGAGCTTGCCGAGGATGTAGACGTGGAGAGCCTCTTCACCCCGCTCTACGGCAGCTTTATCGTCGAGCTCGCCGAGGATGCCGAGCTGCCCGAGGTCGCCGACGGCGTTGTCGTCGAGCCCCTGGGCACCACCGTCGAGGGCTATGTCATCGACACCGGTTCCGAAGTCATCGAGCTCTCCGAGCTCCAGGAGGCCTGGGAGAGCGGCATCGAGGGCGTCTTTGCCTACCGCAGCGCCGGCGAGACCGCCGAGGTCGAGACCATCGACTTCCGCGCCAAGGACATCCACGTGTACGGCGGCGCCAAGATCGCCCGCCCGCGCGTGGTTATCCCCGTGTTCCCCGGAAACAACTGCGAGTACGATAGCGCCCGCGCCTTCCGTGCCGCCGGCGCCGAGGCCGACACCTTCGTGATCAACAACCTCACGCCCGAGGCCGTCGCCGAGAGCACCCACGAGCTTGCCCGCCGCATCCGCGCAAGCCAGATCGTCATGATCCCCGGCGGCTTCTCGGGCGGCGACGAGCCCGACGGCTCCGCCAAGTTCATCACGGCGTTCTTCCGCGCTCCCGAGGTCACCGAGGCAGTCCGCGACCTGCTCAAGGCCCGCGATGGCCTGATGCTGGGCATCTGCAACGGCTTCCAGGCCCTGATCAAGCTCGGCCTGGTGCCCTACGGCGACATCGTCGACGCCACGCCCGATGCGCCCACGTTGACGTTCAACACCATCGGTCGCCACCAGAGCCGTCTGGTGCGCACCCGCATCTCGTCCAACTTGTCCCCGTGGCTGTCGCAGTGCAGCCTGGACGACCCCTACACCGTCGCCATCAGCCACGGCGAGGGCCGCTTTGTCGCCAATGACGATGTGCTCGCCCAGCTGATCGCCAACGGCCAGGTCGCCACGCAGTACGTGGGCGAGGACGGCAAGCCCAGCATGGATCTCTCCGTCAACCCCAACGGCTCCGCACTCGCCATCGAGGGCATCACGAGCCCCGACGGCCGCGTCCTGGGCAAGATGGGCCATGCCGAGCGTCGCGGCGACAACCTGTACCGCAACGTGCCCGAGCATGTCCCCGGCGATAAGTTCATGCCGATCTTTGAGAGCGGCGTGGCCTACTTCGCTTAAACCTTTCCCATCGGGTACAATCCCTTCGGGTAACAACACCCGCCACCGACACATCCGGTGGCGGGTTCTTTTTTGCTTCGCGCATGTAGGAAGGACATCATGGAAAGCCGCAAGCCGTATCTCGCCACCCTGCCCGGACTCATCCTGGGCTGTCTTGTTTGCTGTGCACTCTGGGGATCGGCCTTTCCCTGCATCAAGATCGGCTACGCACTCTTTGGTATCCCGGCGCACGACAGCGCTTCGCAGCTGCTCTTTGCAGGTTTACGCTTTACGCTTGCCGGCGCCCTGGTTATCGTTGGGATGAGCGCGGCCCAACGCCGCCCCCTCATACCGCAAGCGCGCGACATCAAGCCCATCTTTGTCTTGTCGCTCTTCCAGACTATCGGGCAGTACTTCTTTTTCTATCTGGGCCTCTCGCGCGCCAGCGCCATGTCGAGCTCCATCATCGAGGCCAGCGCCAACTTCCTCGCAATCCTCTTTGCCGCCCTGGCATTTCACACCGAGAAGCTCAATACGGCCAAGGTGCTTGGCTGTGCGCTGGGCTTTGCCGGCGTCGCGCTCGTCAACCTTTCGGGCGCAGATGGCACCTTTGGCTTCAGGCTCGATGGCGAGGGCTTTATCCTAGCCTCCACTGTCGCGGGTGCTCTTTCGACCTGCCTGATCGGCATCTTCTCGCGCAAGCACGACGGTGTTTTGCTTGCCGGCTGGCAGTTTTTAGTCGGCGGCCTGGTCCTCACCGCCATCGGCTTTTTGATGGGTGGCGCGCTCTCCCCCACGGCGATTGTCCCCGCCATCGTGCTCATCATCTACATGGCGCTTATCTCCGCGGTCGCCTACTCGCTGTGGTCGCGCCTGCTTGCCGTCAACCCCGTCAGCCGCGTCTCGGTCTTTGGGTTTATGAACCCCGTCTTTGGTGTGCTGCTGAGCGCGCTACTGCTCGGCGAAGGCGCGGGCACGAGCCCCGTTACCGTCATCGTTGCCCTACTGTTGGTCTGCGGCGGCATCATCATCGTCAACAGGCCCAAAAAAGCCTAGCGAGCTCACCTTTTTAGGGAGGGCATTCGCATACTTTAGCTTAATGGAGCACACTGGTTCTCGTTGATTTCGTACCGAGTCGCGGCGGCAGACGCCCGTCTTGCCGCACCGCGCCTGGGCATTATGGCCGGCGACCCCCCACAAACGCAAAAGGGGCGCACGACCAAACACGGTCGTGCGCCCCTTTTCTAGCGTATTTGTACGCCGGCTTTCTTTTTCTCGGCCTTGACGCGATAGAGCTCTGCATCGGCAGCGCGAAGTAAGTCTTGCCAGGTATCAACGCTATCGCCGACCCGCGCGCAACCGATGGACATCCGCAATGCATACGGCACCTCGGCACGAGCGAGCTCGTCGTTAATCGCCGAACACAGGTCTATGATGTCCTGTTCCGCCGCAGCCTTCTGGAGCACCACGAACTCATCGCCGCCATAACGTGCGATAAAACCACCAGACGCCGAGCAGACCTCTTTGAGCGTAGCAGATATGACCTGGAGAGCATGGTCGCCCTCCACATGTCCATAGCGATCGTTAATCAGCTTAAAGCCGTCGGCGTCCATCATAAGCAGATACACATCATCGGCCTGATCAGCACCCGAGAACAGCGACAGCATATAGGTCTCAAAACGGTTGCGATTGTTAAGGCCAGTCAACGGGTCGGTCGAGATCAGCTGCTCCTGACAAACAATGTAGAGCTGCAACATACTTAACATGATGCCGACACTAAGGCAGGGACCCGAATAAAAGACCTGAAAGACACCGGCCACCAAGGCCGGAATGGCGAAAAATGCCAAGGTTTGATAGATGGCCTTCTTTTGTAGGCTCTCGACCTTGCAAGATTGTATAAACGCATGCAGGGACGTATATATAACGTAGCAGTAGCTGACGATGGGCTGGATCATATAGACAAAACCGCGACGATACGCGCCCTGCGCATCGATATAGAACAGGGCATGCGTCCAGTAGCTAGTAAACGCCAGTACGACTACCAGCACCGCAGGCAGCGTTACAAACGCCATCCTATAGCGCGCGGTCAAAAGGCGAGAACCCTGCACCGTCTCGGAATAGATAAACCAAATGAGGCACGCGGCGGCAAAGAGCGAAAACGAAACCGCGTTGGAAATCCAGTTGGCAGCAATGCCCAGCGTGCCGCCCACACCGTCCGAAAGCGTCCAGATTATATCGAATAGCATGTACGCGGCAGAGGTGTAACCGAGCGTACTAAACAATAACTGCTGGGTACTCGAGAACAAGGAGTGGCGACTTCGCGCGGCAAGCCCGATAAGAACAATCATGCATAGCAGGAATATCTCAATCTTGAGTGCCTTAACCACTAGACGCCATCCCTTCAATATCCAAGTGGTCAGAATCGCCCGATTCGTGTCTGGGCAATAAACACCCCTACTCCGCAGGGGTAAGGGGAATAATAGCAGAGCGCCCGAACGTCACTGCAAGACAGCTTTCGTTCGGGCGCTCAAACGGCGCGAATTGCACGCCGGCTTGATTGACTCGCGTCGACGATTACTCGCCATCGATGTCGGTCGCAACGGCCTCCTCGATGGCCTCGACACCGGCAGGCGACAGATCCTCTTTGCCGTGGCAGAACTTCTTATCGACCCAGCCGGTCAGAATCGGAGCCATGATTGCCGTGATGATGACGGCAGTGGCGATCTGCGCATACGCAGTGGGCGCAAGCTCGGCATAGCGCGGGGCGACCTCGGCGAGGGCGACCGGCGTGGTCATAGCCGTGCCGGCGATAGTGGAGCAGGCAACGGCCGCCTTGCCGTTACCACCGCACAGGCGCTCGAACGCAAAGGTAATGGGACCGACGATAAAGAGCGTGATGAGGCCCAGCAGGATGCCCGAAATACCGCCGGTGATAAAGCTCGAAAGGCTCATGGACGCACCGAGCTGAAAGCCGATAACGGCGATCGCGGGATTGGCGCCGGGGACCAGCAGATTCTTGATAAACGGGAACAAGTTGCCCAGGACCATGCCGATAACAAGCGGCAGTATGGAGCCGATGATGGTACCGACGGGGATGTTGGCGAGACCCGAGACGCCCAGGATGATCATGGTAACGGCAGGGCCGGCCGTAAAGAACAGGATACCCACGGCGCCTTGCTCGGACTCATCGCCGAACTCGCCCATGATGCCTGTATAGAGCGCCATGTTGCAAAACGTAATGCCGCCGATGATGGAGACCGAGCTCAGACCCAAAAAGTTATCGTTAAAGAAGTACGCGACGCCCAGGCCCAACGCGGCTGCCACCACAAGCTTAGGGATCAGCACGACGATACCGGTCTTGATGGCGCCCGGCGTGGACTTAAAGCTGATGCCGGCACCCACGAAGAGCAGAATCGCAGCGACGATGGTATTGGAGCCGCCGCGGCAGGCGGCGGTAAAGAAGCCGCCGATCTCAAAGACCTGCGGGCAGAAGGTATTGAGCAAAAGGCCAACGATCATGGGATAGATCATGATGTCACCCGGGATACGCGGGACTTTGAATTTCTTTTGCTCGTTGGCGGTCGCTTCCTGTGCCATGAAACCCCCATTTCCGCTGACGCGGAACAAAAGCCCACGTCGCGCTTTGCTACAGTAAAGTTTGACCATGGTACCAGAAGAAGCAGACCGGCTCGGTGAGAAATTCGATTCGTCGACCGGGACGGTAAACGCGCCCTTTGCTTTTATACAAGACTCAAAACGATATAGAACACGATGCCCGAGACGCAGCACCACAACATCGACTTTGTCTTGATTGCCACCGCCACGACGCCGGCAGCCGCAATCCAGGGAATCAAGCCCTGCCACAAGCCGGCGTCGAAAGCGCCAGGGCTTATCAAATCGTTAGCGACCAGTGCCGCAAAGGCAGCGGGCGGAATATAACCCAAGGCCTCGGTAACGCGGGGCGACAGCGTTCTCCCGCGCAAGGCAAACGCCGGGGCAATGCGGAAAAACGCGATAGCCGCCCATGACGACAGCCACAGGACCAAAAACTCATTAACGGGCATCGCGAGCGCCCCTTCCCTCGACGAGGGCATCGCACGCAAGCGCCGCGGTAACACCGACGAGCACGCTTGCCGGCACGGCGATATTCGTCCACCCCAAGAACTTGCATATGGCGACAGACACCGCAGCCATAACGGCAGCCACGACATTGCCGCGCGACAGTCGCTGCGAAAAGAGCAGGCAGATAAAGAGCGAGGTGCAGACAAAGCCAGCAATAGCGGTGGGGACATCGACAACGGCGCCTACAACGGCGCCCATCGTGCACGAAACGCCCCATGTCGCGATGAGGATTGCGTTGAGCGCAAAGGACTCGCGCGGGCCCCAATCCTCCCCTTCAACCAACTTGGCAAGCGAGATGCCATATGCCTCCTCGGTAAGCGTCGCGGCAACAGCCAGCGTCTGACGCTTCGAGGCACCCCTCAGATGGGGCGCGATTGATGCCGAATAAAGTGCAAAGCGCGAGGAGATTGCGGCCACACTTGCGACAATCGATGCCGCAGGCACACCTGCCAGCCACAGATTGCAGACCATAAACTGGCCGCTACCCGTCACAAACGTGCTGCTCAGAGCAAAAACCATCCAGGGCTCCATTCCCGTCTGCGCCATAATCATTCCGCACGGCGCGCCTATCGCAACATAGGTAAGCATCACCGGCCAGACGGTTTTAACGATTTTGAGCACCATAACGTTCCTCGTCCCGACAAGCTTTCCAAGTCGCATTCAACGACATGGCAGAATCATCGCCCGGCAGCAACCGAGTTCACCTACAATTGCCACCGGATCGAAAGACACAGCTTTTTAGGAAGTCATTATGACAGCTATCGATCGGGGCCGGGCGACCGCGGCCTTCAAACGCTATACCGATGCTTACGATGCCGCCAATCCGCGCATCGCACTCAAGATCGAACACACCTATCACGTGGCGGAAGCGTGCGATACCGTGGCGCGTGAGCAGGGCTGGTCACCGCAGGACATTGACCTGGCTTGGCTTTGCGGCCTGCTGCACGATATGGGCCGCTTTGAGCAGCTGCGACGCTGGGACACGTTTAAGGATGCCGAGAGCATGAGCCATGCGGCGTTGGGCGTCGAGGTTCTCTTTGGCGAGAGCCCCACCGGTGCGCCCGCTGTAACGAGCATCCGCGACTTTATCGATGACCCGGCAGAAGATGAGCTCATCCGCGCGAGCATCGCCTATCACAGCGACTTTCGCCTGCCGGCACAACTCGACGAGCGTACACGGTGCTTCTGCGATATCGTGCGCGATGGCGACAAGATCGACATTATGCGCACCATCGCCGACAGCACCGTCGATACCATCCTCAAGGTTGATGAGGACACATTTCTCGCCAGCCGGTTCTCGACACCGGCGCTCGCCGCCTTTGACGAGCACCGCTGCGTCGCACGTGATGAGCGCGACGAGCCCGCGGACTACCTGGTGGGGCTCATCTGCTTTATGTTTGAGCTCGTCTATCCGGCGAGCCGCGCGCTGGCGCGCGAGCAGGGCGATATCTACCGCCTGCTCGACGCGCCCTTTGGCATTACGCGCTCCTTTACCGATCCCGCCACGCAAGCGACCTGGGAGCGTCTAAAGGACGAGATGCGCGACTGGCTGGCGCGCGCCTAGCGCTCAAGCTGGGCCAGCAGCTCCTCGACGACCTCGACGGCATCGCCGACAACCTTGTACTGGGCAGCACCAAAGATGGGGGCATCCGGGTCCTCGTTGATGGCGATAATGCACTCCGCCCCACCGATGCCGGCAAGATGCTGAATGGCGCCTGAAACACCGATACTCACGAGAAGCTTAGGCGAAACCGATACGCCCGTCTGGCCAATCTGATGGCGATACTCCAACCAGCCGGCCTCCACGACAGGTCGCGTGCAGCCAAGCTCGGCTCCCAGAGCCCCGGCGAGTTTTCGCATCAGCGGCAGGTTTTTCTTGGAACCAATGCCACGACCCACCACGACCAGGCGCTCGGCATCGGCGATCGAAGCCTGCTGCCCCCACTCCTCGGCGGGAATCGAGATCTCGACACAAGCCTTGGTGCCTTCCGCAAGGAATACCTGGGTAATCGTGCCAGAGCGGCTGTAGTCAAACTCGGGCTCCCTAAAGATGCCGGGGCGCACCGTTGCCATCTGAGGACGGTGGTTGGGGCAAATGATGGTGGCCATCAAGTTGCCGCCAAACGCCGGGCGCGTCTGCTGCAGTAGGCCCGTCTCCGTATCCATCGAAAGTACGGTGCAGTCAGCCGTAAGGCCCGTCTGCAAACGCACGGCAACGCCGGGTGCCAGTTCGCGGCCAAAGGCGGTCGCACCGTACAGAATGGCCTCGGGCTTGTGCTCTGCCACCAAATCACAGATCAGCCGGGCGTAGACCCCCGCGTCGTTCTGACGCAGGCGCTCGTCGCGACAGACCAGGACCTCGTCTGCACCGGCGCAAACCAGATGCTCCAGGTCACCGAGAGAACCCTCGGGGCCCATACCGACCAGTGCCACCAGACGGCAACCACGGGCATCGGCAAGTTCGCGTCCCTTGCCCATGAGCTCGTAGGCCACCGGGGCCACGACATCGTGTTCGTCGGTCTGAACGAATACCCAGATATCTCGATACGCATCGAGGTCAACCGCGCCGGCGGCCTCGTCGCGCTCGATCGAAATGGCATTGACGGGACAAGCGTCGACGCACCCGCCGCATAGGATGCAGCCGTCGGTTACGCGGGCGCAACGGTTGGGCCGCTCGCCTTCCACTACGATGCCGCCAGAGGCACAGGCGCGAACGCAGCGACCGCAGCCGATACAGGCTTCGCTATCGATAATCAGTCCGCTCATCTATGCCATCCCCTCGATAATCTTGGCAAGTTTTGCCGCCTGCTCGGACGCCGTTCCGTCAACGGCCTCGCACGTTTGGTCGCGTTCGGGCACAAACGATCGCACGACCTGTGTCGGCGAGCCGGCAAGGCCGCAGCGCGCGGGGTCGGCGTTCACGTCGGCAGCGTTGACCACGCGCACGTCCGCCTCCTCGGCTGCACGAATACCGGCAATACTCGGCATACGCAACTGGCCAATCTCCTTGGCGGTCGTCATCGCGCACGGCATCTCAAGATAGACCGTCTCCTCGCCGGCATCGCAGCCGTGAACAAGCGCCAGTGAACCACAGGTCGTAAAGCCCGCGCTCTGCACGCAACTCACGTCGGTCACACAGGGAATCTCAAAGGCACCGGCAAGCTCGGGACCAATCTGGGCCGTATCGCCGTCCACCGCCATCTTGCCGCAGATGAGCAGGTCGAAGTCCTCGTCGAGCGCCTCGATGCCGCACTTGAGGGCATAGGTGGTTGCCAGGGTATCGGCACCTGCAAAGGCGCGGTCGGTCAGCAGCAGTGCGTCATCGGCGCCTCGGGCGATGCAGTCGCGCAATAGCGATTCGGTCGCGGGGATGCCCATCGACACCACCGTTACGCGCACGTCCATGCCAAAGCCGATAAAGTCGTCCTTCAGCGCCAGCGCGCATTCCAAAGCGCTCGCGTCAAAGGGATTAATGACCGCCTGTTTGCCATCGCGCACGATGGTATTGGTCTTGGGGTCCATCTTGACCTCGGTGCTGCCCGGCACCGCCTTGACGCACACCACCATATGGAAATCGCTCATCTTCACGCGCCCCCTTTCTGGACGAGCTCATCCAAGAGCTTCTCCGAAAACAGGTTGCCGCGACCCAGCTGCCCGGCAGGATCGAGCTGGAGCTTGAGCCGCGCCGACTCGACCATGGCCTCGTGACCGTACATCGTCTCCAAGAAGCCCGCCTTGATCTTGCCGACGCCGTGTTCGGCGGAGACGGCGCCGCCCATGGCCGTGACCTCGGAAGCCCACTGGGCAAAGAGTTCTCCGCCGCGGCGGTAATCCTGCGCATCGCGCGGCAGAATGTTCACATGCAGATGGTTGTTACCGATGTGCCCCCAGGCGGCAGATTCAAGCCCACTTTCGGCCAACGTGCGACGATAAAGGGCGATGACATCGGCCAAGCGTGCGTTGGGCACCGACATGTCCGAGCCCAGTTTGGTGATGGTGGGATCCGTGCGGCGACGCTCGTCGATGAGCATGTTGACGCTCTCGGGCACCGCATGGCGGAAGAATCGCTGACACTCGCGATCGACCTCGGTGCGCGCAACCCATGTCGCATCGTCGCTGCCGCCCGCAAGTTCCAGTACCCACCCCAAGTGATACAGTTCCTCAGTCGCCTGGGCTTCGTCGTCGCAGTCGAGCTCCACGTAGACACAGACCTTGGCGTCTTTGTCGAGCGCCGGCAGCGAGGCGAACGCGGTCGACTGCTCACGCTGACGACGCAGGATATCCAGGGCGCCCGCATCGAAATATTCGATGGCAGCCGCGTGGGACAGGACGGGGCGCACAGAATCGGTGAAGGACACGGCCTTGTCTTCGCTGTCAAAGAAGCAGCTCACACCCCAAACGACCGCAGGCGCCGCCTGCAGGGCAATCTCGAGCTCGGTGATGACGCCGAGTGTGCCACACGCACCGATAAACAGATCGACGGCATCCATATCGTCAGCAACGAAATAGCCCGAAGCATTTTTGGTCTTGGGCATGGTGTAGTCGGGAAGGTCGAGCTCGAGCGTGCGGCCCTGCACCGTGACGAGCGAAAGGCGACGACCCTGTGCAAAAACCTCGCCACGGTGAAGCTCGAGCAGGTCGCCATCGATCAGCGCGACATGAAGGCCCGTGACGTGAGGGCGCATGGGGCCGTAAGCGTAGCTACGGGCGCCGGAAGCGTTGCATGCCGCCATACCGCCCAGGCAGGCAGATGCCTCGGTGGGATCGGTAGGAAAGAATTGCTCGGGGGCTTCCTGGAACTCCTCGTAGGCCTCAAGCGATGCCTGGTCCCAGCCGGCAGTCGGCAGCACTTTCTTGCCCAGTTGCTTGCGCAGCTCAGACAACACGACGCCAGGCGCCACACGCAAAAGAAAGCGGCCCTGCTCATCGCGGCGAATGCCTAGGTAGCGATTCATGCGGGAAGTATTGAGAATGTGACCGCCATGAGGCACGGCGCCGGCGGCAAGACCGGTCCGGGCGCCCTGAACCGTCACCGGGACACGCTCGGCATGGAGCTTTTTCAAAATGGCGCGGACCTCTTCCTCCGTTGTCGGAAACGAGATGCTCGAGGCCTCGCCCGATGTGCGAGACTCATCGCGGCCATACTCTTCGAACTCGTCGGTGAAGGGTTTGATAGTTGCCGACACGCGAACTCCCCCTTTAGCTAACTACAGTGTTTGCAGGGAGATGTTACCGCATCGTTTTGTCGACGTGTTCGAGACCGTCTCCATAATTGGCGATTTTTACGTTCGTGCAATTCGGCGAGCGGCAAGGTTTCCTCGGCAGACGATGCTTCTGACACATGTCGCTTTACCGCCAGCGACCACGCAATTGTCGCTCGAAAAAAGTTGAAGTAATTTTTACCATCTTTTACCTGCGGAGATGTCAATCCGTCAAGCATTTGGTCAGAAATTGGTCAAGTAGTGACTGATACGGTCGGCATCGACAGCCAAAACCAATGGAAGTTTTGGCCCCAGAAGCAGGGAGGTTCCCATGGCATATTACTGGCCCCAGTACGGCGTCGCCATCGAGGTCGACGACGATCCCTATCTCCTGCCTTTCGACGAAGAGGCGTTCCCCGATACGGTGGTCTACCACGTCACCACCGATGTTATCTGCGACCCCGAGTCGTTCTCGGCGCTCGCCCACCACATCGCGCGTATCCACAACATCGAGCTCCCTCACGACTTCGACGAGCTCATCTACTCGCGCCGCCTGATGCTTCACATGCTCTTTGGAGCGGACCCGTCCACGTTCGCACGCGTCTACACCACCAAGGACGCCGCATGAGTGCGAAGAAGCCGCCCCGCCTTGCAGGACTGGAGCGTCGCAAGAAACTCGTCGTTGTCTGCCTGGCTATCGTCTGCGCCCTCATCGCCGTAGGGCTATACGCCTGGCAGTCGCAGCCCGTGCCCGAAGCGGGCGCCTCGGTCACGACGGCAGAAGGTAAATCGCGCCAAGAAATCCAGGATGAGCTCGACGCCATCGTCCGTGACAACATGATGACGATCTCGGTCGCGCCGGTCGCACAGTTGCAGGAAGGCGGCAAGCTGCGCGTCAACGTGCAAAACGTCAAAGACAACAAGTTTCCCCAGCGCTTCCGCGTGATTCAAAACGACGAGACCATCTATGAGTCCGGTGTGGTCGAAGCCGGCAAGACGGTTGAGACCTGCCCCGCCGGCGATATCCAAGAAGGCGAGGCATATATCGAGATTCAGGCACTCGATGCCAAGACCTACGACACCCACGGCAATCCGACGCGCGTCAAAGTGCGGGTGGCCCAGGCAGAAGGCTAGTGGCCGACGCGCACGCAGGGGCAGCACCCTGCCCCCATTCGTCCAACCATCACGGAAACAGTCCGTGACGAGCAGAAAGGATCGATTATGAACACACCCATGAACCTGAGCGGAGCCAGGGCACTCGCCGTGGGCGCAGGGCTTACGCTCGCACTTGCGATGGGCGCCGCGCCAACGGCGGCCATGGCAGAGGCGCGCGTTGGAACCACCGATGTGACGGTGAAGGCCGACATTAGCAATGTTTCGTTTAAGGCGCCAACGGTCATCCCCTTTGCCGCCCAAGCCGACGGAAAGCTTGTAGGACCCTCCGACAAGACGATTACCATCGACAACCTCTCGGCATATGGCATCCACGTCACTAACATGAAGGTCACGGCCAAGAACGACTGGGCAATCGTTGCAGACGCAAAGACGGGCTCGGCCCAGAACTCCATCGATTTTAAGGTTGGCCCCGATAATGCAGAAAAGGATGCCAGCTCGGCGACTCAGACTACGGGCCTCGATCTTTCCAAAGACGCAAACTTCGACATGAAGTACCAGGGCATTGCCGACGGAACGGACAAAATCAAGCTCAATGTGAGCGGCCACGTCGCCCGCGTCACGCGTGACATCTACCACGCCACCGGTACGGGAGATCAAGTGGCAAGTATCACCTGGACGGTCGAGCCCGGTGCGCACGCCACGTCCTAAGACGATCGCACTGGCCGCCATCGTCGGCATCTTGGCGTCCGCACCTGCCATGGCCTTTGCTCAACAAGAGCAAGCGCAGGCGGCCACAGAAGTGACCGTCGACCTTTCGGGCCTTAATCGCGGCAGCCGTCACGAGCCGCTCGCTCAGACGAGCGACACCCGGCAACTCATTGCGGTGGGCGCCGCCACGGTGGGAGCAGGACTGACGTGCCTTGGCCTGCACATCAAACGCAACCAATAGCCAAGCATAACCGGAGTACGCGGAATAGATAGGAGAACCATGGCACCCAAAAACCTTTTGCCCGTTGCCGCGCTCTGCAGCGCACTGGCGAGCGGTATGCCTCTCGCCGCTTGGGCGACGCCCGCCACGGCAAACTCCTTACCGCAAGCTCTGAACCCCGTGGCGAATTCGTCGGGTATCGTCGCCTGCCAACGTTTTTCGCTCGCACGCGCCACGGTCCGAACCTCGGGATGTCTTCACCGCAATACGGTCGACTCGATAGTCGTGGATATCAAGCGACCGGACAAGGAGAACGGTCCCCAGACAGGCTGTGCCATCTGCACATGGAAATCGGCTGCAGTCGACGCCGATGGCGACCCATGCGACTTAGAGTTGCGCATCGATATTGCCTCGGTCGATGACTCGGCGAACGGGGCGAAGGTCGTCTTCGACAGCGCGGCCCATGAAGAAGAAGGAGGGGGTGTATGCCTGGGCTGCGTTCCCTCGAATGTCGATGGCGCGCAGCCCATCATCTCCTTTACGGCATCGCTGCGACTGACCAAGGCGAACACCGAAGCCATCGCAACGGGAGATGCGCCTTTGCTGTTCTACGCTGGCGACGCGGATGACCAAGAAGCTCAAAGCAACAGGCAGAAGGGCTCGCTTACCCTCACGCGCGGATCAGAACCCGCCCCCATCAATATCGATGCCCAGGAGCCGGGCGTGCAGCGCATTCTCGCCGATCCGGCGCTGCTCCAAATGACATGGCACGGAGTGGGGTCCGTCGGGATTGCCGCTCCTATATCGAGCGATAATGACAAATCCCCCAAAGACGAGATCGCGGACGCACCGGCGCATGTTGACGATGCAGACGATGTATCATCAGAAGGCAACGCTGCGGCCCCTCTCGAGAAGCCAGGCGGCACCGCCACCGAACCAGGCGATCCCCAACCGAAAGACGGCCTGGACTTTGCCGCTCCCCCAGATGTCGACGAAGGCAACTGTTGCATGATGGTCGCGCTCGACCACACGGAAACCGTCGATGCCACAAGCATTGAGCCAGTCGCTGTCAATGCGCCCCGCCGCAAAAATATCCTTATCGCATTCCCCAATACCGTCGAGCTCGTCTTTTTGCCTTCGGGTGAAGTCATCGCGCCTACGGCACTTACAGCAATGGGAGCAAGGAGCGCATCGAACGATATCCAAGCCATCTCGGCACTTGATGCCACAACGACCGCCAAGTTACACCTTTATTCCGTTGCAGCAGACGGAACGCGAACCGAAGAATTCGACGGAACCAAGCTTTTGGTTCCTCGTCGCATCGGTATCCAAGAAGACTTCCCCTATCAAATGGAACTTGAAGGGTTCGATCGTGCACGAGATGCCGACATCATTGCCGCAGCCATCGCATCCCCGCAGCACCTTATGACGCTGCGCTTCGACTTTAGCCCCGTCCTGTCCTAGACCGCTAACCGCCGCTTGGCTCGGATACTGAGCACTCCCCTCCCCGTTCTGCTACGATTGCCGCGTTGGCATCAATTACAGGAGGGTTCATGCCGGGTTTAGGAACGATCATCAACGTCGCGCTTTTGATCGCGGGCGGTCTGCTGGGCCTCATGGGTGGGCGCTTCATTACGCCCCGCATCCAAGACACGCTCATGAAGGCGTCGGGGTTGTGCGTTCTGTTTATCGGCCTGGGCGGCACCATGCAAAAGATGCTCGTTATCGATGGAGAGACGTTGGCGACCACCGGCACCACCATGCTTATCGTCTCATTTGCCCTCGGTTCGCTCATCGGCGAGGCCATCAACCTGGAGGCCGCCATCGAGAACCTCGGCGAATGGCTCAAGCGCAAAACCGGCAGCGAGGGTGACAACGAGTTCACCAACGCCTTTGTCTCGGCATCGCTCACCGTGTGTATCGGCGCCATGGCCATCGTAGGATCGATTCAGGACGGCCTGCTCGGCGACTGGTCCACGCTTGCCCTGAAGGGCGCGCTGGACTGCATCATCGTCTGCACCATGACGGCCTCGCTTGGCCGCGGCTGCATCTTCTCGGCCCTGCCCGTTGCCGTATTCCAGGGCACGATCACGCTTTTTGCCGGCGCACTATCCCCCATCATGACCACCGCAGCCCTCGACAGCCTTTCGCTTGTGGGCTCCATGCTCATCTTCTGTGTTGGCGTTAACCTTATTCGACCTCAGACCTTCCGCACGGCCAATATGCTCCCCTCCGTCGTCGTGGCGGTCATCTACGCCCTCTTGTTCTAAATCTATCTACATAGCGGTATCTCGAACACCTGTTTGATGCTGTGTTATGATATGAGGTCACCGACACCATATAGGGAGAGGAGAGGGCGGTGGCCGACCAGGACGTCAAGATGCTCATCGAGCGCATTATGGCCGAGGCCCGGACCCATCAGTCCGCCCGCTTCTCAAACGAAATCTATGCTGACGAGCCGATTCTCAAGACCGGTCGTCAGATGCAGAACTTCCTCCCCGACCAGTACTGCAAGATGCGCGAGATATCACGCTGGCAAGAGGATCCCAAAGGCGGCGCGGGACGTTGGCTATCGGAGGCGGAGCTCTTTTACCGCCAAGGCCTGCTGATGGCCGACTTCGAGGACGATTGCCCCTACAACGGCACCTTTAAGTCGTACTTTCCCACCTACAATGCCATGAGCGATCGACAGTTGCGCGGCTACTTTACCTGGCGTGCCCAAGTGCGCCGCGGCAATATCGAGGAGACATCGACCTCGTTTGCTTTTCTTTATCTTTACGAATTGATTTGCGGCATTGGCGTAGATAATCCGCTCGATGGCTTTAGCAAGATTAAGGCATTTTGGGATGCCTATCGCGCCTTTGAACCTGGCATCGACCGGTTCGCACGCGTGTGGCTGCAGGACTACGCCGTGTTCCATGAGCTCGACCCCAAGCTGCTTCGCGACTCTAAAACCGTCGCATTCGACAACGCCCTCATCGAGCTGCGCTGCGCAGCACGAGACCTTGTACCCGCGCCGGCGCCGTCGGACCTGCCGCCTGCGCGTCGCAAGACCTCCGAGCCCACGCTTCCCCTTCCGCCCGATGAGGCGCATGAGGAGCGGCTCATGGCTGCCATCGACGCACTCTCGACGTACAACCTGAATAACTCACGGCTCGACCGTTCCCACCATCGCGACCTGCGCCACGTGGCATGCGCCGTGTATGTCCGTATGGCGCGCTACTATGACACGCACCGAAAGACCGGCATCGTAGCGAGCTTGTTTGGGGAGGAGACGGCCATGCCCTACACCATGTTTGCCTCGGCCGTGTTCTTTGCGCCCGAGCGCCACGAGGACTGTGAATATCGCCTGGACCCCATTCACATCTACCGCTGCCAAAATGGCTTTTGGGAATGTATGCGCATCCACGGCAGCAGACAAAAAAGTAGCAAGCTCGGCGAGATGATGCGCGCTTGTGATCAGCGCCTGCGCTTGGCACTGGATCCCGGCCATCCCCTTAAGGAAGAGAAGGTTCCCAAATATCTGGCTAAGATTATCGACGACGAGATCACGGCATGGCTTTCATGGGATGCCGCGCATCAGCCCGTCAAGATCGATATCGACCTGAGCCAGCTGGGGCACATTCGGAGCGCCGCCGCACAAACGCGCGAGGCGCTTTTGATCGACGAGGAGCGCGAGGACGACGCGCTTGCGGATGTCGATACGGTGGGCTCCGAGCAGCCGAAAGCCGAGCGCGCAGCAGGCGCGTTTGTCGAGCCGGTCACGGCGGCCGCAAGGCAGGACGAGGCCGACGAGCCAACCATTTCCACCGAACAGTTTGGTGTCGTGGCGCCGCTTCTCGTGCCGACACCCCCGCTCGCAGCGGCTGCGTCCACTGACGCCGCGACCGAACTCGCGCCTGCCGCAACCGCGTATCTGCGTGCATTGCTCGAGCAAAACGCAGCGCAGACGGCATCGGCGGTAGCACAGTCGGGCAAGAGTGAAGACATGCTCGTCGATAGCATCAACGAAGCGCTCTTTGACCTGGTGGGCGACACCGTTATTGAATTTGGCTCAGCAGGACCGCAAATTATCGAGGACTACGAAGCAGACGTGAGAGGATACTTAGACCATGAGTGATACCGAATCCGCAGCACCCCGTGTGCCCAAGCGCGTCGCCGCCGTCATTCTCAACTCGCTCAAGGGCGGCGTTGTCCCGCGCATTGGCCTTCCCTATATCACCGTGGGGCGAGAGGTCGAGATCCGTGCTCTGCTCACCGACCTGAGCCTCATCGCCGATGGGGGCGCAAGCTTCCGTTTCCTAGTCGGTCGCTACGGCGCCGGCAAGAGCTTTTTGCTCCAGACCATCCGAACGCATGCCATGGGCGAGGGCTTTGTGGTCGCCGATGCCGACCTTTCCCCTGAGCGCCGCCTACAGGGCGGCCAGGGCCAGGGCCTTGCCACCTACCGCGAGCTCATCCGCAATATATCGACCAAGACGCGCCCCGAGGGCGGTGCGCTCAACCTTATTCTGGATCGCTGGGTCGCCTCGTGTGCCGACGTCGACGAGTCTGCCGTTAATGCCCAACTCGCTCCACTCGAAGAGATGGTCCACGGCTTTGACTTTGTCCGCATGCTCCGCCGTTATCGCACGGCCGTCTCGGAGGGTGACGAAGAAGCTATGAGTCGCGTGACCAAATGGATTCGCGGCGAGTACCGCACCAAGAGTGAGGCACGCGCCGAGTTGGGCTCCTCGACCATCATCAGCGACGACGACTGGTACGACTACGTCAAGCTCATCGCACGTTTTTTGGTCTGCAGCGGCTACAAGGGCATGCTGGTGCTCATCGACGAGCTCGTGAATCTATACAAGATTCCCAACGCGATTACGCGCCAATATAACTACGAGAAGATCCTGACCATGTACAACGACACGCTCCAAGGCAAAGCGCAGTACCTGGGCGTGATCATGGGCGGCACGCCGACCTCTATCGAGGACCACCGCCGCGGCGTCTTTTCCTACGAGGCCCTTCGGAGCCGTCTCGCTCAGGGCCGTTTTGCGCGCGATGATCTCAAAGACATGCTCGCGCCCATCATCCGCCTGCAGCCGCTCACCTACGAGGAGCTGCTGGTGCTCATCGAAAAGCTCATGCAGATCCATGCCGGCTACTTTGGCTGGACGCCCACGCTTACCGAGAACGACTTGGTGGACTTCCTCAAGATTGAGTTTGGCCGCGTGGGGGCCGACACGCATCTGACGCCCCGCGAGGTCATCCGCGACTTTATCGAGCTGCTCGATATCCTGTGTCAGAACCCCGACGCCAACGTAGCCGAGCTGCTGCAAAGCGTTGGTGGCGACGCGCTGGCACCGACAGCCGCAACAGATGACACCGGCACCGCAGGCGACGACCGCAACTTCGCCGAGTTCACCATCTAACCTGCCAAAAAGGGACAGGTTTATTTTGGTAGGTTTTATCTGGGCAAACGCCGATGTTGCAAGATATCGAGCCGTTGTCCGTTGCGTTGATCGGCCCGTTGATGAGAGGAGGTCCCATGAACGCTTTTGACCGATATGCCCCGTTTATCCAGGATTTCATTTACTCCCACGATTGGGAGAGTCTGCGCTCCATCCAGGTTGCGGCGGCAGATGCCATCTTCAACACGCAAGACAATGTGCTCCTGACGGCATCCACGGCATCTGGCAAAACTGAGGCGGCCTTCTTTCCCATCCTGACCGAGTTTTGGGAGAACCCGCCCGCGAGCGTGGGTGCCCTCTACATTGGCCCCCTCAAAGCGCTCATCAACGACCAGTTCGTTCGCCTCAACGATCTGTGCGAAGAGGCCGATATCCCCGTCTGGCACTGGCACGGCGATGTCTCGCAGTCGCACAAGGCAAAGCTCATCAAAAAGCCGAGCGGTATCCTGCAGATTACGCCCGAATCACTCGAGGCACTCCTGATCCACAAGCACATGACAATCCCGCGTATGTTCTGCGACTTGCGTTATGTGGTCATCGACGAGGTTCATTCGCTCATGCGCGGTGACCGCGGCGGGCAGACGCTCTGCCTTATCGAGCGGCTCTCGCGCATGGCCGGCGTGCAGCCTCGACGCATTGGCCTTTCGGCTACCATCGGGGACCCGGAACGCACGGGCGCCTTCCTGTCGCAGGGGACGGGACGCGACTGCGTCATTCCCCGCTTTGAGGAGCCACGCCGCGTGTGGCGTATCTCCATGGAGCACTTCTACAACTCGGGTCCCCAGGCTCAGCAGCGAGGATTCACGAGCACAGGTCCTCAAGAGGCCGAAGTGCTCGCGTGCGAGCGCATCGAGGCAGCGGCATCCGCGGCGCTGCCCGCCGGCGCCCAAGACATGCGTCACAGCGGGCAGCTCACACAGGAGGAGGAGCGCCGTCAACGTCGTGAGCGGGCACGGGGCAAGGCCGCACCCAAGGACTGCCGAACTTCCTCGGCCCCCGAGGGCGAAGTCGACATCCCGCAGGCAACCGAACAGGCACTGCTCAACCCCACCGACACCGCACCCGACAACGCCGACCCCGGCATGGGCTACATCTTTGAGCATACCTGCGGCCGCAAGTGCCTGGTCTTTGCCAACTCGCGCGAGGAGGCAGAGGCCGTGTGCTCCATGTTGCGCAGCTACTGCGAGAGCCGGCACGAGCCAGACCGCTTTCTAATCCATCACGGCAACCTTTCGGCATCGCTGCGCGAGACGGCCGAGGAGCTCATGCGCGACGAAGAGCAGGCGCAGACGACCGTCACCACCTCCACGCTGGAGCTCGGCATTGATATCGGTCGCCTGGAGCGCGCGTTCCAGATTGACGCGCCGTTTACCGTCAGCTCCTTTTTGCAGCGCATGGGGCGCACAGGCCGTCGCGATCTTCCGCCCGAGATGTGGTTTGTCATGCGCGAGGAAGAGCCCGAGCCGCGCACGATGATGCCCGAGACCATTCCGTGGAAGCTCCTGCAGGGCATCGCGCTCGTACAACTCTATCGCGAGGAAAAGTGGGTCGAGCCGCCCGAGCTCGATCGACTCCCCTACAGCCTGCTCTACCACCAGACTATGTCGACGCTTGCCAGTACCGGCGAACTCACGCCGGCAGAGCTTGCCCAGCGCGTGCTCACGCTCAGCTATTTCCATCGCATCTCGGCCGATGACTATCGCGTGTTGCTGCGCCACCTCATCAAGATCGACCATATCCAGGTCACCGAGGGCGGTGGGCTCATTGTGGGTCTCGCGGGCGAGCGCATCATTAACAACTTTAAGTTCTACGCCGTATTCCAGGAAAACGAGGAGTTCACCGTTCGCAGCGAGTCGGCCGAGTTGGGCACGATCGTCAATCCGCCACCGCCCGGTGAGCGCATCGCCATCGCCGGACTCTGCTGGATTGTCGAGGAAGTGGACTGGAAGCGCCATACCGTCTTTGCCACGCAAGTCAAAGGTCGTGTGCCGGCATACTTTGGCGACTGCCCCGGCGACATTAACACGCATGTACTCGAGCGCATGCGCCAAGCGCTCAACGAGCACGCGGCGTATCCGTACCTTATGGGCAACGCACGGGCACGCCTTGCACAGGCTCGTCATACCGCCGAGATTTCGGGCGCGGGAACTAAACCGCTTATCAACCTGGGCGGCGACACCTGGGTACTCTTCCCCTGGCTGGGCAGCTACGCCTTTCTGGCGCTCGAACGCATGCTCAAGATTAAATGTGCCGCGGAGCTTGGCCTTCGCGGACTCGACCCATCACGCCCGTACTTTATGCAGTTTAAGATGAAGGCCGACGAGGAGACGTTCTTTGAGGTGCTCGCCGCCGAGGCCGAGAAGGACTTCGATCCCATCGAGCTCGTCTATCCCGGCGAGATGCCTTACTTTGACCGCTACGACGAGTTTGTCCCCGAAGAGCTCGTGCGCAAGGGCTTTGCCGAAGGCGTGCTCGACATCGAGGGTATGAAGCAGCGCGTTCTCGACTGGCGCGACCACGCCTAAGACCAATCTTTTTGGCACGGGGTTTGTTAACCAGTCTTTTTGGAACGGGGCTATTTTAGCTACTTAATGTCGTCCAACGATTTCGATGGACCGCAAATAAGATCAATCTCGTATGTAGTGGCCGTCAAAATAGCCCCTCCCCTGCAAAAACAAAAGGTAACCGGAAGAAGACCCCCTGTCTTTACGGGCAAAAAGGGGTAGAACGGTAAAGTACACCTGTCGCGTAATGTGCTTAATATTCAGGGATTAGATTTGCTAAGCAGAGCTGCGACCACCAATCGTTGTAATTTTAACGTTACAGGAAAAGCCTAAATTCCTTCATAGTGCCAAACCCGCAGAGCAAATTGCCGACTGCAGCACCAAAAAAACTAAAACCCATCGCGTTCCACGACCTGAGTTTTCAACATATTGTGAATTGCATTAAGGGGAAGTTTCCCGCATCCACGTCTAGTGCAGACGTAGACGGGAAGCCGCAATTATAAGTCACTAGTCTGGGGCAGGATTAAACGGTTCACCCCTGGTAAGATATAGCAATCTTCGCCCGAGACCATTACTATTCCGCCAGCATCGATAAAACGCTGATATTCCTCGGCATTAAGGCCCACCGATTCAAAGCTAACGCGTACACCCGTAGCCATCAAGAAGGCTCGAAACTTCTGGCAGCTCGTCAATCGATACATCAATTCTTGAAGGCATGTATTCCACCAATTTTTAATGAAACAACGGCGGTAATCGCTATCGCGATTGCGCCAATAATACCGAGCGCCATCTGAATGGGATATAACCCCAACACATGTCCAAATACGGAGAAAAACAATGCGGAAAAGAGGGCCCTTACCAGAGACGCGGCGGAAAGGATCGTCGCACGGAGATCGTCCGCTATCCCGTCTTGGATTATGTTTTCCGAAGTGATGTACACCACTTCTGGGAGGAAACAAAGCACCATGCTAAGGCCAAACAAACACAAAGGATTTGAAGCGAACCACGGAAGAATCAAGAAAAGGCCCGCCTCGATTAGCATCGAGCCGAGCATGGTATTTCTTTTCCCGAAACGCGACGAGAAGAAATCTGCTGCAATGTAGGCCGTCGCATTTACTGCATAGGATGCACCGAAAAAGATTCCTATTATGGAGACGGGAGCATCAAATGCGTCGAATACCAACTGATTCAAGTTGTAATAACTCCCATAGAATCCATCGAGCATGCTTGTGCCGATTAGAAGAAGCAGTACCGCAAAAGCGGATTCTCCAACACGCCAGGTTTCGCGTCTGAACATCTTGGCTGCGTCAAACCTCCCCTTTTCTGATCTTTCAGAACGGGTCGTTTCCGTCCTCTCAATGGGATACAGGAGGAAAAGCTGCAGGAGATAGAAAACGGAGACACATATGTAGAGGGCACTCCAAGACACTTGGGCAATGAAAGATCCGAGCACAATTGCCATTCCCGTAGCGATTGATTGCGCGGCAAGCAACCGAGCATTGATGGTGAGGAAGCGCTCTCCTTGACCGGCATTCCGGGCAATTTCATATAAAAGCGCTTGTTCGGATCCCGATTGAAGGGAGTAGGCGAGTGCCTCAACAAGGGAAAGCACGACAAGAAAGGGACCTGAGAGCAACAGCATGCCAGCCGTATGGAAGAAAAGCAGCAGCACGCCCACTTGAATCGAAAACTTCTTTCCAAAGAAATCGCCTATCAACCCTGTTGGCAGCTCGAGGACGACCGTTGCAATGTTAAACAGGGCTTGATAAAGCGCGATTTGCGTGACAGACATTCCTTTCTCCGCAAGGAAAAGTAGAAACACTCCCCGATTTAAAACAAATCCCGCGAGAACGAAAAAGGCGGAATAGACGTGCAGTTTCGTAGTGGCTTGCTTGTTCATTTGATACTTCCGATGACAATTTTGACCTAGCGGGCGGCGGAATCAACCGAAGATGAGGCGCGTTGGCGCCGGGCGTCCAGATGCGTCATGCTGAAAATAGATGAAGCGTATGATTGACAAAACCATAGAGCCCGTCACAAATTGACTACTCCCAATGCTGGTCGTGGAGGGCGGCACCGAGAAAGTCGGCATCGAAGGGCACAGCTTCAGCAAAAGCGTAGTCGCCGTCGCTGGCGATGAGCAGGTAGTTTTCCTCGCCGCCGAACTTCGCATCGCCACATGGGACCACCCAGGCGTGGGCGAATACCTCGAGTGCCGTGGCAGCGCAATCGCGCAGGAACGTCACGTCGCTCCCCTCGTTTGCGCTCACGATATTGGCAACGTAGACGCCACCAACATTTAGGCTGCCCCGCACTAAACGCAACGCCTCAACCGTCGCCAACTCGCGTACGGGCTCGGCACCGCCAAAGCAATCGCTCACGACCGCGTCATAGCGACGATGGCCCACGCTCGTCACACCCAGATACGAGCGAGCCTCAGCGGTTATCACCCGCAGGCGATCGCCCGCCGCGCGCTCCAGCTCGTCTAGGTAGAACCAGCGGCGCGCCAGACGCGTAATCTCTCCGTCATACTCGATGACGTCCATGCGCAAGCCCTCGTGCGACATCAGGGCGACTTTAGGATAGGCAAACCCGCCGCCGCCCAGCATAAGCATGCGGTCGATACCGTGACCATAAGCGTCGCGCATCGCATCCTCGGCCTCAAACACGTCGTTAAACGCGCGATAATACGCAAAGACGGGCTCCGCCCAGCGCTCGCCAACGTAACTCGCGCTTTGGTAGACGCCGCCTTGCACCAATACGCGGACTTCGTCGCCGCCCTCGTCGTGCACGCGTTTCACACGCGCCAACCCATTGCGGGTTCGCGCAACCTGCAGACAGGCAGCACGAACAGCGACAGCGGCCGCACCAAGCGCCGCGGCTCCCAGAGCAACGCCGGCAACGACGCCGGCAGAAACACTCGGCTTGTTCATCTAGAGCTCCTTTTGCAGATAAAGGCCATGGTCATAAAATCCAAGATGGCGATAGTACTCGCGTGTGCCAATCGCGCTAATCACGTTGATACGCGCATAACCCGCATCCCGGGCAATCTCGCACGCACGCTCTACGAGCAAACGCCCCAGCCCGTGATGCTGCGCCGCCTGGCCCTGGTCGCCCACGCGCGCCGCCATGCCATACACGTGCACCTCGCGAATCATCGCCTCGTCCGGCGACGTCGGCAAATCGTCCGCATGCGCGGCAACAAACGAATGGTCGGGCAGCGACAACCGCAAAAAGCCCGCGATCTTGCCCTGCGGCGTCACCCACTGCAAAAAGCGCTCGTAAGTCACTGGCGTCTCGTACGCCACTTCCTCATCAAGAGATAGCTCATCCAAGTCGGCACCCGCCGTACTGATCTCGCGATAGCGAATCTCGCGCACCGTCGCACCATCACCCCGAGCAGACAGACGGTTCTCAACGAGCTGACGCAGGTTGGGTTTCTTGTTGCCCACCATAATGTCGTCGGAACTAAAGTCGCGGATCATGCGACTGATACGGCAGAACGCCGGCGTCACCACGATGTCGTCGGCCAGCACATCGAGCAGCTCTTCCTCGGAATAGGGACGCCACTCGCCGCGCTCATAGCAGCCCACCAGACGCGAGCCCTCGATGAGCGCACACGGGTAGACCTTGACCTCGTCGGGCATAAAGGCCCCTTCGGTCATAAAGCGTTCGTAGTCGCGCTTATCCCCCTCCGGCGTGGCGCCCAGCAGGTTAAGCATAAAATGCGCATGGATCTTAAAGCCAAACAGGCGCGCAAGCGAAAACGCCCGTTCAATCTGCGCCACCGAAATGCGACGCTCGTTGATATCGAGCAGGTGCTGGTCGAGGCTCTGGATACCCATCTGGATCTTGGTGCAGCCCAGGCGGCGGATGAGCGTAAGCGCCTGCGGCGTTACGGCATCGGGGCGCGTCTCGATAACGAGTCCCACCACGCGATGCTTCGCCGTCTCGTTGATGCGCTGCTGACGCTCAAGCTCCTCCATCGTTGCCGTCTGCCACTCGGCAGCCTCGCCCCATGGCGTACCAGGGCCGTACAGACGACGCACCGCGCGGTTGTAGCCGCCCACGGCAGCATCCACACGCTCCTGCTCGTCGGCAACGCCAGCAGCAAGCTCAGCCTTGTCTGTCGCAATGCCGGCAACCCGATAGCGCTCGCGGCGCTCTGTTACCACCGGCGGCAGCGCATCGGCGGGAGCGTCATCGAGCAGGCGCCCCGCCTCGGCACGGCTGATGCCCGGACGCGCCAGCATGGGGTTAGCCGCCACACCAGCCACGGCATCGTCATTGAGCGCGCGGAAGAGCTCCGACATAAACCACGTCTGATACCCTTGCGGATAGTCGCTCCAGGTGCCACCGAGCACGATGAGCTCAATCTTATCGGTTGCGTGCCCCATCTGCGAAAGCGCGGTCAGACGAGCGCTCACCTGCAGATACGGGTCAAAGCAATTTTGCTCCGCACGGGCGCACGCCGGCTCGGCGTGCAGGTAGCTTTTGGGCATGCGCAGATCGTTGGGACAAAACAGGCAATCGCCCGAGCATGGCCAGGGCTTGGTGATAACGGTAATGGTCGCCACGCCCGAAGCCGTGCGACGAGGCTTCATACGCAGCACCTGCAGCAGTCGACGTTCCAGCTCGGCATCGACATTCCACCCAGCCCAACGAGCCGGCTCCTCACGTTTTACCCGCTGGTAGAACGGCAGCAGACGGCGCTTGGCCAAATCGCGTTTGTCGGCACCCTCACGGCGCGCCTCGGCATGTATCAGTTTGACGAGCGCTTTGTCGTCCACGGTCTCGCCGCGACGCAGAGCCTCGAGTATGTTCAAGATAATCTGTTCCATGACCCCATTGTAAAGGCAAAGGCGCCGGAGCCCGTCACGGCTCCGGCGCCTCCATCAAAGAGCATGCCTATATGTACCGATCTCCGAAAACCGCATGTCACTCCGGATCAAACGACATGTCGCCCGAACCGACCTCGAAACGATACGTAGCAGACTTATCGCCGTTGTCGAATTCAAGATTCAATATGGTCTCGCCATCGTAGCCAAGCGGAAAGAAATCGCTCTCGAAGTCACCGCTGCCCACGGTGAGGCTCGCCTTAAAGCCCGTAGAGTTCGGAACCGTCATCTCCACATCGCCCGAGTCCACGCTTACGTCCATCGACTTCGCGGGGGCCTGGTAGAGCTCGAACGTCACATCGCCCGAACCGACCTCAGCACTGAGCGCATCAGTCACGCTGCCCGCAAACTCTACATCTCCCGCACCCAGGAAAAGGTCGAAACCATCACAGGTGACACCGGCAATCTGCAGATCACCCGAGCCCACGTGCGCGTTGACTCCCTTCAGATGTTCGGCAACACGGCGCGGCAGCTCGACCGTAACTGAGCGATCGATTGCCTTACCGTCATCACTTCCAAACTGGGAAACCTTGAGCGTCGAGTCCTCGACGGATGCGATGTTCTGCGTCGCGGCCTTGGAGGCATCCATACCATTGGCAACGCGTCCCCGCTCGATAACGCGAGCCTTGTTACCATCAATAACCTTGACGTCCACCGTAGCCGCATCGATATCGAAATCGAGGTAGCGAAACTCATCGGCATCAAAGGTCGTACACGAAAGCTGCTGAGGCCGAGCGGAATAGTTACCGCCATCGTTCATAAAATCGTCGTCATCAACCACATCGTCCATACCGGACAAGCCGGGTATAACATCGTCGAGATCCCACGGGCCATCAAAATGAATCAAAGTCCGCGAAACGCCAAAAACAAGCCCGATAATCAGTACAAACGCTCCGATGCCGACGCCCAGGCGCAGCTTGGATTCATGCGAAAGCTTCATCATTCGTCACCTTCTTTGGCACATGGCTCAGCGGTGGCCGCGGTAGCCACGTCAGCATCAGGTTCCGCAGAAGTATCCTTCCCCTGGGCCCTGACCGCCACCGGTGCCGGACCAACCTGAATATCCCCGCGCGCCCAATCGCCATCGAGTGCACGCGCCACCCAGTGATAGATGGGAATCGTGAAGAAGATCAGCGCAGCAAAGGGGCCGGCACCAAACAGGAACATCAGTAAAAAGAACAGCAGCCAGCACACGGCCCAATACGGGAATGACTGGAACGGACCCTTCACCGGAGTCGGACCAGCCGCACCGGTACCCGTCACCTGAGCCGTCGCCGCATTGGCAGCCTGCGCACTCCAGCTTGCCGCCTGCGCCGCCTTGGCTGCCGCGTCACTTGCCTGCGTTGCCGCCTCGGTGGCGCGCGCCGCCGCCTCATGGGTGCGGGCGCGCTCTGCCGCCTCGGCCTCGCGCTGACGAGCGCGGTCCTCGTTCTCAAACTCGATATCGTCCTCAATCTCATCGCTCGGATTGAGCAGCTCGTCCAGACTCACACCATAGAGCTTGGCGAGCGAGATCAGGTTCTCGGTATCGGGCGAGCTCTCCGCACGCTCCCATTTACTAACCGCCTGGCGCGACAGCCCCAGCTTTCGCGCCAGCCCTTCTTGGCTAAAGCCCTTGCTGCGGCGAAGGTCGGCGAGCCGCTGCGCAGTTTCTACATTCATGGTTCCTCCTATGTGATGCCAGCCGTGCCGCCGGACCGTTTTTGTTCTTAAGGCGCCTTGCACAGTTAAAAATCTATCCGCCACCGCCAAAAGCATGCCACCTATTCTAGTGAGATTTTTGACAACTGGCGGTTGCGGGCACATATGAGCTGCGGAAATGTGTCCAAACAAAGCAATGAGCCGCAGCTCGGTTGTCCCCGTTGCGGCGTTAACGGTAGTATGGTCATACTGTTTATTCCGCACCGCCAACGGAGGGAGTTCCGCGCCGTGAACCGCGATTTCGCCTCATCGCTCATCCAGCTCAACAACACGTTCTATCGCGAGCACTCCGCCTCCTTTTCCGATACGCGCCAGGCCCCGTGGCCCGGCTGGGTGCGCACCATGGACATCGCGCTCGAACAGCTCGACGTCGCCACGATCGAGCATCCCGTCCGCGTCTTCGATCTCGCCTGCGGCAATATGCGATTCGAGAACTTTGCCGCCGGCGGCGCACTTGCCGCCAAGGGCGTCGACGGCGCAAACCCCTCGGCGGATGCCAGCTGCCCGTTTGAGTTCTATGGTGTCGACTCGTGCCAAGACCTGGCCATCGATGCACGTGGTCACGCCCTGCGCATTCCCAACCTGCACTTCCAAGAACTCGATGTGCTCGACGCTCTCATGAAGCTCAACCCCGCCGAGACGCCCGACGTGCTTTTCGACGCCCCACTCGCCGACATCTCGGTCTGCTTTGGCTTTATGCACCACGTACCGTCATGCGAGTACCGCGTACGCGTGCTCGACGCCCTGGTGCGGCAGACGCGCCCAGGCGGCATCATCGCCATCAGCTTTTGGGAGTTCATGAACGACGAGCGCATGGCGCGCAAGGCCGTTCGAGCCGAGGCCCGCGCCGAGCTCACCCCGCCGTTTGAGGGTTACGATTCAGCACAGTTTGAAGCCGGCGACCACCTCATCGGCTGGCAAAACGACCGCCACGCCTACCGCTATTGCCATCACTTTGACGATCAGCAGATCACCGACCTGGTGCGCGGCGTCCGTACGTTCTACAAGAGCGGCGAGGTCCCCGTGCGCGAGCTTGAGCGCTTCCATGCCGACGGTCGCAGCGGCGAGCTCAACCGCTATGTGATTCTCAAGCGTCTGTAGGCACCGACAACTCGTCGTCGAGCCGCACCGCATCTTTCGGGCAATCTATGCCCACCCTTTTTCAACCCATTGACGGAACGCGCAGCCATGCGTTCCATACTTATGACCAAGGAGCCTCATGGGAGCCGTCCACGTTCGCACGCCTAAGAACTTTGTGCTCGAGGAGCGCCTGGAGCGCTACGCCGATGCAATTGAGACGAACCCCGAGGCCTATGCCGGAGATTGGCGCGAGGCTTGCACGCCAGCTGGCAGCAAGCCCTTCGAACACCTTCACCTGGATCTTGGCTGCGGCAAGGGGACCTACCTTGTAGAGCGCGCGGCCCACGAGCCAAACACCCTCTTTATCGGCATGGACCAGGAGCCCATCTGCATCGCCTATGCCGCGCAGAAAATCTGCGAGCAGGAACTGACCAACGCACTCGTTCTGCCCCGAGGCGCTGCATCGCTGCCGCAGGTGTTTGCCACAGGCGAGCTCGATGCCATCACCATCAACTTTCCCACGCCGCAGCCCAAGGCCAAGCACGACAAAAAGCGCCTCGTCCATGTCGACCATCTGATGCTCTACCGCCCGCTCCTTGCAGCCGGCGCCACCGTCACACTGCGAACCGACAGCAAGCCATTGCGCGACTACGCCCTGGGGCAGTTTGTCGCGGCAGGCTACGACACACTTTGGGTAAGTGACGACGTCCGCCGCGACCATCCCGAGCATCCCGAGACCGAATATGAATGCCGCACGCGCGAGATGGGCGCTGCCGTCTATGGCATTTGTGCCACACCCGGCGCGCAGCCTAGCGATGAACAGCTCGCGGCGGGCCGCGCGCAGGAGCAAAGCCTTGCCCGCTACCTGCCCGATAACCTCGATGAGCTCACCTACGTACCTCTGGGCATGGAAGAAGCCGTCGAGAACTTTAGAAACCGCGCCCGCAAAGGCAAGAAGCGCCTGCCGCAAGAGCACTAACTTCACGCGCCCATTTCCTGCATTTTCTCGCGCGCTGGCACCCCACGCCGCCGCTACGCCATAATAGTTGGCGGACAATCGCGAGAGAAAGCAACCACATGGCACAGACCACGACAGATACCGCCGCCGGCACCGTCTCCGGCGCCGGCGCCGCCAGTTCATTCTCGGGCGGCACGGGAACCGAAGCCGAGTTCGGCTCGCTCGGCGCGCTCTCCCCCACCTGGTGGGAGCCCGAGGATGGCAGTGAGCCCGAACCATGGCTCACGCCCGATCAGGCCTTCGAACGCTTCTTTGAATGGACGAGCGACCGTGGCATTGAGCTGTGGGATCACCAAGAAGAGGCCCTCATGGACCTGGCCGCCGGCGATCACGTCATTTTGGGCACGCCGACCGGATCGGGCAAGTCGCTCGTCGCGCTGGGCATGCTCTTTATGGGCATGGCACAGGGCAAGCGCTGCTACTACACGGCTCCTATCAAGGCTCTGGTCAGCGAAAAGTTCTTCGACCTGGTGCAGGTGCTCGGCCGCGATAACGTCGGCATGATCACCGGCGACACGCATATCAATACCAAGGCGCCCGTCATCTGCTGCACAGCCGAAATCCTTGCCAACGATGCACTGCGCGAGGGCGAGGGCGCTGACGTGGGCTGCGTGGCCATGGACGAGTTCCACTACTTTGCCGACCCCGACCGCGGCTGGGCCTGGCAGGTGCCGCTGCTCACCCTACCCCACGCGCAGTTTATGCTCATGAGCGCCACGCTCGGCGATGTCACCGCCATCGCCGCCTCACTCGAGGAACACACCGGCACTGCTTGCGACTTGGTTGTCGATGCCCCACGTCCCGTTCCGCTGAGCTACGACTATGTGACGACCTCCCTCGAGGGCACGGTCGAGCTCGCCATGCGCCGTGGAGAGGCCCCGCTCTATATCGTGCACTTTAGCCAGGACGCCGCCCTTGCGACGGCGCAATCCCTCGCCAACTTTGGCATTGCCAGCAAGGAGCAGCGCGAGGCTATTAAGGAAGCCGCCAAAGGCACGAGCTTCTCCACGGCTTTTGGCAAGATTCTCAAGCGCCTGCTCGGATGTGGCGTCGGCGTGCACCACGCCGGTATGCTGCCGCGCTATCGCCTCCTGGTCGAACGCCTGGCGCAGCAGGGCCTACTGCCCGTCATTTGCGGCACCGACACGCTCGGCGTTGGCATCAACGTGCCCATCCATACCGTGGTGCTCACCGCGCTCACCAAGTTCGATGGCTACAAGATGCGTCGCCTGCGCGCCCGTGAGTTCCATCAGATCGCTGGTCGCGCCGGCCGCTCGGGCTTTGATACCGAGGGCATGGTCATTACCGAAGCCCCGGAGCACGAGATCGAGAACGCCAAGCTCATGGCCAAGGCGGGCGACGACCCCAAGAAGCTCCGCAAGATTAAAAAGAAAAAGGCCCCCGAGGGCTTTGTCACCTGGAACAAGCAGACCTTTGAGCGTCTGATCGAGACGCAGCCCGAGACGCTCAAGCCGCGCCTGCGCATCACACACTCCATGGTGATTAGCGTGGTCGAGCAGGGTGGCGATGCCCGAGCCCGCGTACACGACCTCATCGAGACGAGCCTGCAGACCCCCGAGGAAAAGGCCAAGCTCGAGGTTCGCGCCGACGAAATCTTCGCCACGCTCATCGATTCCGGCGTCGTCGTTCGCACCGAGGTGCCGCCCGCGCCCGACGCCCCGACTGACGCCGCGCCAGACATCGACTATGCACTGACGGTCGATCTGCCCGAGGACTTTGCGCTCGACCAGCCGCTCTCGCCGTTTTTGCTTGCCGCGCTGGAGCTGCTCGACCCCGAGAGTGAGACCTATACCATGGATCTGATCTCGATGGTCGAGGCAACGCTCGAGGACCCCAAGCAGGTATTGCGCGCGCAGGAGCGCGCCGCACGCGACCGCGCGATGGCCGAAATGAAGGCTGACGGCGTCGAGTATGAGGAGCGCTTGGAGCGCATTCAAGACGTCACGTACGAAAAGCCGCTCGAGGATTTGCTCGACGCCGCCTTTGACAAGTACTGCCAGGAAGTGCCCTGGGCAAACGACTATCAGCTCTCTCCCAAGAGCGTCCTGCGCGATATGCTGGAAAGCGCGAGCGATTTTAAGGGCTACATTCAAAAGCTCGGCATCGCCCGCTCCGAGGGCATTCTGCTGCGCTACCTAGCCGAGGCCTACCGTTCACTCGACCGCACCGTGCCCATCGAGAAGCGCGACGAGCGCCTGCGCGACATTATCTCGTGGCTGGGCTTTGTGGTGCGCTCGGTGGACTCGAGCCTGGTGGACGAGTGGGAGAACGCCGGCAACCCGGCAGCCCTCGACGCCGCGCCGCCGCAGGGCATCGACGAGGTCGTGGCGGACCGCCGCGGCTGCACGCTGTTGGTGCGCAACGCGCTCTTCCGCCGCGTGACCCTTGCCGCTCGCGAGCACGTTCGCGACCTGGGCGAGCTCGACGACGACTGGGGCATGAGCGAAATCCGCTGGCAAAAGGCGCTCGATGCCTACCATGAGCAGCACGAGGAGATCCTCACCGACGGAGATGCCCGCAGCGCCGCGATGTTTTCCATTGACGAGTCCGGCGAGAAGACCGCGCACGTATGGCACGTGCACCAGATCTTTGCCGACGAGGATGGCGACCACGATTTTGGCATCATGGGCGATGTCGATCTGGACGCCACGCAAGACGGTGGCGAGGTCATCTTCAAAAACTACCGCGTCGGCTTTATCGAAGACCTGCTCGAGGACTAGCCGAACATACTGGAACGAAACGAAGCGGGGTCGCTGGCAACATCGCCAGCGGCCCCGCTTTTTGCGCGATACGCTATCCCCTACTCGGTATCCTCGACCTCATACGAATCCGCCTCGGCTGGCTCATCGTTTGTCTCTGTCGCAGCCCCGCGCGCCTCGTCAAACGCGGCCTTCATGGTCTTGTTGCCCCACGTGAGCTTGCGAATGGTAAGATCGTCGGCCTTCTTATTGGCTAGGCGCAGATTGTTCTCGGAGGATAGCAATGCCTCCTTGGTTTTCTGCAGATGGCTAATCGTCTTGTCGATCTCATCGATCGCCGTTTGGAACTTGCGGCTCGCGATCTCGTAGTTGCGGCCGAAATCGTTCTTGAACTTTTCCATCTTGGCTTCGAAGTTCGTGACGTCGATATTCTGCTGCTTGTACTCCGCCAGCTCCTGCTTATAGCGCAGTGAACCCATGGCGGCGTTGCGCAGCAACGTAATCATGGGAATGAAGAACTGCGGGCGGATCACGTACATCTTCTCATAGCGGTAACTCACGTCGACGATACCCGCGTTATAGAGGTCACTCTCGGGCTCCAGCAGGGTGCAGAGCACCGCATACTCGCAGCCTTTCTGACGACGATCGTGATCGAGTTTCTTAAAGAAATCTTCGTTCTTGTGTTTGGTCGCGGTCTCGTCGTTCTCGTTTTTCATCTCGAACATAATTGAGATGACCTCGTTGCCGCTCGCGTCGCACTCACGGAAGATAAAATCGCCCTTGGTGCCCTCGGACGCATCGTTATCCTTCTCGAAGTACGCGTTGGGAAACGCCGTCATGCGCAGACGGTTGAACTCGGTCTCGCAGTGCTGCTCGAGCGACTCGCCCACCATCTTGGTGGACAGGCGGACCTTCATGTCCTTAAGGCGCTCAATCTCTTCGTCCTTGTAGCGAATCAGGTCATCGCTCGCGCGCTTGGCCTGCGCGAGCTCGAGCTCATGTGCCGCCTTGACCTGTTCCTCGCGAGAATCGCGCACCGCCAGCTCGCTCGTCAGCTTGGCACGTGCCTCATCGCGCTCTCGTTCCGCCGCGGCGACCGCCTTCGACAGCTCCATTTTTGCAGAAAGTTCTTGCTCACGAAGCTGTGCACGAAGGCCCTCGGCCTCGCGCTCGGACTGAGTCTTAGCATTCGAGAACTTCTCACGCACTTCTGTCTGGTAATCGGAAAGCTTACGATTCGCTTCGTTTTGCGCAGCCTCGAGCTTACGCTGCGCCTCGGCCGCAGCAGTTGCGAGTGCCATTTCTTGAGCCTTATCTGCGGCGGCAAGCTTTGCCTGCAACTCCGCAATCTGAGCATCGCGCGCGGCGAGGTCATTTTGAGTCGCATTGCGTACCGCGGCTTCGGCAAGCTTTGCTTCGTCATCTTTGCGCCCAAGCTGCGCACGCAGGCTATCGATCTCGCGCTGAAGCTCAGCATTCTCCTTCTGAGCATCGGCACGGGCCTCAACCGCCGCACGCTGACTTGCGCTCTCGCGCTCTGCGGCAGCGCCCTCGAGCTTGGCGCGCAACTCGGCAAGCTCGGCATCGCGCTTGGCGACCTCTTGTGCCAGTTGCTGAGCCGCAGCGTTCTTCTGCTCAACGAGCTGAGCGTTGCGCTGAGACTCTGCCTCCTGCAAAGCAGCCGTCGAACGCGAGCGCTCAAGCTCCAGCGCCTGCTCGCCCTCGCGCTGGACTGCCTTCACACGCTCATCCAAGTCGCGCGAAAACTCGGCATCGCGCACCTGCTTGACGATATCCGCATAGCCGGATGCATCGACCTTAAAGACTTCGCCACAATGCGGGCACTTGATCTCATTCATAGCAGCTCCTCGATGGACGCAAATTTCAACCGCCTACACTCTACCGCGCCGCACGGACAAAAAAGGCGCCGCCGCCATAATGTCAACGGCGCCAGAACCACCACAAAGGCGCACTGTGTCCCCTTTGTGGTGGTTCTGGCGCCCTATAGCCCAAAGAAGCTAAGAATCTGGTCGCGGCTTACGGGCTTGTACTCGTTGGCGTCGAGGCCCACATCGTAGCGGTAAATGGGGCGCTCGCGATCGCGGTTGCGTGCGTTGGTGCGGTCTCCTCTGCTGTGGATATGCCCGTGTAGCATGATGGCGCCACGCGCCTTACCATTCCAGCTGAGCATGGGGTAATGGCTCATCACCAGACGATGGCCCTTGGCATAGCCGGGAGCAACCTCCAGGTAATCGCGCACGTCTTCCCAAATTTGCGGGGCGTCGGGATCTTCCCAGTCGCCGTCATGGTTACCGCAGATGAGCGTCACATTCTTGCATTCGATACGCTCGCGCAGGTGCACGGCGTCCGCTAGGGGCAAACGATAGGTAAAGTCTCCCAAGATATAGAGACGGTCGTCCGCCGCCACGCACTCATTAATGGCATCGGTGACCCTGCGGTTCATCTCCTCGACCGAATCAAACGGTCGATCCATATCGTGCAAGATATTCGTATCGCCCAGGTGTAGGTCGGCGGTAAACCACATCATCGTCTATGCCCTCATTTCGCAACGCGTCAAACTGGTGCTAAGTATACAGACACAGCGATGCGGCGGTTAGCCAAAGAGCCCGCCGAACAGTCCGCGGCGGCGCTTGTCTTGCTTTTTCGAAGCGTCACCCTGAGTTTTCTTGTCCTGCCGTTTCCTACGGCCCTGCTCCAACTCATCGTCATCGAGTAGCATATCCCATTCAAACGGATCATCCGTCAAATCGAACAGGTCATCGTCGTCAAACATGGCAGCTTCCCTTACCGATTAGCGAGCATCCACCACATAGAGGCCAACGCGCACCTGATGCCACGGGCTGCGCTCGGGAGCAACCTGTTGCACGCGGGCCTCAAATACGTCTTCGTGGCCGTAATACATCATCAAGGACAGTGGGCCGACCTCGTTTCCCGGAACATAGCCAAGCTTGGTGTTGCCGTAATAAATCGCAACCGCCTCAGGGTCATGGGGATTATCGCGCTCGGCACACAGCGTCAGCTTATCGCCCGCTTTAAGATCGCCCAAGACCAAGGCGCCATCGGCATACTGAAATCCTGCAATGTGAAATGACAGAAGAACACGCGAAGGCTCGTACATAGCAGCTCCTCTAACGGCCGGATAAACCGGTGTGTAACCTTATTGAGAAGTCTACGGTCCCGTGCGGACACAAATACATCCTGTCTGCGTCCTTCAATCGTTTGCCTCAACGCTTGCGTGACAGAACGCTTGCAGATAAGATAGGAACACGGATGGCACCCGTTGCCGCGGGTCTTACCAACTCCGATACACGTTTTCATCGTGAGAAGTGGCCGTCTTCGCTTACGCGGGGGCGGCTATTTCATTCGGCCGATAAACAGACCGAGTTCGATAGCCGCAATCAACAACGCCAATAACGAAATAACATCGCTTACGTTCATACCAAATCCCTTCTAAAGGGAGTTGGCCCATCCGTGCTCCATAACAGTAGTCTAACGCAAAATGCAGGTAATAGGAACACTTGTTCGTATTACCTGCGCCCTTTTCTAATGCATAAACATGCGCACGAACTTGTGCTTCCAGCTTGCGTAAGGAGCATAGCGGAATGGCACGTCCAGCCACGTTGCCTTGTTCACGATGCTCTTCTTGTGGCTAAACGTATCGAAGCTCTCGCGTCCATGGTACTGCCCCATACCGCTCGCACCCATGCCACCAAAGCCCATATGGCTCGTAGCCAAGTGCATAATCGTGTCGTTGACGCAGCCGCCGCCAAAGGGCACGTAACGCACAAAGCGCTGCTGAACTGCGCGATCCTGGCTAAAGATATACAGAGCCAGCGGCGTCGGACGATCCGTAATAAACGTCTCGGCCTCGTCTAGGCTCTCAAACGTCAGCACCGGCAAGATGGGGCCGAAAATCTCCTCCTGCATCACGGCGTCATCGGGGGTCACGCCGTCTAGGATCGTCGGCTCAATCTTGAGCGATGACTCGCGCGCCGTGCCTCCAAGCACAACCTTATCGGGATCGATCAGCCCACGCACGCGCGCAAAATGCTTGGCGTTGACGATATGCCCGTAATCCTCGTTATCGAGCGGATGCTCGCCAAACATACGGCGGGCCTCTTCCCTGATGAGGTCCAGCAGCTCGTCATGCACGCGCGCATCGACCAGCAGGTAGTCGGGCGCCACGCAGGTCTGCCCCACGTTGAGCCATTTACCAAAGGCGATACGCCGCGCCGCAACCTTCAAGTTTGCCGTCGCATCCACGATACAGGGGCTCTTTCCGCCCAGCTCAAGCGTCACGGGCGTAAGGTTTTTACTTGCGCGCTCCATGACGAGTTTGCCGACCGGAACGCTACCGGTAAAGAAGATCTTGTCCCAGCACTCATCGAGCAGCGCTTCGTTCTCGGCGCGCCCGCCCTCGACAACCGTCACCAGGCGCGGATCAAATGCCTCTTCACAGATTTGCTTGAGCACCGCACTCGATGCCGGAGCATAGGCGCTCGGCTTGATGGCCACAGTATTGCCCGCGGCAAGGGCGCCGGCGAGCGGCTCGAGTGTTAGCAAAAATGGGTAGTTCCACGGGGCCATGATGAGCGTGACGCCATAGGGCACGGCTTGCGTTTTACACACACTCACGGCGTTGGCAAGGTCACACGGACGCAGGCGCGGACGACTCCATCGAGCCACGTGAGCGATCTGATGACGAATCTCGGAAAGCGACGTACCGATCTCGCACATATATGCCTCGTCATGCGACTTTCCCAAATCGGTCTTGAGTGCATGGGCAATATCGGCCTCGTGCGCCCGTACCGCATCGCGTAAACTCACGAGCGCGCGACGTCGGGCATCGACATCAAACGTAGCGTGCGTTTTAAAGTAAGTGCGCTGATCGCCGACGATGCGCGCAATTTCCTCGGTGTTCATGGCACCCTCCTAGTTCTCGTCCTCAAACATACCACCCGCGACGACCTCGTACATACGCTCGAGCTCCAAGCGGTCCATCAAAAGCGGAACGGGGTACAGCGGATTGGCCTCGGCATCGGCATGCGCCGCCATCTCGGGAATGTCGGAGCG
>CABVDH010000009.1 GCA_902497065.1 uncultured Collinsella sp. | reverse complement strand
GGGCCAGCCCGTGGGAGGCCAGGGCGCCGCTGACCGGTGGACGGCACCGAGCCGTCGCAACGGACTGAAGAAGGGGGGAGGCCTCGCGGCCTCCCCCTTTTTGCGTTTAATAGAGGGTTGTAATACACGAACTCGCCTTCGTTTAACTTGTCTTACTGTTTGGCTGTATTTTGAGTCCTTCTTTTGTATTTGCGCGATAATAACTCCCATTGGCGTTAGGGAGGACTTGATGTTTACCGTTTTTGTCTTAGGCAATATTGCTTCGGGTAAGTCGACTGCCTGCCGCTATCTCGAATCTCATGGCGCCATGCTTATCGATTTGGATGAGCTTGCCAAATCGCTGTATGTGCCAGGCTCCGATATCGTCAATGCCCTCGCGGAAGAATTCGGTTGGGACATTCTGGACGGGGAGGGCGGCATTCGCCGCAATGTCCTCGCTGCTCGAGCTTTCGCCTCTCCTGATACAGTTGCGCGGCTCAATGGCATCGTTCACCCGGTTCTCATCGAGCAGCTGTCACTGAGGATTCTTGATCCGGTTTGCTGCACGGTTTCGTCCCCCCGTTACCCCTTTGCGGTTGTCGAGGTTTCTGCCCCGACTGGTTTTGAGGATGCTTTTGGCCTGGCTGATGAAATTCTGGTTATCAGCGCTCCTTTAGCAGTTCGTCGCGAGCGTGCCATTCATCGTGGTATGGAGTCTTCTGATTTTGATGCGCGCTCTGCATGCCAACCTGATGAGGCTTCGCTTTGCAATCTCGCTACGACGGTAATCGATAATGCGGCAGGCGATAACTCGCTCTTTGAACAACTGGACGCATGGCTTGCGCGCCATGGCTTCGGGGATGTAGTGGATAAGGATGAGGCCGATGCCTAAGACACGTTTCTTTACGTGGTATCGCGTGGCGCCACTTGCCGTCGTGTTCGTCTTCGGCCTTATTTCGCTCGTCTACTCGTATGCCCCTGCCGCCTTCTTTAAGCCTTTGTATCCAATTGACTATGAGGCGTACGTAAAGCAATCGAGCATTTCGCACAATCTTGATCCGTATCTGGTATGTGCTGTCATAAAGTCGGAATCGAATTGGGATCCCGAGGCTGAGTCGAATCAAGGCGCACGGGGATTGATGCAGCTGATGCCCGAGACTGCCCAGGATATGATTGCCAAGGGTCTTGTCGATGGCAGCGAGTATTCAGCCGGCGACCTTAACGATCCCGCTACGAACATCGAGTTTGGTTGTGCGTATCTTTCGTATCTTCTAACGTATTTTAACGGGTCGACTGACAGTGCCATTGCCGCCTATAACGCCGGTATGGGCAATGTCGACGGATGGGCGCAGCAGAGCACGTCGCTTCATAATGCAATCACCTTTCCCGAGACGCAGGCGTATCTGATTCGTGTCAATAATGCCTGGGTTCGCTACAAGACCCTCTATCCCGATCGGTTCGTATAGGACTATGCCTGCCGCCTGCGTATACTGCAGATATATGAGTTAGGAGTATCCATGGCGGAATTTGAAGTTGAGCGTGTTGGAGGAGAGCTCAAACGTTTTGGCGTTGAGGGCTCTGAGGTGCCGTTTGAGGTCGTGTCTCCATACGAGCCCGCCGGTTCCCAGCCTAAGGCCATTGAGTCGCTTGTGCAGGGTGTGAGGGACGGAGATCGCTATCAGGTTTTGCTGGGCGTGACTGGTTCGGGCAAGACCTTCACGATGGCTAAGACTATTGAGGCCCTGGGGAAGCCGACGCTGGTCATGGCTCCCAATAAAACGCTTGCCGCTCAGCTCGCGAGCGAGCTCAAGGAATTCTTCCCTAACAACGCCGTGGTCTATTTTGTGTCGTACTACGATTACTATCAGCCCGAGGCATATGTACCGCAGAGTGATACGTATATCGAGAAGGATTCCTCGATTAACGAAGAGGTCGAGATGCTGCGCCATCAGGCGACGGCATCGCTGCTATCTCGACGCGATGTGATCGTCGTCGCATCGGTCTCGTGTATCTATGGCATTGGCTCCCCCGAGGACTATGCGGGCCTAGCTCCGAACGTCGACAAGAAGGTGCCGCTCGAGCGCGATGACTTTATCCATGCGCTTATCGATATCCAGTACGATCGCAATGACTATGATTTGGCACGTGGCACCTTCCGCGTGCGCGGCGATGTCGTCGACGTGTATCCGCCCTATGCCGAGCATCCGTTGCGGTTTGAGTTCTTTGGCGACGAGGTCGAGCTGATTGCCGAGATCGACGAGGTCACCGGCGAGATGCTTCGTGAGTACGAGGCCATTCCCGTGTGGCCGGCCTCGCACTACGTGACTGAGAAGCCTAAGGTCAAAGCGGCTCTGAAATCAATCAGCGAAGAGTGTGAGAAGCGTGTGGCCGAGCTCAAGGCGACTGATAAGCTGCTCGAGGCGCAGCGTCTGCAGCAGCGCACCGACTATGATCTCGAGATGCTCGAGACCATGGGTTTTTGTAACGGCATCGAGAACTACTCGCGTCATCTGGACGGTCGAAAACCGGGCGAGCCGCCGTTTACCCTGATCGATTACTTTCCTAAGGACATGCTCTGTATCATCGACGAGAGTCATGTAACGGTGCCGCAGATCCGCGGCATGCACGAAGGCGACCGCTCGCGTAAGGTGACGCTGGTGGAGCATGGTTTTCGTCTGCCTTCGGCACTCGATAACCGCCCGCTCCGCTTCGATGAGTTTGAGGCGAGGATTCCCCAGTTCATCTACGTTTCGGCCACGCCGGGCGACTATGAGCTGCGGGTTAGCCAGAACGACGTTGAGCAGATTATTCGTCCGACCGGCCTGCTCGACCCCAAGATCGATGTGCGTCCGGTTCGTGGGCAGATTGACGATCTTGAGGACGAGATTCGCGAGCGCGTTGCCCGCAAGGAGCGCGTGCTGGTGACCACGCTCACCAAGCGCATGGCCGAGGACCTGACCGACCATCTGCTTGATGCCGGCATTAAGGTCAATTACATGCACTCCGATACAGCGACGATGGACCGTGTCGAGATCCTGCGAACGCTGCGCGAGGGAAAGATCGATGTTCTCGTTGGCATTAACCTGCTTCGCGAGGGTCTAGACCTTCCCGAGGTCTCGCTGGTGGCAATTCTCGACGCCGACAAGGAAGGCTTCTTGCGCAACCGCCGTTCGCTGATTCAGACGATTGGCCGTGCGGCCCGCAATGCCGACGGCGAGGTCATCATGTATGCAGACGTTGTGACCGATTCGATGAAAGAAGCCATCGAGGAGACGCAGCGCCGTCGTGAGATTCAGATGGCATATAACGAAGAGCATGGCATTGTGCCCAAGACGGTCCGCAAGGCCATTAACGACATTTCGAGTTTTATTGCCGAGGCCGAAAAGACTGTGGGCTCGAAGGGACGCTCGAAGGGCGACTCTCTGGGCCATGGTGCGTTCTATACGCCCGATGAAAACGGCGAGGGCGCCGCGCCGGAGACGGTGGCACCCGAGCAAACGCTTGCCGAGCAGCTGGAAGGGCTACCGCATGACGAGCTCGTGCGGATCGTCGAAACCATGGAGGAAGACATGCGTAACGCTTCCGCCGCCATGGACTTTGAGGAGGCGGCACGTCTGCGCGATGCCGTCGTTCAGATTCGGGCGATGCTTGAGGGCGCATCTGAGGACGAAACGATCGAGCGTTTGCGTTCGCAGGCTCGCAAGGGCTCTACCTTTGCTTCGGGCAGAAAACGCCAGGGTGCACGATTCAGGAAGTAGTGAACAGGCCCCGAGTTCCCTGTGGAGCTCGGGGCCTGTGTCGTTCGGACGCGAGAGTTCGTGCACTAGAGGTCTGCTATCAGCGCCTCAGCGCAACGGATGCCGTCGGTGGCGGCACTCATGATGCCGCCGGCATATCCGGCACCCTCGCCGCAAGGGTAAAGGCCCGGGGTCGACACGGCGTGGCATGTTCGATCGCGGATGACCGTAACCGGGGAGCTCGAACGCGTCTCCACGCCAGTGAGGACCGCATCGGGGCGGTCATAGCCACGCAGTTTCTTACCGAGCAGGGGAATTCCCAAACGAAGCGATTCGACGATATGCTGCGGGAGGGCATCGTCGATCGCCGTCCAGGTCACGCCAAGTGGATAGGTTGGTTTTACCTTTCCGGGTGCCGTGCTGGCGCGCCCCGCAAGGAAATCTCCGACGAGCTGTGCTGGCGCGTTCCAGTTAGAGCCACCTAGGCGATAGGCGGCTCGCTCGCAGGCGCGCTGGAGCTCAATGCCTGCGAGCGGATCATCGCCGGGAAGGTCGTCGGGTGTGACGTTGACGAGTAGGGCGGCATTTGCGTTGCGCCCGTCGCGGGCATTGAGGCTGGCACCGTTGACGCACAGATGGCCCTGCTCGGAAGAAGCCGCGACAACCTGTCCGCCGGGGCACATGCAAAATGAGAACACGCTGCGGCCGTTGGGGAGATGGGCGACAAGCTTGTAGGGGGCTGCTCCGAGTGACGGGTGTCCCGCCGAAGGGCCATATTGGGCACGGTCGATGTCATGCTGTGGATGCTCGATGCGCACACCCATGGCAAAGGTCTTTTGCGCGAGGGTAACGTCATGTTCTTTGAGAAGCTCGAATACGTCGCGGGCGGAATGGCCGCAGGCGAGAATGAGGTGCTTTGTGGCGATTGTCTCGCTTGTGGTTTCTTGGGGCGGTTGGACATCGACGCCGGTGATGGCGCCAGATTCATCGGTTCGAATATTGACGAGCTTTGTTCGATAGCGGACGGTTCCACCGAGCTGCTCGATGCGCTGAGAAATGTTGGTGACGACGGTGGGTAGGATGTCGGAGCCAATGTGCGGCTTGGCGTCCCACAGGATGTCGCGAGGTGAGCCCGCTTTGACGAAGGTCTCAAGAATCAGTCGATGGGCAGGATTCTTGGTTCCCGTGTTGAGCTTGCCGTCCGAGAAGGTCCCTGCGCCGCCCAGGCCAAATTGGATATTGCTTTCGGGGTCGAGGATACGCTCCTTAAGAAAGAGATCAATCGCTTCCGAGCGGCGAAGTGCGGGGTCGCCGCGCTCGATGAGCAGGGGTTTAAGGCCCGCTTTAGCAAGGGTCAGGGCGGCGAAGAGACCGGCGCAACCGGCGCCGACAACGACGGGACGCCCCTTGGGTACATTCGGGACAGGGCTGGGAAATGAAGGAGCCTCGCTGTCTACCATGCGGATGCGCGAGCGGTTACGCTCGGCGACGCGGTCGACCACCTCCTGCTCGAGTCGAGAGCTTGTCAGCTCAACTCGAAAGCTCAAAATAAAATGGACATCTCGTTTTTTACGGGCGTCGATTGACTTGCGATGGAGCTCAATGGCTTTAATCTGGGAATCCTCGCATCGCAGGGCTCGATTGACGGCGCGTCTACCAATAGCAAGGCAGGCGGTTTCGTCGCCGGCCTCATCGAGTGACGCGTGGACTTGGGTGATTTCGATCATCGAGGTCTCCTTAGATGCAAGAAAGAGGCCGCCCGGTGTCCCAGACGGCCCGAATGCGTTTTGATTATAGACTGCGCGGCTACAGGCTGCTTGCAGCGCGAATACCCGAGACCCAAGCCCACGCAAGGTTGAAACCGCCGCAATCGGCATCGATGTCGATTGCCTCGCCACAGATGTAAAGTGGGGCGCCTGCCGCGTTGCTCACGCAGAGGCTGGGAGCTGAGACGCTCTCGATGGGCACGCCGCCGCGCGTGACCTGGGCCGAACGCTCCTCTGTCGTTCCCTCGACGAGCAGCTTAAAGTGCTTGAGGATTGAGACCAGATGGATGACGTCGTGCGACCCGGGGTGGCACTGTTCGAATGCGGTGCAGACAACGTGAGAGAACTGCGGGGCGAGCATGCCGTCGAGCCAGCGGGGGTCGCGGGGTGAAAAGCCGCCGAGCAACTCAACTCGCTGGTTGAGCATATCGAGCAACTCGTCTTTGGAGAGGTCGGGGAAAACGTCGAGCAGGATCGTATCACCGCGCTGGATACGACGGGAGAGGTTGAAGACAGCGACGCCCGAGATGCCGAAGGCTCGAAACAGGACTTCACCGTCTTCGTGCCAGAGCTCATTATGATTGCGGGCGAGCGTCAAGCGGGCGCGGACGCGCAGGCCGTCCAACGTCTTGAGTGCCGCCCGATCGCCGACGACCGTTGCCGATACGGGGCAGAGGATGGGGCGCAGCGAAGTGAGGGGGAGGCTAAACGTATCGGCGATACCGGTGGGGTTGCCACCCGTGGCGATAATTACGGCATGTGCCTCCAGGGCCTCGTTCTTGCGAGGGACATCGGCGAGCGCTTTCCGAAGCGAGCGGAGCTCCGTTTTTCGGTCGTCGTGCTTTTTTGCCTTGAGCGCCCGCGCTGGACGGTCTATTTGGAGTGTCCAGCCTTCGGAAGCTTTGTGCGCCGAGGCAACGTTGGCTCCGCAGATTAAGGTAATACCTAGGCGGTCGCAAACGTTGAGAAGCGCGTCGCGCACCGATTCTGCGCGAAGGGAGCGCGGGTATAGCCGGCCTTCCTCGGAGGTTGTCATGATGCCCAGCGAGGAGAAGAAACCCATAAGCTCTTGTTCGGGTTGGGGGCCCATGACAGATTCGACGAATGCGGGGTGGTTATACCGCTGAGGATCAATCGATTCGTTGGAGAGGTTGCAGCGGCCGTTACCGGTCGCAAGGAGCTTTAGGCCGCAGGCGACATCGCGCTCAACGATGCAGACGCTTTTGCCAGCACGTGCGGCCGTAATGGCGGCGGCGAGGCCTGAAGCCCCGCCGCCGATTACCAGGACGTCATAGAAGGCGCTCGTGTTCACTTAGGCCTCGTCGGTCTCGTGCGGGGTAATAGCCTCGACGGCAGAGACTGCCTTGGGCAACATGCCATCGGGCAGCGCGGTCTCAACCTCGCCCTTATCGCAGGCCTCGGCGAGTGCCGGATTAATGGGAAGCGTGCCCAAGATGTCGAGGTTATAGCGCTCTGCGACCTCGGGGAGCTTGCTTTTGCCAAAGACCTCGATCTTCTTGCCGCAGTCGGGGCACTCGATATAGCTCATGTTCTCGACGATGCCCAGAATGGGGACGTTCATCTTCTCGGCCATGTTGACCGCCTTGGCGACGATCATCGAGACCAGGTCCTGCGGGCTCGTGACGATGACGATGCCGTCGACGGGCAGCGACTGGAAGACGGTGAGCGCGACGTCGCCTGTTCCCGGAGGCATGTCGACCAGCAGGTAGTCGATGGGGCCCCACGAGGTCTCGCTCCAGAACTGCCTAATGGCGCCTGCGATGACCGGACCGCGCCAAAGGACGGGGTCGGTCTCGTTTTGGAGCAGAAGGTTGGAGCTCATGACCTTGACGCCGTGCTCGGAGATTTCGGGCAGCATGAGGTTGCCAAGGGCATGGACGTGGCGTCCGCTCATGCCGAACATCTTGGGGATAGAGGGACCGGTGATGTCGGCATCGAGGACGCCGACCTTGTGGCCGTGACGGGCAAGCTCGGTGGCGATGGCACCGGTGACAAACGACTTGCCGACACCGCCCTTGCCGGAAAGCACGGCGATGACGCGTTTGACCTCGGACAGCGTGTTCTCCTCAAATTGCGACGGCGACGTTTGTCCGCCGGCGGCCTGTGCGTGCTCGCAACCCATGTATGACTCCTTTGTATATGTTGGGGCCGGAGCCCCGTGATGTGACACGAGCGTCATTGTACCCTCGTTTGCGAGCGGGAGTCATTTGCGATGCATTTGGGCCGAGCGTGCTTGCAATACGATGGGCCCAAGCGAATGGGCGGGCTTACTGAACTTTGCTGGCGAACTCGAGGTATTGCATGCGCTGCAGCTTGTCGATCGTCGAGGTGTATGGGCTGTCTTCAGATTCCAAGTTGTAGCGCAGCCCGTCGGCACCGAGATAGCCGGCGACATTGATGGTGGGCACATCTGACCTTGTTGCAAGCAGGGCCTTTTGATAGTCGGTGAGCGGGGCGCCGATCTTATTAAGGGTAATGGCTGCAATCTCGTTTGCCCCGACGGTGTCGTAGACGTTGAGCTCGGTATTGCCGGCGATTTCATAGTTAGCCCAGACGAAATAGGTTGACTGATAGACACGGAAAGCGTGGCTTGCCGTATCTTCCTGAGGGTACAGCTCGTCGTTGAGAGTCGTTGCGGCGCTCGGCTGATGGTCGCCAAAAAAGACAAGAACAACCGGTCTGCCGATATTGCGGAGCTCGTTGATAAAGTACTCGAGGTCCCGGTCGGATGCGTTGATGCAGGTGAGATAGGTGTTGAGCGCGCTATTGGCGCCCTCGCTGGCTCCCTCGACCCAATAGTTTGTCAGCTCTTCGGCGGGAACGGTGCCATAGTCGTAGCCGCCGTGATTTTGCATCGTGACGTCAAAGATGAACTGCGGGGCTTCGTCGGTTCTAAGCAGGTCGAGTATCTTGTCGTAGGTGACGTAGTCGCATACGCCGGCATGGTAATAGGACGCACCTTCGAAATCGCCGATTGAAAGAAAGTCTCCAAAGCCCAGCTGCTGATAGATTTTATCTCGATGGTAGTTGACGGGGTTTTGCGGGTGCATAGCCGTAGCGGTATACCCAAGCTCTTTAAGGTCCTTTGCCAGGCTGTTGACGCCATTCATCTGATACAGCTGATAGGGGATTTTGCCTAATCCGACAAAGGCCGTTGTCGCTCCGGTCAAAAATTCGAATTCGGAGTTCGCCGTTCCGCCACCGGTGACCGAAGCGAGCATGGTGCCGCGAACAAGTGTGTCGGGAAGCGAGTTGTAGAATGCGGGACCGGTGTACCCGGCCGCCTGGAGCTGCTCAAAGCACGAAAGGTCGCTAAAACTCTCGTTCATGACGGCAACAATCGTCGGCTTGATTTCATTGAACTGGGCAACGGCCGCCGCGCGCTGCTCGCTCGAGCCATACGTGCTGTCGTAGGCGGCGGCGAGCTCCTGCTCGATGCTCTGCGCCTCATCGGGCGTATAGTCTTCGGGCTTTTCAATGGGCAACTCGTTGACCATTTCGGTGAACGAAGTGATAAAACCCTGAGACGCATACGTGGTGATGGGCTGCCAACGGTCAAATCCAAAATCCAGCGACTGCTCCAAGTCGATGTTGGAAAAGCCCAAGAGCCCCACAACGGTCACTAGCAGAAAAGCGCAGAGGTTAGCGGCGATTGCGGGGAAGACATGGGCGGGCGTACGGAGCTTTCGCGGTCGGATAAGCGAAAGAAGCCCCAGGGAAATCTCCAGCAGGGCGAGTGAGGTTACGATTCCTGCAGTGAAGGTGAACTCATATCCCTCACTTACTTCCATTGCGGTGCCCAATGCCAAAATGTCGCTCGGCAGGATGGCCTCGCCTTTAAACGTTATGACGAAGTGCTCGGCAATGCCAAGGGTACAACAGACGACGGGCACGAGGGCCATGACTCCTCCATGACGCTGTCCCAGCAAATAAAGGGAGAGCAGAACCGTCGCGAGCAGCCCAACGGAAAACCCGAATGAGTTGGCGGGAATGCGATAGAACGTTTCGTTGCAGGCAATTTCGAGTGAAACGAACGAGAGCGCTGAAACAGCGGCGACGACAAGGATGTCGCGGCAAATACAGGCAACCGTTCCCGTCGCAAGATCGGTTTGGTCGATAAGTCCCGAAACCAAGGGCTCGACAAGAAGTATGACGGCGGCAGCACCGAGCGCCGAATAAGAAAGGACCCATAGGGAACAGTCCTCATTTACGAGCAATTGATTCGTAATCCATGCAGCTACCATGCCGAGCGGGATGAGGAGCATCGCGCACCAAAAGACGCGGGCAATGGGCGGTTTTTCGTTGTGTTTGATTGAAAAATACACGCGCACGACGACGGCGGCCACGATAAGGACGGCGATGAATATGGGCAGATTGGCCATGCCACTCGAAGTGATTTCAAGGGGGATATCTTCGGTCATGGACGTTCCTCTGTTACAGCAAATTAAGTTCAGTTTTAGATTACTCTAACCTTTCCACGGCATTTCGAGAAACAAAGCACCCGATACGCAAAGCAAAAGGTCTGCGAATCTTGTATTACGAACATCTGTGCGCGTTGAGTGCGCTAAACTCATCGACAGTGTGATTTGAGGTTATAGGAGGCAAGGAGCTTCCATGTCTGATTCTTCTATCGTTATTCGCGGCGCGCGCGAGCATAACCTGCGCGATATCGACGTTTCCATTCCGCGTGACCAGCTCGTGGTCATAACTGGTCTTTCCGGATCGGGCAAGAGCTCACTGGCGTTCGATACCATCTATGCCGAGGGCCAGCGCCGTTACGTCGAGAGCCTTTCGAGCTATGCGCGTCAGTTTTTGGGCCAGATGGACAAGCCCGATCTGGACTCGATCGACGGCCTGTCGCCGGCTGTGTCGATCGATCAGAAAACGACGTCCAAAAACCCACGCTCGACGGTGGGCACCGTAACCGAGATTTACGACTATCTGCGTCTGCTGTTTGCTCGCGTGGGAACGCCACACTGTCCTGAGTGCGGTCGTGTCATTGAGCGTCAGACGACCGATCAGGTCGCCGATAAGGTGCTGGCGGCGGGGGAGGGCCGTCGCGCGTTTGTGTTGGCGCCGGTGGTTCGTGGACGCAAGGGCGAATATGCCAAGCTGTTTGAGGACCTGCGTGCGGAGGGCTTTAGCCGTGTGCGCGTCGACGGCGAGGTGCGCTCGCTTGACGACCCGATCGACCTGGACAAGAAGTTCAAACACGACATTGAGGTCGTGGTCGACCGTATCGTGATTCGAGAGAACTCCCTGGGTCGCATTGCCGAGTCCGTTGAGCAGGCGACGGCACTGGCGCACGGTAACGTGAACGTGTACATGCTGCCCGAGCGCGACGCTCCCGAGGGAACCGAGGGCGAGCTGCTGGAGTATTCGCTGGCACTGGCGTGCCCGGAGCACGGGCATTCCATCGACGACCTGCAGCCGCGCGATTTCTCGTTCAACGCGCCCTATGGTGCATGTCCCGAGTGCGATGGCCTGGGCTTTAAAAAGACAGTCGATGCCGAGGCGCTGATTGAAGACCCCTCAAAGTCGATTGCCGACGGAGTCTTTGGCAGCCTGTTCGGCAATTCCAACTATTATCCGCAGATTTTTGCTGCGGTCTGCAAACACTTTAAGGTGAGTGCCGATACGCCATGGGAGGACCTGCCCCCGCGGGTGCGTCGTGCGTTTTTGGATGGCATGGGCGACAAGAAGATTTCGGTGGACTATCAAAAGCTCGACGGTCGTCGCAGCCAGTGGGACACCAAGTTTTCGGGCGTGCGCAATATCCTGTACGAGCGCTATACCGAGACGACCAACGAGAACACTAAGGCGCGCCTGGAGAAGTACATTCGCGAGGAGCCGTGTTCGAGCTGCCATGGTGCTCGCCTGCGCCCCGAGATGCTCGCCGTCACCGTGGGCGGCAAGTCCATTTATGAGGTTTGCTGCCTGTCGTGCCGCGAGTCGCTCGAGTTTTTTGAGGACCTTGAGCTCACCGAGCGTCAACAATTCATCGGCGGTCGTATCGTCAAGGAAATCCTGGAACGCTTGCGTTTTCTGGTTGATGTCGGCCTTGATTATCTGACGCTCGATCGTGCTTCGGCGACGCTTTCCGGCGGTGAGGCGCAACGCATTCGCCTGGCTACGCAGATCGGTGCGGGCCTCATGGGCGTTCTCTATATTCTGGACGAGCCTTCGATTGGTCTTCACCAGCGCGACAACGAGCGGCTGATTAAGACACTCGAGCGCCTGCGCGATATCGGCAACACCGTTATCGTCGTTGAACACGATGAGGACACGATTCGCGCTGCCGACTATGTGATCGATATGGGGCCAGGCGCGGGCGTCAACGGCGGGCACGTGGTCGCCGCGGGAACGCCCGCTGACATCATGGCGTGCCCCGAATCAATGACGGGTGCCTATCTGACCGGCAAGCGAATGATTCGAGTTCCCAATGAACGCCGCAACCCCGGACGTGGCTGTCTTAAGATTACGGGAGCATGTGCCAACAACCTCAAAAACGTTACCGCCAAGATTGAGTTTGGCACGCTTACCGTCGTAACCGGCGTATCGGGATCGGGAAAGAGTTCCTTGGTCACCGATACGATTGCGCCTGCCCTCACCAACGCTATCCATCGCTCTACGCGTCCCGTGGGCCCGTTCAAAAAAATCGACGGTATCGAGTGCATCGATAAGGTGATCGATATTGATCAGTCGCCAATCGGCCGTACGCCGCGGTCGAATCCCGCTACCTATATTGGTTTGTGGGACGACCTGCGTGCGCTGTTTGCGAGCACGCCGGAGTCGAAGGCGCGTGGCTACTCGCCGGGACGCTTCTCCTTTAATGTGAGCGGCGGACGCTGCGAGGCGTGCAAGGGCGACGGCCAGATCAAGATTGAGATGCACTTTCTTCCCGATATTTATGTTCCCTGCGAGGCTTGTGGCGGCAAGCGCTATAACCGCGAGACGCTCGAGGTTACCTATCGTGGCAAGACTATCTCGGACGTACTTGACATGAGCGTGGCCGAGGCACTGGCTTTCTTTGGGAATATTCCGCAGATCAAGCGAAAGCTTCAAACCCTGTATGACGTCGGCCTAGGTTATGTGAGCTTGGGCCAGCCCGCCACGACGCTCTCGGGTGGTGAGGCGCAGCGCGTAAAGCTCGCCAAGGAGCTTCATCGTCGCCAGACAGGCAAGACGTTCTACATTTTGGACGAGCCCACAACCGGCCTCCATTTTGAGGATGTTCGTCAGCTGCTCGACGTGTTGCAACGCCTGGTCGATGCGGGCAACACGGTTCTGGTGATCGAGCACAACCTTGATGTCATCAAGGTTGCCGACCGCCTGATCGATATGGGCCCCGAGGGTGGCAACGGTGGCGGAACTGTCGTGGTCTCGGGTACGCCAGAGCAGGTTGCGGCATGCCCGCAGAGCTATACCGGCAAGTTCTTGGCGCCGTTGCTCAAACGCGATAAGGAGCGTCAAGCGCAACTCGATGCCTAATACATAGGTGTTTTTGAAACATGAGCGCCGCCGATTCCTTGCGATTCGGTGGCGCTCTCTTTGTCGAGATAGCGTATGCCGCGCAAATGGACATATACTTAAAAATTGCGTTCTTATATGAGGGAAAGGATATGCCATGCCGAAGGCCGTGAAGACGCCAAAGACCAACGCCATGCGTGAGCTGGAAAGCGCCGGCATCCCCTATGTTCTCCATACGTACGAAGACGATGACGACGAATCGTCGGGGCTGGGCGTCGCGATTTCCGAGCAGCTTGGCGAGGAGCCCGGTCAGGGATTTAAGACCCTGGTCTGCACGACGCCGTCCAACGACCATGTCGTGTGCTGCATTCCCGTTGCCGACGAGCTCGACCTCAAGGCCGCCGCGCGCGCCGCAGGCGAAAAGTCGCTGACCATGATGCATGTCAAAGATTTGCTTGCCGCGACGGGGTATGTCCGCGGCGGTTGCAGTCCGGTCGGTATGAAAAAACGCTTCCGGACTCTGATCGATGAGACATGCGTCCTTTGGGATACCATTTTTATCTCGGGTGGCAAGCGCGGCTATCAGCTTGAGCTTGCTCCCGATGACTTAGTTGCATTTTGCGGGGCGACGGTTGCCCCGATCACGAGAGAGGACTGAGCGATGCCGCAGGAAGAATCAAAGCGCGGAGCTCACTTTGCAAAAGGGTCGGCTCCTCAGACGCCCGCGCCCGAGGCCGCTTCGTTCGATAACGAGATTCGAAACGCCTGGTCCGCTGCCGCTGACCCGGGCGAGACGGCCGTGTACTTGCGTGCCGCCGGTGCCGGCACGGCACTTCCCCGTACGGTTCTTTCTTCGGCTCGTCCCGATGAGACGGCTGTCTTTTTGGCCGCCGCTCAATCGAGCGCCAGCGTGATGCCGATCGCCTCCGAGGCTCCTCGTGAGCCGCGTCCCGATGAGACGGCGGTGTTTTTGATGGCAGCCCAGGGAAAGAGCACACCGCAGAGCGCTCCTGCCGCTCATTCCGCCAAGCCCACGGCTCATGATGATGGCGAACCGCTTCTTTCGGATGACGAATGGTCGCCGCTTGGTTCGACCGATCCCGTCGAGGGCGTGGCCATCGACGGTGATGACGACTGGGACCCTCTGTCGTTTTCTGCCCGAACCGTCGCCGCCAATGAAGTTGACACGGTGTTTGGCGACCATGCCATATTCGATGATGATGCCGTATCCGGTAACAACATGCCGAACAGCGATGACGCCGCACCTGCTGATGACGCCGTTTTGGTTGACGATCCCTTTGCGATGACCGGCTCCTTTGCCGTCGTGGACGATTTGCCGCCACAAGATGAGGTTTATGAGGACTCTCAGGACGACGTAGACGATATGGGTTCGTCGGACTACTCCACGGTTGGTCGTTCTGCTGGCCTTATGACCGTGCTGACCATCGTGTCGCGTGTCACCGGGTTTATCCGCACGTGGGCCATGGCGGCCGCCATCGGTATGTCGCTGCTCTCGTCCTCCTATCAGGTTGCCAACAACCTGCCCAACATGCTCTACGAGCTCGTGATGGGCGGCATGCTCGTTACGGCGTTTTTGCCGGTGTATATGGGTGTGAGGCGCGAGCAGGGTCGCGAGGCATCGAACGAGTATGTCGGCAACCTGCTTGGTATTCTGCTTCTGCTGCTGGGCGGTATCTCGCTGCTGGGCACCGTGTTTGCTCCCGGCTTTATTTGGACGCAGTCGTTCCTTTCGGGCGATGGCGGCAGCATGGATACCGCTGCGTTCATGTTCCGCTTCTTTGCTATTCAAATTCTGTTTTATGGCTTGGGCTCGGTGTTCTCGGGCGTTCTCAACGCACACCGCGACTATTTCTGGTCGACGTTTGCCCCGGTTCTCAACAATGTCATCGTCATCGCCAGCTTTATGGGCTTTGCTCCCGTGTCTGCACAATTTGGCGAGCAGGCCGGTATTATCTTGATCGCAGTTGGTACGACCCTCGGCGTCTTTGTCCAGATGGCCTGCCAGATTCCCGCGCTTGGCAAGCATGGCGTGCATCCTCATATCCATATCGACTTTAAGGATCCCGCGCTGCGACAGACGATCGCGCTTGGTATCCCGACGCTGCTCGCCACGGTGTGCATGTTTGTCTCGACCTCCATTACCAATGCCGCCGCGCTGGTGGTGCAGCCCGAGACCGGCCCTTCCGTCATCGCATATGCGCGCCTGTGGTACACATTGCCCTATGCGCTGATCGCCGCCTCGCTTTCGACGGCACTCTATACCGAACTCTCTCACGATGCGCAGGAGAAGGATTACGACAGCGTCCGCACGGGCATTTCGCGCGGTGTCGCCCAGATGCTCTTCTTCCTGATTCCGTTTGCGATGTATCTGATCGTCTTCGCCCGTCCGCTCAACATGATCTACTGCGCCGGCAAGTTCGATGAATCCGGTGTGGCGCTGGTGTCGGAGTTCCTTATCTATCTGGCACTTTCCCTGCCGCTCTACGGCGTGGTCGTGCTGATGCAGAAGAGCTTCTCGGCCCTGCTCGATATGAAACCTTATAGCCGCTATTGCCTGTACTCCGCTATCGGCCAGGCCGGTTCGGTGTTGCTGTTTGGCGTGGTGCTGGGCTACGGTATGCCGGCAATTGCGCTTTCGTACGTCGTTGACTACGTGGTCTTGGTCGGATGCTCACTGTGGTGGCTGCGCCGTCGTCTGCATGGCCTTCAGGTCAAGTCTATCCTGCATGGCGGTTTCTTCGGCCTACTGTTCGGTGGCTTGGGCGCTGCCGCGGGCGCCGGCGTCATGTGGGCACTTGAGCACTTTGTCGGAGCGCTTGGCAGCTCGATCCTCATTACCCTGGGCTACGTTTGTGTTGCAGGCGTCGTCTCGCTCGCTGTAACTTTTGGTCTTGCCTTCGTCTTTAAGATGCCCGAGGTCTCGGCGCTGCTTCGTCGCAAGTAGGTGCGCGTGGCAGGTCACGACAACATTCCAACACTTGCCGAGCAGGTTTCGCGCGTTCCCACGCAACCCGGCTGCTACCTTTGGAAAGATGCCAAGGGTGATGTCATCTATGTGGGCAAGGCAAAAAACCTGCGTGCCCGTATGCGTCAATACGTGACGCTGCAGGACGAGCGTCAAAAGATCCCGCTCATGATGCAGCTGGTGGCGAGCTTCGACTATATCGTGGTGGAGACCGAGCACGAGGCATTGGTGCTCGAGCGCAATCTGATTGGCCAGTACCATCCGTACTTTAACGTCGATCTCAAAGACGATAAAAGCTATCCCTTTATCGCCATTACCAAGAGCGACTTGTTTCCGGCTATTAAATACACGCGAGAGCGTCATAAACCGGGAACGCGCTATTTTGGCCCCTATACCGATAGCCGTGCGGCGCGTGAGACCATCGATACGCTACGCAAGGTTATTCCTATTTGCTCGGCATCCTGTGCGGAATGGCGCCGCTGCCGCCGCATCGTCGAATCTCATAAGGGCGAAGAAGACATCGTCAATATGATTTGCGCGCAAAACGGGCGTCCCTGCTTTGACTACCATGTCGGGCGCGGGCCGGGCGCATGCATCGGCGCGATTTCCCCTGCCGACTATGCCAAGAACGTCAAACGTGTCGAACGTTTCTTGTCGGGCCATCGCAAGGATGTCGTTGACGAGCTTACGTCCGAGATGACGGAGGCAGCCGAGACGCTCGATTTTGAGCGTGCGGCGCGCGTCAAGCGTCGCCTGGAAGTCATTAGGGGCCTGGACGATCGCCAACAGGTCGTTTTTCCATCGAGCGTCGATATCGACGTCATCGGCTTCTATCGCGAAGAGACTATCTCTGCCGCCTGTGTCTTTGTCGTTCGCGAGGGCCGAACGGTTCGAACTTGTGAGTTCATCCTCGATAAAGGCCTGGATGTCGACGAGGAAGAGCTTCAATCGGGCTTTCTTAAGCGCTATTACGACGAGACGGCTGATATTCCAGCCGAGATCAATCTCTCTGTCGAGCTTGAGGATGCCGAAGCGTTGGGGGAGTGGCTTGCGGGCAAGCGCGAACGCTCTTGCCATCTCCATAGGCCGCAGCGCGGTGAAAAGCACCGCCTGCTCGATATGGCTTCCAAAAATGCCCGCCATGCCCTCATGCGCTACATGATGCGCACGGGGTATGCTGACGATCGCACCAATCAGGCGCTCCTGGAGCTCGAAAGCGCACTGGCGCTGCCTGCGCCGCCGTTGCGCATCGAGTGCTTCGATATCTCGACGTTGCACGGCACCTTTACCGTCGCTTCGATGGTGGTATTTACCAACGGTCGTGCCGACAAGGGCCAGTATCGTCGCTTTAAAATTCAGGCCGAATTGGACGAGGCGAACGACTTCGTATCGATGTCCGAGGTCCTGGGGCGTCGCTATGCTCCCGAGCGCATGGCGGACGAGCGCTTTGGCTCGCGCCCCGATTTGCTCGTTGTCGATGGCGGCAAGCCGCAATTGACCGCTGCAATTAAGCAACTTGAGGCACTCGGCCTCGATATACCAGTTTGTGGCTTGGCAAAGGCCGATGAGGAGGTTTTCGTGCCGTGGGACGAGACTCCCGTCGTGCTGCCGACCGGCTCCGCTTCGCTTTATCTGATCAAGCAGGTTCGCGATGAATCCCACCGATTTGCGATTACCTTCCACCGCGAGTTGCGCGATAAGGCTATGACGGTTTCGGTGCTTGACGACGTTCCGGGCGTGGGACCCACCAGAAAACGTGCCATTATGCGCCATTTTGGCTCGATGAAGCGTTTGCGCGCGGCAAGCGAGCAGGAGATTGCAGAAGTTCGAGGCGTTCCGGCCGATGTCGCCAAAGCGGTCCACGAGGCACTTGTTGCATGGAATGCCGAGCGCGCCCAGGCATCGGCCAACCGATCCGAAAACTAAACGTGCTTCTAAACAACTGATATACATGATTGGTCAATTTTCAATCATTTGTTTCGCGGTGATTACCTGCCGATTTCGGGTTTTATTAACGCTAAAACGTTTGACTAGCCATGGTGAACAACACTGCTATCCTGCGGGTTGACGAAGACTGATATCTCACCTCGTCGATACATACTGTCTGTCGAATCATTTGTCAATGAATTCGGTGAACGGTAGTAAATACCGTTCAAGCGTATGTATGTATCGGTCGCCGAGCGCGGCACCTCAGTTGGGTTCGTCGGTAGGTAAGGTATATATCGTCCGCAAGTTGCGCGGGGGCAAGTCTAGGTGCTCCCGGGTAAGATTCTCTATTGATAGGAGAAGACATGGCCATCATCAACAAGGGTATGTCCAGGCGTTCGTTCCTCGGCCTCACCGGCAGCGTCGCTGCTGTCGCAGGGCTTGGTCTCACCGGCTGCGGTGGCAGCTCTAGCGACGAGGGTTCCGCTTCCGGTTCCACCGATTCCGCCAACCGTGGCGGCGGCGTGATCACCGCTGGTTCCGCTTACGCTCCGTCCAGCTTCGACCCCGCCAGCACCGGCTCCGCTGTGGGCCTGGGTGCTAACTGGCACGTCATCGAGGGCCTCTACGGCATCGATTACCACGACTACAGCACCTTCAACGAGCTCGCCACCGACGATCCCAAGTCCGTGGACGACACCACCTTCGAGGTCACCATCCGCAAGGGTGCCAAGTTCTCCGATGGTACCGAGGTCACCGCTGACGACGTCGTCGCTTCCTACACCGCTTGCGCCGCTTCTGCTACCTACGCTCCGTTCTTCCAGCCCTTCGAGTCCATCGAGGCCAAGGACGCCAGCACTGTAACGGTCAAGACCAAGGTCCCCAACTTCTCCCTGCTCAAGGATCGTCTGGCCATCATCCGTGTTACCCCGGCCACCCAGGCCGAGGAGGATCGCGCCAAGCAGCCGATCGGTTCCGGCCCCTGGATGTACGACTCTATCTCCGATACCGAGATCACCCTGGTTCCCAACCCCGAGTACAACGGTGAGTATGCTGCCGAGGATAAGAAGATCCAGTACAGCATCCTGACCGACCCCACCGCTCGCGTTACCGCTCAGCAGGAGGGCTCCACGCTCGTTATGGAGCTCGTCACCGCTGACGCTGTCGACCAGCTCGAGAGCGCTGGCTGCAAGATCGATAACGTTCAGGGTTTCGGCACCCGCTTCATCATGTTCAACGTTGCCAAGGAGCCTTGGAACAACGTCAAGGTCCGTCAGGCCGTCATGTACGCGCTCGACACCGAGAAGATGATCACCAACACCTTCGCCGGCCTTGCCACCGCTGCCAGCTGCTACCTGCCCAAGAGCTTCACCAACTATCATGAGGCTTCCACGGTGTACAAGACTGACGCCAAGAAGGCCAAGAAGCTCATCGAAGAGTCTGGCATCACCCCGGGCGCCATCACCCTGCGCACCACCGACAACGAGCAGATCAAGGGCATGGCCGCTCAGGTCAAGAACGACCTCGACGCCCTCGGCTTCGATGTGACCATCCAGACCGATACCTCGCCGGCCACCTACGCTGCCATCGACGGCGGCGAGGCCTACGATATCCTTCTCGCTCCTGGCGATCCGTCCTGCTTCGGCGCCGACCCCGACCTGCTGCTCAACTGGTGGTATGGCGACAACGTCTGGATGCAGACCCGTTGCCCGTGGAAGGATTCCGCTGAGTGGGCGAAGCTCCACGGTCTCATGGACGAGGCTCTTGCCGCCGAGGGCGACGAGCAGCAGAAGAAGTGGAACGAGTGCTTCGACATCATCGCCGACAACGCTGTTCTGTACCCCGTTGTCCACGTCAAGACCGTTTCCGCTTCCTGGGACGATCCGTCCACCGCGCCCAACGGCGAGGCCCTCGATGGCTTCAAGGGCATCGGCACGACGAGCATGTCCTTCAGGGGCGTCGCGACCGTCAAGGCCTAAGACTCGCTTGAGTCATATGTAGGGCGTCGGTCGTAAGGCAACGTCCTCATAGTTGAAACAAAGACCCGGGCGGCCTCGATGTCGCTCGGGTCTTGTAATGAGTATCCATACTCATATACCAGTTGGTCCTACCGACAAAAGAAAGGGGAGAGAACGTGAACAACTTTCTACGTTTGATTGGAAGGCGTCTCGTGGCGCTGCCGATCATGGCATTGGGCGTCACCGTCCTGGTGTTCTTCCTTATGTCGTTCTCCAAGACCGACCCCGCCTATACGGCGTTGGGTGACGGTGCCTCGCCCGAGGCGGTTGCCGAGTACCATGAGAAGTATGGTCTGGACGACCCCTGGCCCGTGCGCTACGTGCGCTACATGGGCGATTTGATCCATGGTGACATGGGCACCTATGGTGCTGCCCGCAACTCCGTTGCCAAGCGCATCTCCACGGCCCTGCCCGTCACGATGCAGCTGACCTTCATCGGTCTTGCCATCGGCGCGGTCGTCTCGTTTTTGCTCGGCGTCATCGCGGCACTGTACCGCGATAAATGGCCGGACCAAGTGATCCGCGTCTTTTCCATCGCCGGCCTGGCAACCCCGTCGTTCTGGCTTGCCGTTCTGTTGATTCTGCTGTTCTCTTCCTACCTTAAGGTGCTCCCGGCGTCCGGTGCTCTGCCTCACTTCACCACCAACCCGGCTGGCTATCTGGGACGTATGATCATGCCCGCCATCGCCCTGGCATTCCCGCTGACGGGTCAGATGACTCGTATCGTGCGTACGGCCATGGTCGAGGAGCTCGATAAGGACTATGTCCGCATGGCCCGTGGCGCCGGCGTTCCCGAGAAGGTCGTCGTCGGCATCAACGTTTTGCGCAACGCGCTGATTACCCCGGTCACCACCCTCGGTCTTAAGATCGGCTACCTTATGGGCGGCGCCGTCGTCATCGAGGTCATCTTCAACCTCCCCGGCATGGGTACTGCGATTCTGCAGGGCGTTCAGGGCAACGAGGCGAACCTGGTTCAGGGCGTCGTCATCGTCGTTGCTCTTGCCTTCATCATCATCAACATCGTGGTTGACATGCTCTACCTGCTCATCAACCCGCGCATCAGGACGGTGTAGATTATGGTAAAGATTCGAGAGAAGCAAACCGAGCAGCTCGAGAAGGCTGCCTCCAAGGGGCTCAAGCTCGGTGGCTGGAAGAAGATGACGCTGTCTTCTAAGATTGCCGCCGTCGTGCTGGTGCTGGTCGCCCTGACCGCGATTCTGGCGCCCCTTCTTGCCCCCTATAGCCCGGTCGAGATTTTCACTGCTCGCCAGGCTCCCGGCAATGGATTTATCTTCGGTACCGACGATAAGGGCCGCGACATCCTGTCGCGCATGCTTTACGGTGGCCGTTACTCGCTGATCATCGGCTTCGGTGCTACTGCCATGGCTCTGGTCTGCGGCTCGGTCGTGGGCGCCCTCGCGGCTGTTTCGCGCAAGTCCGTTTCCGAGGCGATCATGCGCATCCTGGACATCATCATGTCCATCCCGGGCATCGCCCTCGCTGCCGTCTTCGTCTCCATCCTGGGCAATTCCGTGCCGTCGATCATCTTCGCCATCGGCTTTATGTACACCCCGCAGATTGCCCGTATCGTGCGCGCCAACATCGTGTCCGAGTACGGCGAGGACTATGTCCGCGCGGTCATCGTTTCCGGCGCCAAGGCTCCGTGGATTTTGATTAAGCACGTTCTGCGTAACTGCATCGCCCCGATCATGGTCTTCACCGTTACCCTGGTCGCCGACGCCATCATCTTCGAGGCCTCGCTGACCTTCATCGGCGCTGGTATCCAGGAGCCCACCGCTACCTGGGGCAACATCCTCGCCGACGCCCGCGGCGGCGTGCTCGCCGGCCGTTGGTGGCAGGCACTGTTCCCGGGCCTGGCCATCATGATCACCTGCCTGGCGCTCAACATCCTCTCCGAGGGCATTACCGACGCCATGGCCGCTGCGCCCTCCGCCGCCCTGGATCCGACCGATTCCTCCAAGCGCCGCGAGGCCGACCTGCTGGTCTCCGACCCCGTTCGCGCCTACAAGGAGCAGGCTCAGTCCCTGTCCGCCCGTCTTGGCGCCCTGCGCGATGTCGAGCTCAAGCGTAACGACCGCCATGTGCCCGATGAGTCCGTTGAGCCGATCCTTTCGGTCCGCGATTTCTGCATCCAGTTTGAGCACCACGGTGACATCAACGTCGTCGACCATGTCAACTTTGATGTACGTCCTGGCCAGACCATGGGCCTGGTCGGTGAGTCCGGCTGCGGTAAGTCCATCACCACGCTGGCCATCATGGGTCTGACCGATGATGACGAGCACCTTTCCGGTGAGGTTCTCTGGGAGGGTCGCGACCTGCTCAAGATGAGCAAAAAAGAGTGGTTCGGCCTTCGCGGTACCGATATCGCCATGGTCTATCAGGACGCCCTGTCCTCGCTCAATCCCTCCATGCTCATTTCCGCTCAGATGAAGCAGCTCACCAAGCGTGGCGGCACCCGTAGCGCCGAGGAGCTCCTGGAGCTCGTGGGCCTCGACCCCAAGCGTACGCTCGAGAGCTATCCGCATGAGCTTTCCGGTGGTCAGCGTCAGCGCGTTCTGATCGCTATGGCCCTTACCCGCGACCCCAAGCTGGTCATCTGCGACGAGCCCACGACCGCTCTGGACGTTACCGTCCAGAAGCAGGTCATCAAGCTGCTCAACGACCTTCAGGCCAAGCTCGGCTTTGCCATGATCTTCGTTTCGCATGACCTGGCTCTGGTCGCCGAGGTTGCCCATAACATCACGGTTATGTACGCTGGCCAGGTTATCGAGCAGGCGCCCACCAAGGAGCTGCTCACCAACCCGATCCACGAGTACACACGCGGTCTTCTGGGCTCCGTTCTGTCCATCGAGAGCGGCTCGGGCCGCCTGCACCAGGTGCCCGGCGCTGTTCCGAGCCCGCGCGATTTCCCCAAGGGCGATCGCTTCGCGCCCCGCTCGAGCCATCCGCGCATTGGCCTGGACACCCGTCCGGTCTTCAAGCGCGTGCCCGGCACCGAGCACTTCTATTCCGAGCTCCCCGATGAGGTGCTCAAGGCAAATGGTTTGACCCCTCACGCGGAGGTGATGTAGATGAGCGAGACCGCAGTCAACGGCGTCGAGCCGATCATCTTCCTTGATGACGTCCACGTCACCTTTAGGACCCGTACCGGCTCGATTCTGCACCCCAACCTGGTTCACGCCGTCCAGGGTGTAACGATTAAGCTCATGCCCGGACAGACCATCGGCATCGTCGGCGAGTCCGGTTGCGGAAAGTCCACCACCGCCAACGTCATGTGTGGCCTGCAGGCCCCCACGAGTGGCAAGGTCTACTTTAAGGGCAAGGACGTTACTAAACGTACCGCCGAGGACCGTCGCCACATGGGCCGCGTCATCTCGGTCGTGTTCCAGAACCCGGCCACGGCGCTCAACCCCCGCATGGTCGTTCGCGAGCAACTGCTCGACCCCATGCGCGTCCACAACTTGGGTACCGAGGCCGAGCAGGAGAAGCGCGTCAAGGAGCTCTTGGAGCTCACCGGTCTGCCCAGCTCTGCCGCCGAGGTTCTTCCCGGCCAGCTTTCGGGCGGCCAGCGCCAGCGCGTCGCAATTGCCCGTGCCCTGTCGCTGAACCCCGATGCCATCATCGCCGACGAGCCCACCTCGGCTCTGGACGTTTCGGTCCGCGCGCAGATTCTGAACCTGCTGACCGACCTTAAGAAGGAGCTCGGCCTGGCCATGGTGTTCATCAGCCATGACATCCAGACGGTCCGCTATATCTCTGACGACATCATCGTTATGAATGGCGGCAAGATCGTCGAGCATGGCGAGGCCAAGCAGGTCTTCCAGCACCCTCAGGACCCCTACACCAAGATGCTGCTCGGCGCTGCGCCGTCGCTGCTGCATCCCAAGCTCGGCGAGTAGCCTCGCTTTCCCTCCCGTGCGCCCGGTTCCCTTGCCGGGCGCACCTCCGTTGCGATTTCGAAAGGTTGGGTTCACGAGCCATGCCAAGTGCTCAAGAGCTACAACAGCAATTTGGTGAATATCGAGGCGCTATGCCCCGTCCATCGGATTTCGATCTCTTTTGGAAGGATCGCATGGCCGAGGCCGACACCGTCGAGCTCGACTACGCGATCGAGGCGGCTTCGGTTGCGGATTCCGCGACCTGTCGGTTTTTCGACCTCTGGTATACCGGCATGTGTGGTGCACGCCTGCATGCCAAGTACCTCAAGCCGGTCTCGGAGGAGCCCATGCCGCTGGTGCTTCAGTTCCATGGATATCCGGGTGCGAGCCGCAGCTGGTTTGAGCAGGCGTCGTTTGCGGGCATGGGCATGGCGCTCATTGCTCTCGACTGCCCCGGCCAGGGTGGCCCCTCCGAGGATATTGGTGGATTTGAGGGCACGACGGTCGCGGGCCATATCGTCGCCGGTATCGACGGCGACCCGGCCAATCTCTACTATGTCCGCTTGCACCAGGATATCCGCATTCTGTGCCGTATCGTTCGCGAGCTCGAGGGCATCGATCTTACCCGCGTGTATGTGAACGGCGCATCGCAGGGCGGCGGTTTGGGTATTGCGACCTGCGCGCTCAATAGCGATTTGGTTGACCGCGCGGCCATCCTCTACCCCTTCTTATCGGACTTCCGCCTGGTTTGGGATCTGGATGCCGACGATATTGCCTACGAGGGTCTGCGCTATTGGTCGCGTTGGTTTGACGAGGACTCGACTCGTATCGAGGAAGCCTATGCCAAGCTGGCGTACTTCGATTCCAAGAACTTTGCCCCCATGGTCAAGTGCCCCGTGCTGTTTGGCACGGGCACAGCCGATATCGTCTGTCCGCCGGCAACGCAGTTTGCGGTGTACAACAACCTGTCCTGCGAGAAGCGCCACGAGTTCTTTGAGGGCTTTGGCCACGAGGAGATTCAGGACTTTGATGATCTGATCATTCCGTTTTTCTGCAAGGGAGGGGAGGCTCATGTCTAAGTGCGAGAGCAATGTTGACGAGCTGATAATCCCCGGGCTCGTGGGAATTCCTGGAACGGTTTCGTCAAGGCTCGCAGAATATCGGGACTGGCACGGTGATGTCCAAGCAGATGCTTCTGATTTAGAGACATCCGCTTCGAATCTTGAGATTCAAGGCCTGGCCATTACGGCGATTGACTTTGTTAACCCCTGCGCCCGCTACTCGGAGATTTCCTTTGAGCTCGGTGACGATGCGGTCCACGCTCGTTTGATTGAGCCAGTTGGTCGTGCCCGAGTATCTGAGCGCGTGCCACTGTGCCTGATGTTTCACGACATCGATCGGCCTGTGCGCGGCTGGCATCACATGACGAGATTTGCCGCCATGGGGTATGCCGTCCTCGCGTTGGATGACGATGTTGCTGGTGCGGACGACCTGCAGCGGGGGATTGCTTCGCCCGCTTTTGTCGAACGCGTCCGTTGGGGTTGCGCGTTGGCGAAGGTCGCGCGCAATCTTGATGGCGTGGACCCCGACCGCATTTTTGCATGGGGTGAGGGTCTTGGCGGCGGAGTCGCGCTGGCGGTTTCTGCTCTGGACGAGCAGGGCTTTGCCTGCACGGCGGTTGCCAATCCAGTTCCCGGTGGCCTCGAGGCGCTGTCGTCTCGGGTGCGCGGCTCGGTGCTCATGGGCACATCGCTTATGGATACCGTGAGCGACCCCAAGGGTCAGTTTGCCGTATTCAACGGTTTTGAGTGTGACCGGAGGCATATCATCTATGCCAAATACGCTCACGAGCGCATCAATGCGTTCGAAAACGAAGTCGTCGACTTCTTTAACCAAACGTTCTACCCGTGTTCTTTGGCCTAGACGGCCTGGACACTGCCAACAAGAGTGGGCGGCATAGGGCTGCCCGCTAGACAACTAAGGAGATTCTTGTGGCAACTCAGAAATTCACCGGCGTTATCCCTCCCGTCGTTGTTCCCGATACCGAAGACCACCAGCTCGATGTTGCCTCCTTTGAGCGCAGCATCAACCGCATGATCGATGCCGGCGTCGATGGCCTGTTCTTCCTGGGCTCCTCGGGCGAGGTCGTCTTCTCCACCGACGAGCGTCGTCGTCAGATCATCGCCGAGGCCGTGCGCATCGTCGATCACCGCGTGCCTGTTCTGGTCGGCATCATCGACACCGAGACCGAACGCATGATCGAGCACGGCAAGGTCGCTCAGGAGCTGGGCGCCGATGCGCTTGTCGCTACCTGCCCGTTCTATGCCCTGCAGGGCATGACCGAGGTCGAGGAGCACTTCCGCATCCTGCACGAGGAACTCGACCTGCCCATCTTCGCCTACGACATCCCCGTGTGCGTCCACACCAAGCTCCCCTGGAAGCTCCTTGCTAAGCTCGGCGCCGAGGGCGTCCTGGCCGGCGTCAAGGATTCCTCGGGCGATGACATCTCGTTCCGCTACCTCGTTCAGGAGAACGAGAAGAACGGCCATCCGATGAGCATCCTCACCGGTCACGAGGTCGTTGTCGACGGCGCTTACCTCGGTGGCGCCGACGGTTCTGTCCCGGGTCTCGCTAACGTTGAGCCCGAGGGCTACGTGCGCCAGTGGAAGGCCGCTCAGGCCGGCGACTGGGCTACCGTCAAGGCCGAGCAGGATCGCCTCAACGAGATCTCCCACATCTGGGATGTCACCTCGGGCGTTCAGGGCTATGCCGGCGGCGTTGGTGCCTTCAAGACCGCTATGAATCTCATGGGCATCTTCGACAGCCCGACCATGCCGCGCCCGGTGAAGGCCATGACCGGCGAGAACGTCGAGGCGATTAAGAAGGTCCTCCAGGACAACGGTCTCCTGTAAAGCTTCCCCAGGCACCCGATCTTGGGGCTCAAGTGGTCGGGCGTGACCCATTAGGTCAACGCCTGACCACTTTCACCCCAACCTCGGGCACCTGGAAAACCTTTACCGCGCTGTGGCGGCTAGTCTGACGGCGCATTTCCTGTAGTTGTTTTTATCTCCTAAGGAGAGCGACATGGAGAACAAGTACGTTTGCTCCGTCGATATCGGCGGCACCAAGATTGCGACTGCCATTATGGAGTATCCGGCTGACGGTAGCGTGCCCCATCCCGTATTTGAGGCCGAGGTTCCTACCGAGGCCCAGGAGGGCGGCGAGGCCGTCTTCCAGCGTATCGAGGCGTCCATCAAGGCCGCTCTTGAGGCGAATCCCGATGTCGAGGTCCTCGGCGTCGGTATCGGTGCCGCAGGCGTCGTCGATCCCAAGACGGGCGCCATCGCCTATGCCAACGAGATTATGCCCGGCTGGTCCGGCGTTCAGTTGGGGCCGCGTCTGCGGGAGGACCTTGGTCTTCCCGTTGCCGTTGTGGGCGACGTGCAGGCTCATGCTCTGGGCGAGGCCCACTGGGGCGTCGGCAAGGGCAAGTTCTCCGTCTTGTGTCTGGGCATCGGTACGGGCATCGGCGGCGCATATGTCGAGAACGGCCGCGTGATGCAAGGCTTCCATGGTGCTGCCGGCCATATGGGCCATATCGAGTGCTCGGCTGCCGCCGGCATTCCCTGCGCCTGCGGTCGTTCTGGCCATCTTGAGTCGGTAGCCTCAGGCACCTCGATTGGCCGTATGTACGACGAGCGCTTCGGTCGAGTTGACCCCAGCCGTCCTTCGGTCGGTCGCGACGTGAACGACCTGTGCCGTGCTGGCGACGCAAAGGCGACCGAGGTCATCCATGACGCCGGCTTTGCGCTGGGCGCCAGCTTGGGCTCGCTTGCCAACATCTTGGATCCCGAGGTCATCGTGCTTTCGGGAGGTGTGATTCACCAGGGTCCCGATTGGCGCTCGCAGACGTGGAAGGATTCGGTGCACGAGGGTTATGCCAGCCAGGCGCTCGACCCGCTCCAGGACACGCCGATTCTCATCGGCTCTCTGGAGGGCGACGCGCCGCTCATCGGTGCCGCTGAGCATCTTCTTGCCTCGTTGAAGTAAACGTATCTTCTGTAGGAGCCTCCCGAGACAACACGCCTCGGGAGGCTGTTCTGAGAAAGGTTACAGCCTTATGACCGTCGATCCTTTGATTCAATCCCTGAAGGGCAAGCTCGTCGTGAGCGTTCAGGCGTATATGGGCGAGCCGCTTCGTACGCCCGAGACCATGGCTCAAATGTCTCGAGCTTGTGAGCTCGGCGGCGCCGCCGCCATTCGCTGCCAGGGTCTTGCCGACATTGCCGCCATTAAGGGTCGCTGTGAGGTTCCCGTCATCGGCCTGTGGAAAGATGGGCACGAGGGCGTTTACATCACGCCGACGCTGCGTCACGCTCGCGCCTGCGTTGCTGCCGGTGCCGATATCGTGGCGATCGACGCCACCGATCGTCCGCGCCCCGATGGCAAGACCGTCGAGGACACCTTCCGTCCGCTGCACGAGGAGGGTGTGCTCCTGATGGCCGACTGCGCCACCATCGAGGACATTCGCCGTGCGGTTGATATGGGCTTTGACCTGGTATCCACTACGCTTTCTCATGGTGTCGCCGCCATCGACTGCACCATGGCCGATGGCCCCGATCTGCCGCTCCTGCGTCAGGCGACCGAGGAATTCCCCGGTCTTCCCATCATCTGCGAGGGCCGCGTGCACACGCCCGAGGAAGCCCGCGCCGCGATTGATGCGGGCGCCTGGGCCGTTGTCGTCGGCACCGCCATCACGCACCCCACGAGTATTACAAGTTGGTTCAAGGCTGCGCTTGAGGCGTAAGACAGGCCTCGTATCCGCTTGGGGCGGTATACTCAATAAAGGCAATTGATCGCGCGGGATCCGCTGGCCGGGTCCCGCGCTTGTTTTAGGAGGCACATGTGCAAAAGGGAGATGCCATGGATGCGGCGGAGCGCTCGGAGCGCATCCCCGATATCGTCATCATCACCGGAATGTCCGGATCGGGCCGAACGCAGGCCATGCATGTGTTCGAGGACATGGGCTATTTTTGCATCGACAACTTGCCTCCGCGTCTGATCGCCCAGCTTGCCGAACTCGTCGGCATCAATACGGGCGTGGGCAGGCATCTTGCCGTCACCTGTGACCTGCGCAGCCAGGGCTTGTTCGATGAGCTGCTCGATGCCGTTGCCGCACTCGAGGAGCGGGAGATGAGCTGTGACATCGTGTTTCTCGAGGCCTCTGACGAGGTGCTGATCCGTCGTTATAGCGAAAACCGCCGCCGCCACCCCATTGCCAAGCCGGGGGAGACTACGGCCGATGCGATTCAGCGCGAGCGCCTGCAGCTGCAGGGTGTGCGCGATCGAGCCGATATGATTATCGATACGAGCCGCTTGCGCACTTCTGCTCTGCGCAATAAATTGCGCATGGCGTTCTCCGAGCTGTCCGACCAGCAGCTCATGGACGTTCACGTGTTCTCGTTTGGCTTTAAGCACGGCATGCCCGTCGAGGCGGACATTATGATCGACGTTCGCTTCCTGCCCAATCCGTTCTACGATCCCGAGATGCGCACCATGACCGGTCTCGATAAGAAAGTCTCTGACTTTGTTTTGGACCATCCCAAGACCCAGGAGTTCTGGAAGGCTTGGACGCAGCTGCTCGATACGGTCATGCCCGGCTATATCGCGGAGGGCAAGCCACAGCTTTCTATTGCCATCGGCTGCACGGGCGGTCAACACCGCAGCGTTGCCATCGCCGAGGCCACGGCACGTTATTTGGAAGGCGCCCAATATCACGTGAGCATTTCCCATCGCGACCTGTCGCGCGCCAACACGAAAGCATAGGTCTGCATGTCGTTTACCGCCGAGGTGCGTGACGAGCTCGCGCGCTGCGAACCCGAATGTGAATACTGCGATTTGTCGACGCTTGCCGCCCTGACGCGTGTGAGCGGTACACTTTCGCTGGCCGGCTCCGGGCGGTATCGTTTGACGGTCGCGACAGAGACGGGTGCCGTCGCGCGCACGATGATCACACTGACGCATCGCATCCTTAAGCTCAAAACGGAATTCACCGTTCGTAAATCGGTCTTACATAAGGTCCGTAACTATCTCATTACCCTGCCCGATCAGCCCGACCTGGACAAGGCTCTGGTGCTGCTGGGCATTCTCGACCGCAGGGGAGGGCTCGTCGCTGGTGTTCCCCGGCACATCGTTGCCCGTCCCTGCTGCAGGCTTGCCTACATTCGCGGCGCGCTCATCGCCGGCGGTTTCGTGGCCGATCCCCGCGGCGACTTTCATTTGGAGATCGCGGTGCAGGGCGAGCAGTATGCACGGGGCCTTTGCGATCTATTGGAGCAGATTGGGGTCCATGCGCGCGTTAACGCGCGGCGCGGGTCCTTTGCTGTCTACATTAAGAGCGCCGAGGAGATCGAGCATCTTTTAAAGCTGATTGGTGCCAAGCGCAGCGTTGCCGAGATTGAGGAGGCGCGCGCGGTCAAGTTGGTTAAGAACGACGTGAACCGTCGCGTGAATGCCGAACTGGCCAATCAGACCAGAAGTGCGGGTGCCGCCCAGCATCAGCTTGCGTTGATCGATGAGCTCGAACAGCGGGGTTTGCGCGACACGCTTCCGGACGCCTTGGCAGTCTTTTGCGACCTGCGCGAGCGCTATCCCGATCTGTCGCTGCGTGATTTGGGGGAGATGGCTGACCCTCCCTTGTCGAAGTCTGCCCTGTACCATCGCGTTTTGAGGCTTGAAAAGCTCATTGAAGCAAACAAGTAGTTTGAAGTATCGACTTATATACGGATTTAGCTGCTATTTTATTCTTTAAAACGTTTTAACGTAAATTTGATTTTCAATTTCGAGCATTCTCGTGAAATTCAAGTCAAAAAAAAGGTATATTAGGCGAGTGGTTAGTTTGTGGGCCTCAACGGCGGGCGCTGTAGCTCGCGGGGGCCTTACGAAAGGAGACACAATGGCAGTAAAGGTTGCTATTAACGGCTTCGGTCGCATCGGTCGTCTGGCCTTCCGCCAGATGTTCGGTCATGAGGGCTCCGAGATCGTCGCTATCAACGACCTCACCTCTCCCGATATGCTCGCTTACCTGCTGAAGTACGACTCCACGCAGGGCAACTATGCTCGCGATCACGAGGTCGTCGCTGGCGAGGATTCCATCACCGTTGACGGCAAGGAGATCAAGATCTACAAGGAGGCCGACGCCAACAACCTGCCTTGGGGCGACCTCGACGTCGACGTCGTTCTCGAGTGCACCGGCTTCTACACCAGCAAGGCTAAGGCTCAGGCCCACATCAACGCTGGCGCCAAGAAGGTCGTCATCTCCGCTCCGGCCGGCAGCGATCTGCCCACCATCGTGTACAACGTCAACCATGAGACGCTGACCGCTGATGACAACATCATCTCCGCTGCCTCCTGCACGACGAACTGCCTCGCCCCGATGGCCAAGGGCCTGAACGACTTCGCCCCCATCGTCTCCGGCATCATGACCACCATCCACGCCTTCACCGGCGACCAGATGCCGCTCGACGGCCCGCAGCGCAAGGGCAACTTCCGTCGCTCCCGCGCCTGCTCCGAGAACATCGTCCCGAACACCACGGGCGCTGCCAAGGCCATCGGCCTGGTTCTCCCCGAGCTCAACGGCAAGCTCATCGGTGCCGCCCAGCGCGTCCCGACGCCGACTGGTTCGCTGACCAACCTCTACGCCGTCGTTGACAAGAAGGTCACCGTCGACGAGGTCAACGCTGCCATGAAGGCCTACGCCGAGACCATCCCCGAGACCTTCGCCTACAACGAGGACCAGATCGTCTCCCGCGACATCGTCGGCGAGACCCACGGCTCCATCTTCGATGCCACGCAGACCATGGCCTCCGACCTCGGCAACGGCCAGACCCTCGTTCAGGTCACCTCTTGGTACGACAACGAGAACTCCTACACCTCTCAGATGGTCCGCACCATCAAGTACTTCGAGAAGTTCGTTGCTTAATTTGGCTTTTAGCGAATAGCTCGTTGAGCGTCTAAAGAAGGGCGCGGCCTTTAAGGGCTTATGCTCTGGGGTCGCGTCCTTTTTTATTGGAAACCGTGCGCACATACGTGCACACATGTACGAAAGGTAGAAGCAAACATGGCCTTTACCAAGAAGACCGTCCGCGACATCGATGTCGACGGCAAGCGCGTTCTCGTCCGCGTTGACTTCAACGTGCCTATCAAGGACGGCGTCGTGGGCGATACTACCCGCATCAAGGCTGCCCTTCCCACCATCAAGTATCTCGTCGAGCACAACGCTCGCGTCATCCTCATGAGCCACCTTGGCCGTCCTGCCGGCACTGGTTTCGAGCCCGAGCTTTCGCTCAAGCCGGTTGCCGCCAAGCTCGCCGAGCTTTCCGGTCTCGACGTCAGCTTCGTCCAGGACACCTACGGCGAGGAGGCCGCCAAGGCCGTCGAGGCTGTCGAGCCGGGCAAGGTCCTCGTTCTCGAGAACGTCCGTTTCGATAAGCGCGAGAAGAAGAACGATCCCGAGATCGCCAAGAAGCTCGCTTCCTACGGCGACATCTTCGTTCTCGACGCCTTCGGCACCGCTCACCGCGCCCAGGGTTCCGTCGTGGGCCCCGCCGCTTACCTGCCTGCCGTCGCTGGCTTCCTGCTCGAGAAGGAGGTCGACACGCTGACCGGCATCTTCGCCGAGCCCGAGCGCCCCTTCGTCGCTATCGTCGGCGGTTCCAAGGTTTCCTCCAAGATCGGTGTCCTCGATCATCTGATCGATTCCGCCGACACCCTGATCATCGGTGGCGGCATGGCCTACACCTTCTTCCTGGCCAAGGGCTACAAGACCGTCGGTACCTCCCTCAAAGAGGAGGACTGGGTCGAGCGCGCTGCAGAGATGCTCAAGAAGGCTGAGGACAAGGGCGTCAAGATCCTGCTCCCGATCGATAACCTCGTTGCCGACCACTTCGGCGAGGACGCTACGGGCGAGGTCGTCGCTTCCGACGCCATCCCCGAGGATCGCATGGGCATGGACATCGGCCCCAAGACCGAGGCCCTTTACGCCGAGGCCATCAAGGGCGCCAAGACCGTCTTCTGGAACGGCCCCATGGGCGTTTTCGAGTTCGATAACTTCGCGCACGGCACCAAGGCCGTTGCCGAGGCTGTTGCCGAGCTCAAGGCCAACGGCGGCACCTCGATCATCGGTGGTGGCGACTCTGTCGCAGCCGTCAACAAGTTCAACCTGGCCGACAAGATGAGCTGGATCTCTACCGGTGGTGGCGCTTCCATGGAGCTCGTCGAGGGTAAGGCCCTGCCCGGAGTGGAGGCGCTTCTCGATGCCTAATCGCACCCTTCTTATCGCTGGTAACTGGAAGATGAACAACGACGTCGCCGAGGCCGCCAAGCTCGCCGACGAGCTGGCTCAGGCTCTGCCCGAGGTTCCGGCTGGCGTCGAGGTGCTCGTCTGCCCTCCGACCATCGACATCACCACGGTTCATGACCGTATTCAGGCTGCCCCCATCGCCCTCGGTGCACAGAACGTGTACTGGGAGGCCAAGGGTGCCTTCACCGGTGAGTCTTCTTGCGACATGCTCAAGTCCGCTGGCTGCACCTACTGCATCATCGGTCACTCCGAGCGTCGTGATTACTTCCACGAGACCGACGAGGATCAGAACAAGAAGGCCAAGGCCCTCGTTGCCGCCGGTCTTGTTCCTGTCTTCTGCTGCGGCGAGTCCCTTGAGGTCCGCGAGGCCGGCACCTATGTCGAGCACGTCGTGAACCAGGTCAAGGCTGGTCTCGAGGGTCTCGAGATCACTTGCCCCAAGCAGGTCGTCGTCGCCTACGAGCCCATCTGGGCCATCGGCACCGGCAAGACCGCTACCGCCGAGGACGCTCAGGAGGTCTGCGGCGCTATCCGTGAGACCCTCAAGGAGATGTTCGGTGAGGAGCTCGCCGACGGCATCCGCGTTCTCTATGGTGGCTCTGCCAAGCCCGGCAACATCGCCGAGCTCGTCGCCAAGCCCGACGTCGACGGCGCCCTCGTGGGCGGCGCTTCGCTCAAGGCTGCCGACTTCGCCTCTATGGTCGTCAAGGCAGGCGAGTAGGACATATGGCACAGCGTCATCTTCCTGCACTCCTGATCATCATGGATGGTTGCGGCCTGGCTCCGGCCGATGGCGAGAACGCCGTCGCCGCTGCCAAGACGCCCTTCCTCGATAGCCTGTACGAGAAGTACCCCCACACCACGCTCGGCGCTTCGGGCGAGGACGTGGGTCTTCCCGATGGCCAGATGGGCAACTCCGAGGTGGGTCACCTCAACATCGGTGCCGGCCGCATCGTGTTCCAGGAGCTTTCGCGCATCAACAATGCCATCAAGGACGGCTCCATCGCCAAGAACGAGGTCTTCGTCAAGGCTATGGACGACGTCAAGGCTGACGGCAAGACTCTCCACCTCATGGGCCTTATGAGCCCTGGCGGTGTTCATTCTCATATGAGCCACGTCGAGGCTCTGGTCAAGATGGCTGCCGAGCACGGTGTCAAGACCGTTCGCGTCCACGCCTTCATGGATGGTCGCGACGTTGACCCGCAGTCCGGTGCCGGTTACATGAGTGAGTTCTGCGCCTTCCTGGCTAAGATCTCCGAGGAGACCGGTTGCGACGCTCGCGTTGCCACCGTCTCGGGCCGTTATTGGGCCATGGACCGCGACAACCGTTGGGAGCGCATCCAGCGCGCCTACGATGTCATGGTCAACGCATCCGATGCCGATACCGACCCTGTTGCCGGTATCAAGGCCTACTACGAGAAGGATCCGCGCGGCGACGAGTTCGTCGAGCCCTTCGCTGCCCACAACGAGGGCATCCACGAGGGCGACGCGGCCATCTTCTTCAACTTCCGTCCCGACCGCGCTCGTCAGATGACTCGCGTGTTCACGGACAAGGAGTTCGACGGCTTTGAGCGCGAGCAGATCAAGCTTTCGCACTTTGTGACGATGACCGAGTACGACCCGACGTTTGACGTCGAGGTCGCCTTCCCCAAGACGTTCCCCGAGAACGTTCTGGCCGACGTTATCGCCGCCAATGGCCTGAAGCAGCTGCACACCGCCGAGACCGAGAAGTACGCCCACGTGACGTTCTTCCTCAACGGCGGCATCGAGGAGCCCAAGGAGGGCGAGGAGCGCGTGCTCGTCGCTTCTCCCAAGGTCGCTACCTACGACCTGCAACCTGAGATGAGCGCTCCCGAGGTTACCGAGAAGCTTGTCGCCGCCATCAACGAGGATCGCGCTGATTTCTACATCGTGAACTTCGCAAACTGCGACATGGTTGGTCACACCGGTGTCTTCGACGCTGCCGTTAAGGCCGTCGAGGCTGTTGACGATGCCCTGTCCAAGGTTGTCCCGGCGATTCTCGCTAAGGGCGGCTTTGCGCTGATTACCGCCGATCACGGCAACGCCGATCACATGTTTGACGTTGCTTCCGACGGTTCCAAGCATCCGTTCACGGCTCACACCACCAACCGCGTGCCGTTCATCATCGTTGATGAGAAGGCACAGCTCACCGGTATCGAGGACGGCCGTCTTTCCGATATCGCTCCGACCATGCTCACCATGGCTGGTATTGAGCCTTCCGCCGAGATGACGGGTCGCGTACTCGCCACCGAGGCCTAATAGAAAACAAATACCGTTTTCTAGTAAGGGGGTTGTCCACAACCGGACAACCCTCTTTTTTTGCGCTATTTCTACCTCGTCACCAAATGGCTGATGGGGGAGTGCTGGGGGTTGTGGTACAGTACTGGAGTTTGAATTGTTCTATTAAGGAGCTTATCTATGGGTCCGTTTCAGATTCTTCTGTTTGTCGTTTGGGCTGTCTCTGCCGTGGCGCTGACGATTCTCGTCCTGATGCACTCTGGTAAGGGCACCGGCGTTTCGGATATGATCGCTAGCTCGCTGTATAACTCCAGCTCTGCCACGGGCGTCATGGAGCAGAACCTCGATCGCCTGACGGTAATTATGGCCGTCGTTTTTGCCGTGTGTGTCGTCCTGTGCATGTTCTTCTTCCCGCAGGGTATCGTCGGCTACTAAGCACGAGCCACATAAATACTTGAAAAGGGTTCCGCAAGTGCGGGACCCTTTTTGTTTACATATTTGTAACAGAGCCAAAATATCCCCACATACTTCGCCCAACTAAAGAAATTCTCGACCGTTGACCGGAATTAGCCCCAAATCGTGCATAAAATGCGCTACTGTATTGAGAAACGTTGGTTCGTTGTGCATAACCAGCCATAGCAACGGGCGGCGTTTTGATGGTTCGGATCGGATTGTCTCGACATGTGTCCGACTGAACATTTCTTTGTCCTATCTCATAAGGAGGATGGCATGGCTGATTCTATGTTCCACCAGCCCGTTATGGGTCGTCGCGCCTTTGTCGGCGGTACCCTTGCTGCGAGCTCCATGGCTTTTCTTGCCGCATGCGGCAAGAAGGGCGGCGACGCTTCCGGTTCTGAGTCCGGTTCGAAGCTGAACTTCTACATCAACAACCCGGTCTGCATCGACCCCTACAATGTCCAGGAGGACCAGGGCACTCAGGTCGAGTACCAGCTCTTTGATGCTCTGACCTCTTATGACGCCGAGAAGGGCGAGATCGTTCCGCTGGCTTGCGAGTCCTTCGAGGCCAACGACGACGCCACCGAGTTCACCTTCAAGATCAAGAAGGCCAAGTTCCACAACGGTGACGACGTTACCTCCAAGTCCTTCAAGCTCGGTTGGGAGCGTCTGGTCAACACCAAGTCGGCTGTCGCTACCGAGTACGGCCCTTCCGAGGTCTCCTATCACCTTTCCATGGTCGAGGGCTATGACGATCTGCTTGCCGGTAACGCTACCGAGCTCAGCGGTGTTACCTGCCCCGACGATGAGACCCTCGTCGTCAAGCTGGCTTCCGCTTACGCCGACTTCCCCTTCGTCGCCTCTCACCCGGCTCTGGCCCCGGTTCCCGAGTGCGCCGAGTCCGATGTCAAGAGCTTCTACCTCGCCCCGGTCGGTAACGGCCCGTTCATGATGGACGGCAAGTGGGAGGATGGCCAGGAGATCAACGTCAAGAAGTTCGACGATTACTATGGCGACAAGGCCAAGATCGATGGCATCCACTTCCAGGTCATCAAGGACATGGAGACCGCCTACAAGGAGTTCCAGGCCGGTAACCTCGATGTCTGCGACGTTCCCGTCGCTCAGATCGACGCCGCCAAGAAGGATCGCGGCGTGTCCAAGGACGGCTACACCATGGGTGACGGCGAGCGCATGCTGCTCGGCGCCGAGCCTTCCACGTACTATCTGACCTGCAACACCACGGCCGAGCCGTTCAGCAACGCCGACCTGCGCAGGGGTATCTCCCTGGCCATCAACCGTGAGGCCATCTGCAAGACCATCTTCAAGGGTACCCGTACTCCTGCCGACGGCATTGTTCCTCCGGGCATCGATGGCTACAAGGAGGGCGCATGGGAGTTCTGCGCCTACGATGTCGACAAGGCTAACGAGTACCTCGACAAGGTTGCTCCCGCTGGCGCTAACGGGGATCGTGGCATTAGCGTGACCCTGTCCTACAACCAGGACGGCGGTCACAAGGAGATCATGGAGTCCATCATCGGTGACCTCGCCAAGGTTGGCGTTACCGCTGTCTCCGATACCCCTGAGTGGTCTGCCCTGCTCGAGCAGTATCAGAACTTTAACTATCAGTTCGGTCGTCTGGGTTGGATTGCCGACTACCCGATCATGGACAACTTCCTGTATCCGCTGTTCCACTCCGACTCCCTCGGTGGCGACAACCGCTCCGGTTACAACAACCCCGAGTTCGACGCCAAGGTCGACGAGGCTCGTACTATTGTTGACGACGAGGAGCGCGTCGCTAAGATGCAGGAGGCCGACGCAATGGTCGCTGCCGACTGCCCGGTCATCCCGATTATGTTCTACACGCACACCATCGCCGGCTCCGATCGCATTAAGCACCTCTATGTCGATCCGCAGAAGCACGCCGATCTGGGTACCGCTGAGCTCGCCTAAGAGTTTGCAGCTTCCGTGAGGGTCAAGTATTTACGTAGACCTCATGGGAAACATACAGTTCTCCCTAACCTGGGGTAAACTGGCTGATGGTAATTTTGGGATGCCGGTCTGGCGATCGGCATCCCATTTAGGTTAATCCCTAGATAGGGGAGTGGTATGGGTAAGTACATCGTTAAACGTGTGCTTCAGTTCATCCCGGTGTTTTTGGGCGTTACGCTGATTCTGTTCGCCCTCCAGAATATCGTGCCGGGAGATCCGATCAAGCTGATCGGTGGAGACAAGGCTCTGTCCCCCGAGGTGGAGCTTCAGCTTCGCGTTCGCTATCACCTGGTCCAGACGGACGATGACGGCAACGCGATCCTTGACGAGAACGGCGACCCCGTTCAAACGTCGCTCGTGGACCGTTACTTGTATTACATGAACGGCCTGCTTCATGGCGATCTGGGCAATTCGTATCAGCGCAAGCTGCCGGTTACGGAAATCTTTGCCCAGAAGTATCCGTATACGGTCAAACTTGCCGCGTGCGCCATCGTGCTCGAGGCAATTATGGGTATCGGTGCGGGTATCATTTCGGCGGTAAAGCGTTATTCCTTCTGGGATATTTTGGTAACGCTCACCACGTCGATCCTCGTTGCGGTCCCGGCCTTCTGGCTCGGTATGTTGCTGCAGCTGTTCTTTGGCGTCATCCTCAAGGACGCCACGGGCGGTGCAATCTCCATGCCGATCTCGGGTGCCGGCGGTTCCAGCTCTCAGTATCAGGATTGGATGCACTATGTGCTTCCGACCATTACGCTGGCTTCGGTTTCGACCGCTTATGCTGCGCGCATTATGCGCTCGCAGCTGCTTGACGTCATGAACCAGGATTACATCCGTACGGCAAAGGCCAAGGGTCTCTCCAATCGTGCGATCATCGTCAAGCATGCGCTTAAGAATGCACTCATCCCCGTCGTTACCTATATTGGTGTCGACTTTGGCGGCATGCTTTCGGGCGCCATCCTGACCGAGACGGTCTTCAACTGGCCCGGTATCGGCTATGAGGTCTATCGCGCCATTAGCATGCGTGACTGGCCCATCGTTATGGGCGGCGTTACGCTCATCGTTGTCGTCGTCATGGTGATCAACCTGCTCGTCGACATTAGCTATGCATTCCTCGACCCGCGCATCCGCCTTGGCGGTCCGTCGGATAAGGCCTAAGGGAGGTACGTCTCATGCAGGAAACTGATTCTCAGTCTCAGGAGCAGGCTACCGCCACCAAGGTCGCATCTGCTCCCGCCAAGTCCCGCACGCTGTGGGGCGACGCTTTTAAGCGTCTTCGTAAGAACAAGCTCGCCGTTATCGGTGTCTGCTGGATCATCATCGTCGTTGTGGTTGCCCTGACCGCAGATCTGTGGGCTAAGCCCTGGCTCGGTTCGCCGACGGCTTCCGATTCGACCACCATGGCCGAGACATCGCTACTGGCTCCGTGTGCCGAGCACCCGTTTGGCACCGATGCCCTCGGTCGCGACATTCTCGTCCGCGTTATCTACGGTGCACGCGTTTCGCTTTCTGTCGGTATCATGGCCACCGCCATCTCCACATTGATCGGCCTGGTCATGGGCGCCCTGGCCGGTTTCTACGGCGGCATTTGGGATACGATCATCATGCGCTGTGCGGACATCTTCCTGGCGTTCCCGTACGTGCTGTTCGTTGTCGCCATGATCGCCGTTATCGGCCGTGGTCTTCAGAACGTCTTTATCGCCATCGGCATTCTTGGCTGGCCTTCGATTGCGCGCGTCTTCCGCTCTGCAATCTTGACGGTCAAGGAAAACGACTATGTTGATGCAGCGCGCGCGATGGGTGCATCTGATGCTCGTATCGTCGTGCGTCACATCTTCCCGAACTCCGTCGCCTCCATCGTGGTCTACGCGACCATGAACATTGGTGGCGCCATTCTGACCGAGTCCGCTCTGTCCTTCCTCGGCATGGGCGTTATTCCGCCTACGCCTTCGTGGGGCTCCATGATTCAGGACGGTCAGCAGTATCTTCTGACCGCTCCCTGGATGATGATCATGCCCGGTCTGGCAATTCTCTCGACGGTGCTCGCCTTCACCCTGCTGGGTGACGGTCTGCGCGACGCCCTCGACGTCAAGATGAAGGACGCATAAGGATGAAGAAGAACAAGAACTATGTGGACCTGAAGGACCAGCCGGTTCCTGAGGGCCAGCATCTGCTCGAGGTCGATGACCTTAAGATGTATTTCCACACCGAGGATGGCGTTGTTCGCGCTGTCGACGGTGTCTCCTACACGCTCGATCGCGGCGAAACCCTGGGCGTCGTCGGTGAGTCCGGCTCCGGTAAGTCCGTGACCGCCATGACCATCATGGGCCTCATCTCGATGCCTCCGGGAAAGATCGAGGGCGGTGACGTTCGCTATCGCGGCCGCTCCATCCTCGAAATGACCGAGGAAGAGATGCAGCACATTCGCGGCAACGATATCGCGATGATCTTCCAGGATCCTATGACCTCCTTGAACCCGGTCTATAAGATCGGCAGGCAGGTGGGCGAGGGTCTTCGTCTGCACCGTGGCTACTCCAAGCAGGAGGCGCTCAAGCGTGCCACCGAGCTTTTGGACCTCGTGGGTATCCCCGAGCCCGAGAAGCGCGTCAATGAGTATCCGCACCAGTTCTCTGGCGGTATGCGTCAGCGAGTCATGATTGCCATGGCCCTTGCCTGCGATCCCGATATTCTGATTGCCGACGAGCCCACGACTGCCCTGGACGTTACCATCCAGGCTCAGATTATCGAGCTCATGCAGGAGATGCAGGAGAAGAACGGCAACGCCATCATCATGATTACCCATGACCTGGGTGTTGTCGCCGATATGGCCGATAAGATTATGGTTATGTACGCCGGCCGCCCCGTTGAGTTCGGTACTGCTGAGGAAATCTTCTACGAGAGCCGCCACCCCTACACCTGGGGTCTTATCCGCTCCATCCCGGAGCAGGCAATCGAAGAGAAGAAGCCGCTGACGCCGATTCACGGCAACCCGCCTTCGCTCATGAACCTGCCTGAGGGCTGCGTCTTCTCTCCTCGTTGCCCCTACGCGACGGACAAGTGCCGCAAGCAGCGCCCTGAGCGCGTTGTCACCGAGTCCGGTCACTATTCTGCGTGCCACTATTCCGGTGACCCCGAGTTCCTCAAGAACGCTCCTGAGACGTCCCGTACGCGCAAGGATTCCAAGAAGGGAGGCGAGGCGTAAATGGCAGACAATAACGAGCGCACTCCACTGCTGAAGGTCGAGCACCTCTCCAAGGAGTTTCCCGCAGAGTCCGGCATGTTCGCCAAGCGTTTTTCCAAGCGCGTCGTCTCTGCTGTAAACGACATCTCTTTTGAGATTTATCCTGGCGAGACCTTTGGTCTGGTTGGCGAGTCTGGTTGCGGTAAATCCACCACGGGCCGCACTATCATGCGTCTGACCAAGCCGACCGCCGGCAAGGTGTTCTTCCAGGGCAAAGATGTTGCCGAGATGAGCAAGCATGAGATCAAGGACATGCGTCGTGAGATGCAGTTTATCTTCCAGGATCCTTATGCTTCGCTCAACCCTCGTATGACCATCGGTGAGATTGTCTCCGAGCCCATGACCATTCATGGTGTGGGTACCAAGGAGGAGCGCATTGAGCGCGTCCGTGAGCTTCTCGACGTCGTTGGACTGAACCCCGAGCACATCAACCGCTATCCGCATGAGTTCTCGGGCGGCCAGCGTCAGCGTGTCGGTATTGCCCGCGCTTTTGCGCTGAAGCCCAAGCTGATTATCTGTGACGAGCCGGTATCCGCTCTGGATGTGTCCATTCAGGCCCAGGTTCTGAACCTGCTCAAGGAACTGCAGGACAAGTTCGGTACCGCGTATCTGTTTATCGCACACGACCTGTCCGTCGTACAGCACATCTCCGATCGCGTTGCCGTTATGTATCTGGGTAAGATGGTCGAGGTTTCGGACTGGAAGACGCTCTATAGCGAGCCTCACCATCCGTACACGCAGTCGCTGCTGTCTGCCGTGCCGGTTCCCGATCCTGATATCCAGAAGACCCGCAAGCGCATCATCCTCGCCGGCGATCCGCCGTCACCGCTGGATCCGCCGACCGGCTGCCGTTTCCACACGCGCTGCCCGATCGCTCAGGGTATCTGCTCCGAGAAGCTTCCTGAGTTTAAGGAAGTTGCCCCGGGCCACTGCTGCGCGTGCCACTTCGCCGAGCCGTTCCCGATCAAGGAATCGCACATCGACCTGTAGTCGGTTGTTTGTCCGGGCCCGTGCTGGACTTAGTTTTCAGAACGTCCTCGACCATGGAAACCCCCTTATCCTGCTCCTTCGGAGCTGCGGATAAGGGGGTTTCCTGGTCTGCGGAATGTTCTGAAAACTAAGTCCAGCACGGGCCCTGCGGTAACTCGGCAGGGGGAGTGCGATTCCCTGATCGGTCACTTAGTTTAATAAGAAATTGAGCGAGGCCGGAGCTTTAGCTCCGGCCTCCCCATATAAGGGCTCGGCAAAGCCGAGCCACCAAATTTGCATCAGCCCCCACAATATGTTTGAGAACTGTGCCTGAAGTACGTATTTGCAGGCCCCGAATCGGTGTTGCCTCCCGGCGCATTCCGCAGGGGGAGCGATATTTTGCAGCACGAAGTGCGCAGCAAAATATCGCTCATGCCCGAGGACGCGCCGGGAGGCAACACCGATTCGGGACCGGACATAAGCGTCTACCTGCGCATTTACAAATTCGTAAACTTTTTTGAAAAAAGTGCTTGCACAGTTCTCGAATCATAGGTTATTATCTTCCTCGTTGAACGCGCGGGTCCAACAAAACGAACCGCTAATCAACAACATAGCATGTCGGAGTGGCGGAATTGGCAGACGCGCTAGCTTGAGGTGCTAGTGACCGCTTTTTGGTCATGCGGGTTCAAGTCCCGCCTCCGACACCATCGCATTTGAGAAGCCTCTTCGGAGGCTTTTTTGTTACCGATAGACGGTGGGGTCCACGATGGAAACGCTTGAGCGCAACGAGTGGGCAGACGTTGCCCAACTGGTCGAGATCACGAGCGATGCTGTCATCATCTGTGAGCTCGACGGAACCATTCTGCATGTGAATAATCGTTTGCTCGACCTGATGTGCGAGGAACGCGCTGACGTCATCGGCGGTGATGTCAAAGACGTTCTGTACTCGTCGGCTTTTGAACGCGCGACAGAGCATCGGCTTCCTTTTGAGACCAATGGAACAAAGAGCGAGTTGATGCTCAAGTTAAGTGACGGATCGTTTATTCCCGTCCTGGTTTGTGCCGGCTCGGTTACGCCGCCTCGAATCTTTGGCCGCCGTGCGCCGCGCGTTCTGGTGGCACTCCATAGCATCGAAGAACAGTATTCGCACGACCGTCAGCTCAAGCGTGCGCTTTCGGAGCTTAGAGTGGCGAATAAGCGCCTTTCGGGCACTTTGTCGGTCATTATGAGCACGGTGGGCTCCGATGAGCTGCCCAGTTTGTTAGATACCGTTTTGAACCAGCTTGTAGGAACGCTCGATGCTTCGGGTGCCGCTATCTATTTTTCTGAGAGCGGCGGCTTTAAGCTCCGCGGTGTTTCCAAGGAGCTGCACGACAGCTACCTGCCCGAGTTTTTGCCATATGGCGCTGGCATTCCGACATATGTTCTTCGCGAGTCGCGCGCCTGTCGCTTGTCGATTCAACAGGACCTTGAGGGTGATAGGGCCGCCTCCGGTATGTTCATGGACCTGGACAATCGTTCTAAGCACCTGCTGCGCGTGCAGGATATGCCTCCGTACCGCAGCGAAATCTGTCTTCCCGTGTTTTACGGTACGCAGATCCTTGGCGTGCTGGAAGTTGGTTGGAAGCGTCCTCAGGCACCGCTCGCCTATGACGTTAACGTGCTCGAGGTCATTTGCGATTACCTGTCTATCCAGCTGGTCGGCATGGCATCGAGCCTTCGCTCTCGTCGCACGGCCGAGCTTGGCCGCTCGCTCAATGTCTTACGTGATGAGTTGTTTACCTTTCTAGACGATTCCGCCGCGGCTACCCAGGCGGTATCGTCCGAGATCTGCAATATGCTCAACTGCCATTTTTGCCCTGTTGAGTATGACGCCAGTCTGGACTCCTATGTCATAGATTTTGAAGGCGGCAGTCGCGTTGCTTTGCCGGACGATCCCGAGAAGCTTTTCTTTTCCACGACGGCGCCAGCGGCACGTCTGGGGGCTGGCCCTGATGGCTTTGAGGCATCTGTTTTGGGCGGCACGAGTGCCGAGGACCTTAAACATGTCCGTATAACTCGCGTTGACGAATCGATGCCTATGGGAGGCTGGCTTAGGGCGCATGGTCTGCCTTGCCAGGGTCTCTACGTCGACACTGGCATCGAGGCGGGGCGCCCGCGCTCTGAGGGTGATGGCAAGCACAGTAACGACGCGATTGTTCCTGCTTCTGTTGCTAAGGGGCCGACGACGCGCGCGCTGCTGCTTCGTGATGGTAGTCAAGAGCCGATTGATGACCTTGAATATGACTACTTGGTGCACTTGGCGCATGACTTTGAACTGATCTACGAGGGCGAATCTCAAAAGCGCGAGGAGCGCCATATCGCTCAGACCCTCCAGATTGGCATGAGAAATTCGCTTGGTGACGTTCCGGGCATCGCGACCGATTCGGTATACCTTTCTGCAACGAATTCAGCGTTGGTCGGCGGCGACTTTTATACGCTTGTCCGTCTTCCCGACGATTGCGCCGTCATGATTCTGGGTGATGTGTCTGGCAAAGGAATCGAGGCGGCGTCGATGTCAGCGCTCGTCAAGACGGCGCTGACGGCCTATGCCTGGGAGGGTGCGGGGCCTGCCCGCATGGCCCGCTCGCTCAATAGCATGCTCATGGGCTTTTCGAGGGTCGAGACGTTTGTGACGGCGTTTATCGCCAAGATCGATCTTAAAGCGGGTCGCGCTACCTATTGCTCTGCGGGACATCCTCCCACTATGGTCATTAGGCCGTCGTCGACGCCGCTTGGCGGCGGAGAAACCCGAGGGGGAGAAGTGGAGCTCCTTGGGTGCCAATCGGGCGTGATCGGTGCCTTCGAGAGCATGGTGTACGAGACGGGCGTGTTTACGTTCGCTCCTGGTGACATGCTATTTATGTATACCGACGGGACAATCGAAGCACGCGATCGCTCGGGTGTTTTCTTTGGCGAGCAGCGCCTTCGTGACCTTCTGCTCTCTGTCTCGGGTGAGGGTGTATCGGGAATCTGCGGTAAGGTCTTGGGAGAGCTTGACCGCTTTACCGAGTCGGCGCTGGACGATGACATTGCGCTGGTTTCCCTTGAGTTTTTACGGGGTCGATCGTAGACCGCGATACTTGACGGGCAAAATCTGCGCAGCTGCAGATATGTATGCATCGAGCGAGCTCTTTTGGGGAACCATGGTCGTATGAATGAGTGGAATGACATAGCGGTTTTGACGCCACCGGGTGATGTCGACATCGCCTCGGTGTCCGTGCTGCGTCCACGGTTGGATAATCTGATCGACCGGGGCGTGCGTCGCGTTGTCATCAATTGCCAGGCCGTGGGCTTTATCGACTCGACGGGTTTGGCGTTTTTGCTTACACGTGCCAGAGAGCTCATGAGGCGAGAGGGCCTGCTTTCGCTCGTTAACGCCTCCGATGAGGTCATTCGCTTTTTGGAGATTACCCGACTTGTCGACATCCTTCATGTTGCGGGTCCGGCGCGTGAGTCGATTCCCGCTATTCCGGTGGGAGAGTTGCCACGATGGAGCAAGAGCGTCGAGGTCCGACAGGGTATCGAGAATCTTCCATACTATCGACATCGCATCGCCGAACTCCTTGAATCGCTTCCGTTGCGCCGCGACGAGCGCTACGATGTCGCGTTGGCGTCGGGGGAGGCGCTGGGTAATGCCTATGACCATGCGGGCGGTATCGGGTGCGTCCTGACGGTTCAGGCCTATGGCGATCGCGTCGTGGTTGAGGTGCTTGATCGGGGTGCCGGCTATTCTATCGATGGAGCGAGCGAACCGGTCGCATCTGAGGAACGCGGCCGTGGTATCAAGCTTATGCGTATGCTCGTCGATAATGTGGAGGTTGCTCGTCGCACAGACGGCACCGGCACGCGCGTGCAGATGGTGAAGCTATTTAGCGGAGCACTGGAATCGCGTGCCTAGCCAATCGCTTTAGCGCGTTTAGCCACCAAGAACACGCGGCCGGCAACTTTTTTGAAAAAAGTACTTGCGTCTTTTGGATAACTCGCGTAAATTAATAACCCGCAAGCGGACATGGCTCAGTTGGTAGAGCACAACCTTGCCAAGGTTGGGGTCGCGGGTTCGAGCCCCGTTGTCCGCTCCATTGCATTTCCGGACCGTTTAGGCGGTCCTTTTTCGGCGAAGTGGCCAAGTGGTAAGGCAGAGGCCTGCAAAGCCTTTACCCCCGGTTCGAATCCGGGCTTCGCCTCCAGGCAACATCCGGGCGCTCCGGCGCCCGTTTTGTTTTACATATGCGGACATGGCTCAGTTGGTAGAGCACAACCTTGCCAAGGTTGGGGTCGCGGGTTCGAGCCCCGTTGTCCGCTCCAACTATCTTACGCGGTTCTAACGAACCGCGTTTTTTGTTGACGCTGCGCGAGCCCCGGGCACCCCATCTTGCCCCCTCAATCGTCGGTCGCGTACATAAAGTACGCTTCCCTCCTCTTTCGCGGCAACCTGGGGCGCCCGGAGCCCGCTCGCTGTTGTGGCCGGGGGAGTGAGTCTTCCGTTCTTTTCACTAATCGATCGATTCGTCCCAGGAGGCTCGAGCCCGAGAGGGAGCGAGCGTTTTGGGGTGTGGCTGTGGCGTTGTTTGCCTCGAATGACAGCTTTGGGCGTATCATCGTGGGCATCTCGCAAAACCTCGTTGCAAGGGAGGCTCACCCCATGGCTGCAGAAAAGTCCTCTTCGCGCTCATGGATGTCCGATGCCGCGATCTATCAGATCTACCCGCGTTCGTTTAAGGATTCGACCGGTTCGGGTCTGGGCGATATCGCGGGCATTGCCCAGCAGATGGACTATCTTGAGCGGCTGGGCATCGAGGCCATCTGGCTGAGCCCGTTTTACCCTTCGCCTCTTGTCGATGGCGGCTATGATGTGGCGGACTACTGCGATGTCGACCCACGTCTCGGCTCGCTTGACGACTTCGATGACATGATCGCTGCGGCTCACGCGCGCGGCATCAAGGTCATCGTCGATATCGTGCCCAACCATTCATCCAACCAGCACCCCTGGTTCAAAGCCGCTCTTGCCGCCGGCCCCGGATCGCCCGAGCGCGCCCGTTATATCTTCCGCGATGGTCGCGGCGAGCATGGCGAGCTGCCTCCCACCAATTGGAATGCCAACTTTGGCGGCCCCGCCTGGACGCGTGTTGCGGACGGTCAATGGTATCTGCACATGTTTACGCCCGAGCAGCCGGACTTTGACTGGTCATGCCCCGAGGTTCACGCGTTCTTTTGCGACGTCCTGGCGTTTTGGAGCGATCGAGGCGTCGATGGCTTTCGCATCGATGTGGCGCACGGTCTCGCCAAGGATCTCGACCGCGATGACCTCGACCGGTGGCATCTCGCCGAGGGCGATGACATGGTTGACGACGGCACCCATCCGCTGTGGGACCGCAACGAGGTCCACGAGATCTATCGCGAGTGGCGCCGCGTGTTCGACCGCTATAATCCGCCGCGCAGCGCCGTTGCCGAGGCGTGGGTGCTGCCTGAGCGCCAGTATCTCTATGCGCGTCCCAGCGAGCTTGGCCAGACATTCAACTTTGAGTTTGCCAAGGCCACTTGGACCTATGATGACATGCACGCTGCAATCGAGGAGGGCTTGAAGGCAGCTATCGAATCCGATTCCGCCTCGACCTGGGTACTCTCCAACCACGACGTGCCGCGCGTGGCGACGCGCTATGCCCTGCCGCAAATCAAGGCGACGCGCTACCACCAGATTGCGCTCGACTGGCTCTTACGCGACGGGTCGTCTTATGACGAGGACCGTGAACTCGGCGAGCGCCGCGCGCGGGCGGCCCTTTTGCTTGAACTGGCGCTTCCGGGCTCGGCATACGTGTATCAGGGTGAGGAGCTCGGTCTTTTTGAGGTGGCTGATATCCCGTGGACTGCACTCGAAGATCCCAGTGCAACCAATACGCGCGGACCGAAGCGCGAGAAGGGGCGCGACGGCTGTCGTGTGCCCCTGCCGTGGGTAGCGGCGGACGATCCCGCGCAGGGCTGATCGTTTGGGTTTTCGCCGGCGGACGCTGATGCGGCGCCCCATCTGCCGCAGCCTGCATGGTTTTCCGATTATGCTGCCGATAGGGAAGAAACGGACCCGACATCGATGCTTGCGCTCTATCGTGACGCCCTCTGGCTGCGGCGCAAGCTGCGCGGGTGCGCCAACGATCTTGCGTGGCTCGATCTTGACGGGCGCACCGGTCTTGCGGATGGTGCCGAGGGCGCTGAGGGCGGCGTCATCGCCTATCGCCGCGATAACGGCTGGGCGTGCGTGACGAACTTCGGTGCAGCACCCGTGGAGCTGCCGGCGGGCAGGGTCCTGCTCACCTCATCAGCGCTTGCAGACGGCAGACTCGCGCAGGACAGCTCTGCCTGGATCATGCTCGGTGAGATGTAAGGGCCTCTTGCGGCGAGTTTGCGTTTGCCTGCGCCTTCCGTGGTGGCTGATGTCTTCGCGAGGTTCGCGAGGGCGTCGCAAAACTTTTCAAAAAAAGTTCTTGCATAGGATGCGGGCATCACGTAAGATTAATCCTCGTAAGCGGACATGGCTCAGTTGGTAGAGCACAACCTTGCCAAGGTTGGGGTCGCGGGTTCGAGCCCCGTTGTCCGCTCCATTTGGGCGTTTAGCTCAGGGGGAGAGCGCTTCCCTGACACGGAAGAGGTCAGAAGTTCAAATCTTCTAACGCCCACCAAATGTTCGCAGCTCAGAGGCTATGTCCTCTGGGCTGTTTTGTTTTTTGCCACCAAGCGCGCCGCCAAATAAGTCATCAAATATTGATCCAAGGTCCGTACGCGATGGTCTTTGTATCCCGTAGGGGTGCCGGCAGATTGCATGTGTCCTGGCCCATCATGACCGCAACATGTTGGTCAAGCATAATCTTTTGGATTCTTTTGGCGCGAGCAGCTTGGTTTTGGTGCTATTTGGCGGCGGCACGGTTGAGGGGGTTTCAAAACTGCTGTGCAGGTAGTTGGGTTGATAACGTTTTAGCAGTCTGCCAAGAGGCCTTCATTTATAATGCGTCTGCAAATTGACCAATTGCTTTGACCTGCTTAAACACTATATGTTGTGTTTGACCTAAAAAAAGAATACAGGATATAGATGCCTCTTTGTCGTATGATAGATGGCGGACAGAGAACGAGAACCTTATTCGCCCCATTATTTGGATGGATCTTTGAGCCCCTTGATTGGCTGCGAGGATTGTCCGCATGAGGGCCTATGGTTATCGAAAACACAGATTGCGCGACGGCGCCGCAAGACAGGGTAAGCCCTGCCGGGCATCGTTTGGCTCTGAAGCGCAATGAGGCTACGATGCGAAAGAGGCAAGAGGATGAAGATCATCAAGCGCAGCGGCACCGAGGTTACCTTTGACATCGATAAGATCGTCAATGCGATCCGCGCCGCAAACTTGGAGGTCGAGGAAGGCTCTCGCCTTACCGACCGCCAGGTGATCTATGCGGCACAAAACGTCGCCGAGGCATGTGAGAAGGCCGGCCACACCGTATCGGTCGAGGAGATCCAGGATCTGGTCGAGGACGAGATTATGCGTCTCGACTGCTACGAGGTCGCTCGCCACTACATCATCTACCGCTATGTTCAGAGCCTGAAGCGCCAAAAGAACACGACCGATGACAAGATTCTGTCGCTGATTGAGTGCAATAACGAAGAGGTCAAGCAGGAGAACTCCAACAAGAACCCGACCGTCAACTCCGTTCAGCGCGACTACATGGCCGGCGAGATTTCCAAGGACCTGACGCAGCGCGTGCTGCTGCCCCAGGAGATCGTGGATGCCCACAACGAGGGCCTGATTCACTTCCACGATTCGGACTACTTTGCCCAGCACATGCATAACTGTGACCTGGTGAACCTGGAGGATATGCTCCAGAACGGCACCGTTATCTCGGGCACGCTGATCGAGAAGCCGCACAGCTTCTCGACTGCTTGCAATATCGCGACGCAGATTATCGCCCAGGTCGCCTCTTCCCAGTATGGCGGCCAGTCGATTTCGCTGACCCACCTGGCTCCGTTTGTCGAGGTGAGCCGTCAGAAGATTCGCGGCGAGGTTGCCCGCGAGCTCGAGGAGCTTGGCGTCTCTGCGTCTGCCGAGAAGGTCCGTGAGGTCGTTGAGGACCGTCTGCGTGACGAGATCCGTCGCGGCGTCCAGACGATTCAGTATCAGGTCGTGACCCTTATGACCACGAATGGCCAGGCGCCGTTCGTGACGGTCTTTATGTATCTTAACGAGGCCCGTACGCCTCAGGAGAAGCACGACCTTGCCATGATCGTGGAGGAGACGCTTCGCCAGCGCTACGAGGGCGTTAAGAACGAGGCTGGCGTGTGGATTACCCCGGCATTCCCCAAGCTTATCTACGTGCTCGAGGACGATAACGTTCACGAGAATTCCCCGTACTTCTACCTGACCCAGCTGGCTGCCAAGTGCACCGCCAAGCGCATGGTGCCCGACTACATCTCTGAGAAGAAGATGCGTGAGCTCAAGCTGTCTAAGGGTGAGACCGCCGGCAATGGCGATTGCTACACCTGCATGGGTTGCCGCAGCTTCCTGACGCCCGACCGTTCGGGCAACGGCTTTAACAATGTTGCCAACGCGCTGAACTATGACCCGAGCAAGCCCAAGTACTATGGCCGCTTTAACCAGGGTGTTGTGACCATTAACCTGCCCGATGTCGCGCTGAGCTCGCATCAGGACATGGACAAGTTCTGGAAGATCTTCGACGAGCGCCTTGAGCTGTGCCACCGTGCCCTGCTGTGCCGTCACGAGCGCCTGATGGGCACGCTTTCGGATGCCGCGCCGATTCTTTGGCAGTACGGCGCCCTGGCGCGCCTTAAGAAGGGCGAGACGATCGACAAGCTGCTCGTGGGCGGTTATTCCACCATTAGCCTGGGGTATGCCGGTCTGTATGAGTGCGTCAAGTACATGACGGGCCACAGCCACACCGAGAAGGAAGGCACGCCGTTTGCCATGGCCGTCATGCAGCACATGAACGACAAATGCGCCGAGTGGAAGGCCGAAAGCGATATCGACTTCTCACTGTACGGCACCCCGCTTGAGTCGACGACCTACAAGTTCGCCAAGTGCCTGCAGCGTCGTTTTGGCATTATTCCGGGTGTGACGGACAAGGGCTACATTACCAACAGCTACCACGTCCATGTGTCCGAGGAGATTGATGCTTTCGATAAGCTCAAGTTTGAGGGCATGTTCCAGCAGCTTTCGCCGGGCGGTGCCATCTCCTACGTCGAGGTTCCTAACATGCAGGACAACCTTAAGGCTGTCATTCGCGTGATGCAGTACATCTACGACAACATCATGTATGCCGAGCTCAACACCAAGAGCGATTACTGCCAGGTGTGCGGCTATGACGGCGAGATCAAGATTGTCGAGGATGACGGCAAGCTGGTGTGGGAGTGCCCCAACTGCGGCAACCGCGATCAGGAGAAGATGAATGTCGCCCGTCGTACGTGCGGCTACATCGGTACCCAATTCTGGAACCAGGGTCGAACCGAGGAGATCCGCGACCGCGTGCTGCATCTCTAATACCGCTCCGGGGCTGAACCGAGAGGGCCGCTTGGGCATTTGCTCGCTATTTCGGACAGTCCTGCGCAAGACGAAGGCCACATTAAGTGGCCTTCTTTGCGTGCGGAACTCATATCGAGCAAAAGCCCAAGCGGCCCTCTCGGTTCAGCCAAGTTGACGTAGTTGAGATGCAGCATGCGGTCTGCTCACTTCTCGAAGTTCTTAGCGGAAATGAGTTGACTTGCAACAACGTTTTGCTTGCGATGACGGTTGGGCTGCAACAAAGTTTTTATTGGACCTCGAACCCTATACTCGATGTTCGCTTCGTTCATTGAGTTACCCTTTGCATGAGGCCGGGGCATATCGTCCCGCCCGCAGTTTCGCAGGCCGCAGGCCGAGAATGTTTGAGGACGGGATGATATGCCCCGGCCTCCCGGGAGAGTTACCTATGAACTACGCGAACATTAAGTATTTCGACATTGCTGATGGGGAAGGTGTTCGTACTTCTCTGTTTGTGAGTGGGTGCCGTCGTGGGTGCAAGAATTGCTTTAACTCCGTCGCGTGGGACTTTGCCGCGGGTGAACCGTTCGACCGTGCCGTCGAGGACAAGATTATCGACAGTCTTGACCATCCCTTTATTGATGGCCTGACGATTCTGGGTGGCGAGCCCATGGAACCCGAGAATCAGGCGGGTCTCGTTGACTTTATCGAACGCGTGCGTGCGGCCTATCCTGTGGAGTCGGGGAAGACCATTTGGTGCTTTACCGGCGACGTGCTCGAGGAACTTATGCCGGGCGGCCGTCATCATACCGAGGTGACGGACCGTATCCTTGCCTGCCTCGATATGTTGGTGGACGGCCCGTTCGTTCAAGACCTGTACGATATCTCCTTGCGTTTTAGGGGTTCGAGTAATCAGCGGGTGATCGACATGAACGCCACGCGCACTCGTGCCGCGCGCGAGGGCGTTTCGCTTTGCGACGCTGTGGAGCTTTGGCGGGACGATCCGGTCTATTCGACCCATACTATGTAGCTTGTGGCCGATGCCGGAGGGCGTGGTACCATAGCGCGAACGCAAAATCGGAAGAGTGAGGCCTAGATGGTCGATCAGGAAAAAGTTGAGACCGCTATAAAGCTGTTGCTTGAGGGCATAGGCGAGGACCCAACTCGTGAGGGCCTGCTGGAGACGCCGGCACGCGTCGCCCGTATGTATGGCGAGATTGCCGGCGGCATGGACCAGAGCGCTGAGGAGCACCTGTCCAAAACTTTTGCCGTCGCTTCGAACGATTTAGTTATCGAGCGCGACATCACGTTTTACTCGCTGTGCGAGCACCATCTGCTGCCGTTTTATGGCAAGGCTGCGATCGGCTATATCCCTAACGGCCGCGTGGCGGGTCTGTCTAAGCTTGCTCGCACGGTTGAGGTCTATGCCCGTCGTCTGCAGCTGCAGGAGCAGCTGTGTACACAGGTTGCCGATGCCCTCATGGAATATCTTGCCCCCCAAGGGGCAATCGTGCTGATGGAAGCCGAGCATATGTGCATGACCATGCGCGGCGTGCAAAAGCCCGGTACCAAGACCGTAACGCTTGCTCGTCGCGGTGTCTTTGAGACCGATCCGTCGCTCGAGGAGCGATTCTTTAGGATGCTGGGCCGCTAACCATGAGAGTCGTCAACGACTTTGCATCGAAGACCGATGAAGGAACGTCGCGTCGCGGCTTTATGGCTTCGGGCCTGACTCCCTTTGGTGCCATGCCTCGCATTGATTACATCTGTGCCAACGGACTGTTCCGGCGGCATCTGGGAAACATTGCGCAGTTGGAATCGGGGCGCATCTTTTGCCGCCACGGTATCGACCATCTGCTGGATGTCGCCCGTATTATGTGGATCAAGAATCTCGAGGAAGAGCTCAAATTTGACCGCGAGGTCATCTATGCCACGGCACTTCTTCACGATATCGGCAAAGATGAACAGTATGAATCGGGTATATCCCATGATGTTGCAAGCGAACGCGTCGCCGATGCGATTCTCGGCGGCATGCCCGAAGACGTGGCGTTTGAGCCGGCAGATGCCGCAGCCATTAAGACGGCCATTCTGGGCCATCGAAAGCTGCGCGTGAACAGCCAGCCGCTTGAGCGTCTGCTCTATGCAGCCGACAAAGCGTCGCGCGCCTGCTTTGCATGCCCTGCGCGCAATGCCTGCAACTGGAGCGATGATAAAAAGAACCTGTCGATTCGCGTGTAGTCGGTATGCGCGGTCGGGGTTCTGAACGAAGGAGACGATCGCGATGACTAACAAAAAGCTGCCCGAGAATGCAACCAAGACCGAGGGTGCCGAGCTTGCCCGTCGTGGCAGGGGCGAGATTTCCGCCGCAACGGCGGTGCCCCATGTGAGCTATGACGACCTGCGCCATGCCGACCGCATTACTATCGATGGTCTCGAGGTCTTTGCCAACCACGGCGTGTATCCCGAGGAAAACGCCCTGGGGCAGAAGTTTGTCGTGTCCTTGGTGCTCTATGCCGACCTGCGCGCGGCGGGGGAGCACGATAACCTGGATGCCTCTATTGATTACGGCTCGGTGTGCCACGATGTCGATGGCTATCTGCGCGAGCATACGTTTAAGCTCATCGAGGCTGCAGCCGAGGGTGTGGCCCAGATGCTGCTACGTCGTTATCCCTTGCTGCTTGGCGTGCGTGTTAAGCTCGATAAGCCTTGGGCGCCCGTCGGTCTTCCCCTGGCAAGCTGTGGCGTCGAGATTGAGCGCGTGCGCTAGCTGACGCTAAAGCTCGTTGGCGGGCGGTTTTTTGAGTCGCTGCGACAGAGCTCTATTGTTGGGGCAGTACGTGTCGAGCAGGGCGTGAAACCGCTGATTGTGGCTTGGCTCGAGCAAGTGGACGAGCTCGTGGGCGACAACCATGTCGAGGCATTCGACGGGGTAGCCGGCAAGTTCTCGTGCGATGCGAATGGCGCCGGATTTGGGCGTGCACGAGCCCCAACGCGTTTTCATGCTGCGTACGGAAACGCGGGAAACGGAGACGCCCATTGCGATTTCGTACGCGTGCAAAATATCGCGCAGCGCCGATGTGACCTCGGACGTATAGAGCTGGTCGATGTGGGCTTGGAGCTCGTCGGACGTTAGACCGTCGAGGATTGCGAGCCGCTTGGCCTGTGGGCGTTCGTTCGACTTGTCGGCACCCATAAAACTTGCGAAGGTGGCCTGCTGGGGTCGCGGTGCGGGTGACGCAAAGTTGTGGTCGAGTGCGTCCTGTACCGTGATGGGCATGCCCCAAAGCGCAATGATGGACGAGGGGCTGAGTGGCTCTCGTGACGTTGCCTGACGTTGCTCACGCTGGGCAAGTCGGCCGATAATCCAGGCGTTGTTGCGCTTCGCAAACGCTTCGATACGCTCGCGGCTGGCGCCGAGCGGTGCGCTGGCGTGGACCTCACCGCTCGATGTGACGCGTAGGTTGAGGTTCTTGACGCGCTTTTTGGTAACGACGACGGGGATGGGCGTCCCATCCGGTCGGGATACGGAAATCGTAAACTGCTGCGTCAAAAGCGGTCCTTCAGATTGGGGACGGGCCGGCATGTCGACCGTTCGGCATGCCGGCCCGCTCAAGGGATGTGAAATTAATAACGCTCAAAGAAGGCAAGCGCGTTGTCGCTGCAGAGCTTTTGCATCACGGTCTTGCCAAAATGCTTGGAGAGCATGTTCTGGAACTTGGGCATCTTGCTGGCATCGGAGAGGAAAGCGGGTACCGTGGCACCGTCCCAGTCGCCGCCGAGCGCGATGACATCTTCGCCGCCCAGGTCGAGCCAGTGCTCGATATGTGCCGCCAGCTGGTCGAAGGTGACGTCTGCGGCGGTCTCGTCGGTTGCGTCGTTGGAAAGGAACTCGCTGCAGTAGTTGAGGCCGACGATACCGCCCATGTCGCGAATGGTGCGGAACTGGTCGTCGGTGAGGTTGCGCTTGACGCCGCAAACCGCACGGGAGTTGGAGTGGCTTGCGACGAAGGGGCGCGTGGCGTGGGCGACAACCTCGTCAAAGCACTCATCGTTGAGGTGGGAGACGTCGAGTACCATGCCGGCGTGCTCCATCTGCGTAAGTGCCTCGATGCCGGCGGCGGTGAGGCCGGCGTGGGTGTCGTGGCCGCTCGCGAGCGGTCCCTGCGCGTTCCAGCTGAGTGACGACATAAGCACGCCCAAGCTCTTGAGTACCTCGATCAGCGCGGGGTCCTCGGCAAAGAACGTGGCGTTTTCGATGGTGTGGATGCAGGCGACCTTGCCGTCTTTGAGCGCAGGGCGAATATCAGCGGCGCTGCGCACGTTGACCATGCGGTCGTGGTTGAGCATTGCCTGGCCGCTCATATGCGCCATGATCTGCGCCTGGAAGCGCGCGGCGTGGGCGGTGGGAATCTCGTCGGGGACAAACGTAGCGAAGCACTGCGCCCACGGCGTGTTGCCGATCTTTGCGAGCGAGATGGCGCAGGCGTTGCCCTCGATAAGGTCGAAATCCTGCGGATGCGTTTCGTCGCCGGGGAAATAACCGTCGGTGCCGGCGGTAAAGCGCAGGTCAAGATCGAGTGTGGCCCAGCCGATACGGTCGGCGGTGTCGCAGTGTAGGTCAAATACGGGATATGCCATGGTTCCTCCGGTTGCAGCGTTTCTTTGCAAACTGTCAATGAATTGTATGACTAGGGTATAGTTAGCGCCATATGTTCACGGCGGCCCGCGTTGTGCGCCGCCCTTATCACGGAGGTTACCATGTCCAACCAGGGCAAGAAGGTCAAGACCCATTATCGCGGTACGCTCGATGACGGCACGCAGTTCGATAGCTCCTACGATCGCGGTGAGCCGCTGGAGTTCACCTGCGGTGCCGGTCAGATGATCAAGGGCTTCGACGCCGCCGTTATCGATATGCAGGTGGGCGAGAAGAAGTCCGTGCACATTCCTGCTGCCGATGCCTACGGCGAGCACAACCCCGAGATGGTCCTGACCTTCCCGGCCGAGCAGGTTCCCAACATCGAGCAGATCGAGAAGGGCATGAAGCTCTTCCTGTCCACGCCGAGCGGCATGCCTGTCCCCGCTGTCGTCATCGATGTGACGTCCGAGGCCGTGACGCTCGATGCCAACCACGAGCTTGCCGGCAAGGATCTCAACTTTGATATCGAGCTCGTTGAGGTCGAGGACTAGTTGATGTCCGTGGACCTGGTGGCTACGGAGCGCTTGGGAAATCTCAACGACCCGTCCTATGAACTCCTGCTTCGTCGGGAGCTGGGTGGCGTCTTTGAGGTTGACGAGCTGCTACTCGATTGGGACCAGGCTGATGCGCGCCTGTTTGTGGGCGTGACGGAGCTGGGGCGCACGGTGAATGCCCGGCTGGATGCCACTGATGGCGAGCGTCTTGCCGACGGTGACGTGCTCGCTGTCGACCGCACGGGCACGGTGCCCGTAGCGGTTGTCGTACGCCTGCGCAGCGCCGAGGTCTATTTGGTCGAAGTCGACCGCATGGATCCGATTGTGCTCGCACATGCGTGCTGGGAGATCGGCAACATGCATGCGCCGCTCTTCCGGGGTGACTCGGATGATTATACCGTGCGTATGTATACGCCGGTGCAGCCTGTTTTGGGCCGCATGCTCCGGGGTGTCGAGGGTGTTCGGCTCTCGGTGGTCACACGCGAGCTCGATGCCAGTCGACGCTTTGCATCGAGCGCGGCGGATGTTGTTGTGAGTATGGCTCCAGACTTTACGATCGTAAAGAAGGCGCGCGGCTAACGTGCGTATGCGTAAGACGGACTTTGAGAGGCAACTATTCAAAGTCCGTCTTACTTTTGATGGGGTGCTTTGGGGGAAGCATATGGGTCTTGAGGGAATCAAACTGATCGCCTGCGATTTGGATGGCACGTTGCTGCATCCGGGGGAGCGCGAGCCGCGTCCTGAGGCATTTGAGCTCATCGACGAGCTGCATCGTCGCGGCATTGTGTTTATGCCGGCGAGTGGCCGTCAATATGCGAGCTTGCGCTACCTGTTTGCCCCGGTGGCCGATGAGCTCGCCTATGTATGCGAAAACGGAGCCCTGGTGATGAGCGAGGGGCGCGCCGTTGTCAAACGTTCCATGGAACGTAGCCTTGCTATGGATATCGCGAATGCCGTGGTCGCCTATCCCCATGCCGACGTGACCCTTTCGTGTGAGGGGCACCTCTATACCATGAGCGGCAACGATGCGTTCGTCGACCATTTGCGTTACGAGGTCCACTGCGATGTGGCGGTGGTCGACCGTCCCGAGGACATTGACGAGGATGTCATTAAGATTGCGTTTCAAACGCCCGAGACAGAGCAGCCGGCGGCGCTGGAGTATTTTGTGCGTCGCTTTAGCGACCGGGTCGATGTGATGACGTCGGGAACCGAATGGACCGATTTTATCGGCTTTGATTCGGGCAAGGGGTCCGCGCTTGCCGATTATGGTTGCGCGCTGGGGATCTCACCTAACGAAATGATGGCGTTTGGCGATAACGAAAACGATCGCGACATGCTCAACGTGGTGGGCCATCCCTATCTGATGGAGAGCTGCAATCCCAGCATGCGCGGTGTCAATGACCGTGTCCGCTACGTGCACACGGTCGAAGAAGAGCTGCGTCGTCTACTTGCTGAGTAGGCATGTCCCAAAATCTACCTACAGTTGGGGCAGAGACCCTCGAAGATGGTGTAGTGCGAGGTGACGTTCCAGCCGATTTGCTCGGACGCCTTGGCGTCGAGCTGGGCATCGAAGGGGAGCGGTACGTCGATGACGCGGCTGCACGAGGTACAGATGATATGCGCATGCGGCTCGATCGTGCGATCGAAGCGGCTGCCGCCCGGCGTCTTGATGGAGAGGATTTCGCCTGCGTCGGCCAAGAGATTGAGATTGCGGTAGACCGTACCGCGGCTGATTTTGTCATCCTGCGCGCGCACGACGTTGTAGATTTCGTCGGCGGTGGGATGGTTATAGCTTTGGCGCACGGCGTCAAGAACCAGCTTTCGCTGCCTGGTATTCCTTCTTTGCACCGCCATGCGCCTCGCCTCTTTTCTATTAACGGTCGTAGGTAAATGATACCGTATTTAGCACACAATACTAATAATGAGGACTGAAACCGTCTTCATTGGCAAGTGGGGCTCGGGCCTGGGCGTCTACAAGGCGAAAACGCGTTCCCATGCGCTCGTAGGAGGCATGAAGCGCCTCGAGATGAGATAGGACGTTTGCCGGAGCTCCCTGTATCTCCATCTCGACTGAGCCGTCTTCCATGTTACGCACCCAGCCGGTGAGTGCGCGTGCCTGTGCGAGGTTGGTGTTGGTAAAGCGAAAACCAACGCCTTGGACTTGCCCCGCCCAGCGCAGGAAATAGCGCAGGGGAGTGTCTTGAGTGGCCTCGTCGCTTGCGAGTACGGTAAGCCTGCGGCGCAGCTCGAGCTCGACGTTTGATGGTTTTTGAGGCTCTCGACTGCCGCCGGTGACGCTGGAGAAGAACGTATCGAAGAGGCCCATCGCTATGCCTGCTTGCCTGCGTCGGCCGGGAAGGTAATGCCGGCCTGCTGGCGCACGGCATCCATGATGCGCAGTGAGACGAGCGTGACATCGCGGTAGTGGCCAAGCTCGTGACGTCCCGCCGGGGTCTCCCAAATCTCTTCCTTGACGTTATCGATGCCGCCGATGGCGGTGATAAAGTCTGCGAGTTCGTATTCCATAGTGTTGCTCGATTTGGGCAGGTCGAGCACACGGCCGTTGTCGCCCTGTTCGCGCGGTGCCTCGGTCGCCGAGCCGCGTACGACTTCGCCGCGATAGTCGATGCGGACGTTGCGGGGCGTGGACAGATGGTCGATCTGGATAGTGCCGTGCTCGCCTTCGATCTGCGAGGGCAGCAGGTCATTCGTAATTTTGGAGTGCGCGAGCTCGACGGAGATGCGGCCTCCGCCATAGCTGGCGAGGATGGAACCGCAGCCGTCGATGGGGCCGTGCGTGAGCTGTCGCGTGGTGGAGTCGAGCAGAGTAGTCATGCTCGTAAGGCCGGAAGGCATGCCGAAAATCTCGACCATGGGCTCGACGGCGTAGACGCCAATGTCCATGAGGGAACCCGATGCCATATTGCAGTCGAAGATATTGGTGGCGCGTCCCGCGAGAATCTCGTTGTAGCGCGAGGAATACTTGCCAAAGCGCAATGAGGCGCGGCGGATGGGGGCGATCTCGCCCAGGGCGTCCTCGATGGCGTGGAAGGCGGGATCGTGGAGGGGACGCATGGCCTCGAGGGCCACGACACCTGCTGCCTCGGCAGCGCGGAAGACTTCCAGCGCCTGCGCTTCGGTGGCGCAGAAGGGTTTCTCGACGATGACGTGCTTGCCACCGGCGATGCAGGCAAGGGCCTGCTCGTAGTGAAGTGCGTTAGGGCTGCCGATATAGACGGCGTCGACGTCGACGGCGGACGCAAGCTCGTCAAGTGCGGTGAAGTTACGTTCGCCGCCGTGTTCGGCGGTAAAGGCAGTACCGCGATTGGCGTCGCGCGAAAGCGTGCCCACAAACGCGGCTTGGTCGTTGGCGTTGACGACTTGGATAAAGTCGTCGGTGATCATGGATGTGCCGATGGTCGCGATGCGCAGCATACGTCCCCCTTGCGTTGTTTGGTCTACAGGATGAGTGTAGCGCGTGGGGATATAAAGCTGCGCGAAAACGCTATTACAGGTCGCTCTCGTTAAAGCCGGTGTCGATATCGAGGTTGCTGCCGTCGGCCGCCGTGGTGGCAAGCTCGTCGCAGCGCTCGTTGAGCTCATGGCCGGCGTGGCCCTTAACCCAGATGAACTCCACTTTGTGCTTGCTCTTTGCGGTGAGCAGGCGCTCCCACAAGTCGCGGTTCTTGACAGGCTGCTTGTTGGCGGTCTTCCAGCCGCGTTTTTTCCAGCCGTCGATCCAGTGTTTATTGAAAGCGTTGACGACGTACTGCGAATCGGAATGGACCTCGACCTCGCAGGGGCGGTTGAGCGCCTCGAGCGCCACGATGACCGCCATGAGCTCCATGCGGTTGTTGGTGGTCTTGGCGTAGCCGCGCGAAAGCTCGGAGGTGAAGGTCTTGCCGGCGGGGTTGGTGTATTTGAGCACGGCGCCGTATCCGCCGCGTCCCGGATTTGATCGGGCCGAGCCGTCGGTATAGATGATGACCTTCACATGGTTCCTTTCGTTGGGTACGTTTCGTGTGAGTGACCATTGTAGCGCCATGTCCGCCGGGGGCTAGCAATCTACGATTTCTACCCCGTCTTCCGACAGTTAGTTGGCATGGATGATGCGGTTGAGCTCGTCGAGGTATTGCTGCAAGAGGGAAGAGGGCTTGCGCTCGTTGTGCATGATATAGCCTACGTGCATCGTTGGGGCGTCTGCTAACGGGATCGATGCCATACCCCATTGCATTTCATTGGAGAGAACACCGGTCGACAGGGTGTAACCGTTCGACGTGATAAGTAAGTTAGTAAGTGTTCCGCGGTCCGAGATTCGTATGTTGCGGTCGCAAGGGATATAGCTAAAAGGTTCCTCGGCGTAATAGAAGGAGTTTGAGGTTCCCTGCTCAAAGCTGTAGCGCGTATAGGGTGTGAGGTCGGCAAGGGACAGCTGCGGGCGGCGGGCAAGCGGGTGGCGCTCGCTAACGAAGACGTGGACCGTCGCGTCGAATAGGGGATGGAAGCTCGCACGCGCATCGGCAAAAGCCTTCTGCAGAACGCGGGCATTAAAGTCGTCCAGATACAGGATGCCGATGTCGCTGCGAAACGCGCGGACGTCATCGATGATCTGCGACGTGGTGGTCTCGCGCATGATGAACTCGAACTTGCTGTCGCGGCAACGCTCGACCACGTTGACAAAGGCCTCGACCGAAAAGGCGTAGTGCTGGGCGGAAATGGCGAGGCGGGCTTGCGGGGTGCCGCCGTCCTCGTAGCGGGCCTCGAGCATATCGGCCTGCTCTACGACCTGGCGCGCATAGCCCAAAAGCTCGGTGCCGTCGTTGGTGAGCGTGACGCCGCGGCTGGAGCGCGTAAAGATCTCCAGGTGGAGTTCCTGCTCCAGGCTTTTGACGGCGTTTGAGATGTTGGACTGAGCGGTATAGAGGCGCTGAGCTGCGGCGTTGATTGAGCCGGACTCTGCCACGGCAATCAGAAAACGAAGCTGCTGAAGGGTCATCGGCGCCGTCCTTTCGATTGCTATCTATAAAACCGATAACAGGTTAGCGCTTTTAAGTGATTGACCGAGCGAAACAATGCTCGTACTATTCAAAACACACAAAGGCGGTAGGTAATTAAACCGACCACTGAACCGGGATGCGAAAGGAGGCCCGCATATGAATTGCTTACCAAGGCGAATGCCGGGCTCCTGTTTGCGCCCGTCGGCGTGATCAGGAGACAGCGACTTACTTCTCTCTTATTTATTTACTTTTGTTCGATCAAGGAGATCATCATGAGCCAGTTCATCAACAACCCCGAGCACACCTTTGGTTTCGATACCCTGCAGCTTCACGTTGGCCAGGAGAGCGCCGATCCCGCATCCGACTCCCGCGCCGTGCCTATCTACCAGACCACGAGCTATGTGTTCCGCAACTCCCAGCACGCCGCCGACCGCTTTGGTCTTGCCGACGCCGGTAACATCTACGGCCGTCTGACCAACTCCACCCAGGGCGTCTTCGAGGATCGTATCGCCGCGCTCGAGGGTGGCGTGGCAGGTCTCGCCGTCGCCTCCGGTGCTGCTGCCATCACCTATACCCTGCAGGCTCTTGCCCAGGCCGGTGACCACGTGGTGGCTCAGAAGACCATCTACGGTGGCTCCTACAATCTGCTGGAGCATACACTCTCCCAGTTTGGCGTCGAGACCACCTTTGTCGATGCCCATAACCTGGAAGAGGTCGAGGGTGCCATCAAGGACAACACCACGGTCATCTATCTCGAGACGCTCGGCAACCCCAACTCCGACATCCCCAACATCGACGCCATCTCCGAGATCGCCAAGAAGCACGGTTTACCGGTTGTCGTCGACAACACCTTCGGCACCCCGTATCTGTTCCGTCCGCTGGAGCATGGTGCCAACATCGTCGTCCACTCCGCAACCAAGTTTATCGGCGGCCACGGCACCTCGCTGGGCGGCGTGATCGTCGACGGCGGTAACTTCGATTGGAAGGCGAGCGGCAAGTATGCGCAGATCGCCGAGCCCAACCCCTCCTACCATGGCGTCTCGTTTGCCGAGGCTGCCGGTCCCGCCGCCTTCGCAACCTATGTCCGCGCCATCCTGCTGCGTGACGAGGGCGCCTGCATCAGCCCGTTCAACGCTTGGATCCTGCTCCAGGGCACCGAGACTCTGTCGCTGCGCGTTGACCGTCATGTCGAGAACACCAAGAAGGTCGTTGAGTTCCTGGCTGGTGACAGCCATGTCGCCAAGGTGAACCACCCGAGCCTGTCTGAGCACCCCGATCACGAGCTCTATCAGAAGTACTTCCCCCGTGGCGGCGCCTCGATCTTTACCTTTGAGATCAAGGGTGGCCAGGAGGCCGCCTGGAAGTTCATCGATCATCTACAGGTGTTCTCGCTGCTCGCCAACGTGGCCGACGTCAAGTCGCTCGTCGTGCACCCGGCTACCACTACGCACTCTCAGCTCTCTGCCGAGGAGCTCGCCGAGCAGAACATCACGCCCTCCACGATCCGTCTTTCCATCGGTACCGAGAACGCCGAGGATATCATTTGGGATCTGAAGCAGGCCTTCGCCGCGCTGGACGAGTAAGGCGACTTGTGCAAGGACCCCTTGCGACTCGATAGGTATAACTGCATAAAATGCCTGCTCAAGGCGCCTGTGCGAACAATGGTTGCACAGGCGCCTTTTTTGCATAGAGCGGGTGCAAAAACAGGGTTTTTGGCATGCTTTATGCAATCGAGATGTGGAAAACTCCTGTTAAGAGGATGTGAGTTTTACGCAATTGACGTGCGCCTTTTGAGTAAAACCGCAGGTCGCGATTTGCTCGGGGTACTATGCAGCGCGATCGAATCACACGCAGCTCAAACGCAGCAAAAACGCACTACGGAGGTTTCTAGCTACATGAGGATCGATTCACGAAAACCGAAAGCCGCCGCCCTTTCCGCCGCTCTGACCGTGGCACTTTTGGCGGGCGCCGGTGCAACCGATGCCCACGCGGCAACACTATCCGATACGGTTGGACCTACGCCGTCCGAGGCGACGCTGGTGCAGCCCGTTGACTATCGCGGCGATGGTTATGGTTCCATGCAGGAGTGGAACGCCTCGATGGAGGCCAAGCGCGATTCCCTTGAGATGCGCGCTCAGATCATTATGAATATGTATGGCGACTATGCTACCGATGACGAGCGTGCTGTGCTGCAGGGTTGCATCGACGGTGCGGGTAGCCTGTTGACGATGGGGGAGGTCGACGCCAAGTCGACCGAGCTCGATGAGCTGCGCGCTGCGCTTGAGGATGCCAAGCGCGAAGCGCTCGAGGCTGCCGCCGAGGCGGAGGCTGCCGAGGCCGCCCAGGCTTCGTACTACAACGCCGGTTACACTCCGTCTTACGCGTCTGCCGCGTCCTACGCGAACGGATCGGGCCTGACGCGCTCTGCGGGTGTCAATAACTACAACGGGCGCCGCGAGACCTATTACAGCAGCAATGTGCTTTATCACTATCGCACGGGCGAATGGACTCAGGATTCTGAGGGCTTCTGGCGCGATTCCGACGGCTATTACGTTGTTGCCGCGGGCGATATGGCCCAGGGCTCGACCTTTACGGGCTCCAAGGGTGATTGCAAGGTCTATGACTCCGGCTGCGCTGCCGGAACCACCGATTACTACACCGGTTGGTAATTTTTCTGCATCACGGATATTTGGCGGACGGGCGTCTTTACCGAGCTTTAGGGCAACGTAAGGACGTCCGTTCTATGTATGCGTTTGAGTTAACAGAGCCCTTACCGTGGCGGTACGCTGGGCGTATGGATGCGGGGCACACTGGTTCTTGAGAAATAAGGTCTTTCTCTTGGAGGAAGTGGTCTTGTGAATGCTCGAGATATTGCCGTTGCCGCCGTCGCGTTGATGCTTGGCTGCCTTGGTCCCACGGCCGCGCTCGTCGCGGGCATGCAGGGGACATGCGGGGCTGCTCCTATCGTGGTCGGCGCGCTGATCGCGGCCACGCTGCTGGGAAGCGCAGGCGTGGTTCTTTGCCGCGACGATGAGGACGAGGTGCCGGGGTCGCAACGCTAACTGTTGTGAGATCGGCCGCCGGTCATAGACGAAGATGAAGGCCGCCGCAGGGGAAAGGTTCCCTTGCGGCGGTTTTGCTGTTAAGGCTGTTGAATGCGGCGCGTCGGCGCTACCAGCTTTTCTCGATATCGCGGATGCGCCGATAGAGCCACTCGTTTTGCGGTGCCTGGATATCGTGTTTGGCTGCGAGGCGGCAGATGGTGCCCGCGAACTCATCAACCTCGGTTTTGCGCCTTGCGATGCGGTCTTGAGCCATCGAGGGCATACCGGCAGGGTCGATTCCCTCGATGAGGTGCACCATTTGCGTCAGGTCTGCCTCGGTCAGTTCAACGCCCTCGGCGTTGGCGACCGCAAGCGTTTCGCGCATGGCGGAAACAAAGCAGCGACGCTGCTCGGAGCCCGGCTCCGTGGCGCTTCCGTAGGTCCCGCCGTAGGCCATGCAGGTCTGGTTGATGCCGTCGTTGAGCATGAGTTTGGCCCACATGCGGTGGGCGATGTCGTCCTCGACGGTATGGGCGATGCCGCAGCGCGTATAGAGCTCGTCGATTGCGGTGATGGTTGCGGGGTTCGTGCCGGCCGCCGCGCCAAAGCGGATTTCGCCCGCATTGGTAAAGGTGAGCGCGCCGTTGAGAAACACGGCGTCCATGCCCTGGCAGATACCAAGAACGGTATGCTCCCAGCCAAAGCGTTCGGCAATCTTTTGCTCGCTCGTAATGCCGTTGCACAGCGAGGCGATGAGCGTGTTGGGTCCCACGACGCGCTCCATAGTCTTGAGTGCTTGGTCGAGACCGGTGGTCTTGACTGTCAGGATGACCAGATCGGCGGGCGTCGCCTCGCTGGCACGGACGGACGTGAGATCGCAGGGCTTGCCGTTGACGGTGAGCGCGTCGTTCGCGTGACGCTCAAAACGGGTGTCATCCATAACGTATTCGACGGCGTCATTGCCGAGGGCCTTGGCAATCATGCTGCCGTAGAGCAGGCCGACGCCGCCCTTGCCGATAAAGGCGACCTTGTTGATCTGCATGTGAATCATCTCCCCATGTAAAAGGCGCCCGCGTAAGGGGCGCCTGATGGATTGTATGCTGCCAGGGTGATTGGTGGGTGCGCGGGGCGGCTGTTATAAAAAAGAAACGTTTGCCTGGACGCTACGCTGCAGGGCAGACCGCAAAGACATGCGCGTGGTCATGCCCGGCTCCTTTCATCGGGCTTTTTGCTGATGTTAAAGCGGTGCCGTGACGGCTCGATTTCTGCTGCGTTACGATACGTTCTCGATTGCGATTCCACGATGTTTCGGCTGCGTGACCATTGTGTTTCGCCTTGCCGGGGCGCTGATGGCGAAGGGAGGGGCCGTGCAATACCGTGTTGACCCCAAAAGTGGTAACCGAATATCCGCTCTGGGTCTGGGCTGCATGAGGTTTCCCGGTGCGCCGGGACACCCCGATGCGAAGACGGCCGATGCCATCATCTCCCGCGCGGTGGAGCAGGGGATTAACTACCTGGACACGGCCTATCTCTATCCCGGCAACGAGGCGTGCGTGGGTGCGTCGCTTGAGCGCCTGGGCTTGCGCGACCAGGTTTTGCTCGCAACCAAGCTGCCGCATGCTTCGTGCAAATGCGCGGAGGATTTCGACCGGTTCTTCGACGAGCAACTGCGCCGCCTACGGACCGACCATATCGACTATTACCTCATGCATAACATTACCTCGCCCGCCCAGTGGGAACGTGTGGTGGCGTTGGGCATTGAGGACTGGATCGCGTGTCAAAAGGCGGCGGGGCGCATTCGCCAGATTGGTTTTTCGTACCACGGCAGCGCGGTGGATTTCCTGACGATGCATGACGCATATGACTGGGATTTTTGCCAGATCCAGTACAATTACGCTGGAGAGCGATATCAGGCGGGAACAGCGGGGCTCATGGCCGCCGCCGAGCGAGGCCTCGCGGTGTTTGTGATGGAGCCGCTGCTGGGCGGGCGTTTAGCGGGCAAGCTGCCGCCACGGGCCCGCGCTGTGCTCGATAGTGCCCGTGACCCGCATTTGCTCACTCCTGCCGCCTGGGGTCTTTCGTGGGTGTGGAATCATCCTCAGGTGACGATGCTGCTTTCGGGTATGACCGATACCGCGCAGGTGGATGAGAATTCGTCACTGGCAGACCTCGCGTTGCCGAATTCGATGACTGCCAACCAGCTCGACACGATCGCGCACGTGCTGGATGAGTTTGAAAAATCGAATCGCGTGCCCTGCACGGGATGCGGCTATTGCATGCCGTGCCCTAAAGGCATCAATATCCCTGGATGTTTTGCCGCCTACAACGCAAGCTATGCGCACAGCTGGTTTACGGGGCTGTCTCAATACTTTACGGCGAGCGCGGTGCGCACAAGCGAGCCCAAGTTGGTGAGCAATTGCGTCAAATGCGGCAAATGCGCGCGGCACTGCCCGCAGCACATCGATATTCCCGAGTGTCTCGACGATGTGCGCCGACGTTTCCAGCCTGGTCCCGTGACGGCGGTGCTTAAGGCCTTCGGCAAAACACGCTCCTCATGACCCTTTTATATCTTGTGATGGAATAGTTCCTGTTTGCGGCAGAATAGGGGCCAAACAGGAACTATTTCACCGCAACTGAAGGGGGCTGTCGTGGGTCATCGGGATTCATGTGATGATTTGCGTGAGGTTTGTTGGGGCGTTTTGGGCGCTGGACACATTTCGCATCGATTTGCATCGTCGCTCAAGGAGGTGGACGGGGCACGGCTTGTGGCTGCTGCCGGCCGCACTCCTTCGCATGTTGAGGAGTTTTGCAGGGCGTTTTCGATTGATGCCGCGCACAGTTATGCCACGGCTGACGATAGCGGCGATGTGGCTTATGATGCGCTGATTGCCGACCCCGATGTCGACGCAATCTACTTGGCTCTTCCGCATGGCATGCATACGCGTTGGGCCTGTCGCGCGCTGCGCGCCGGAAAGGCCGTGCTGTGCGAAAAGCCGGCCGTTTTGAGTGAGGAAGAGGCTCTCTCGATTGCCTCCACCTCTCGTGAGCGCGGCGTGCTGTTTATGGAGGCGATGAAGAATCGGTTTTGCCCGATGCGCACTCGCGTGAAGGACTTGCTTGCGTCGGGTGAGCTTGGCCGTATTGTCTCGATTGAAAGCGTGCAAAAGCTCGATTACGGCGAGCCTCCTTCGGGCTATCTGCTTGATTCGTTGCAGGGCGGCTGTCTATATGACATGGGCTGCTATGCGGTCGGTTGGTTTGAGGATTTGCTCGCGGGCGCGTGCGAGGTTTCATCCCGTGAAGTTCGCTGGCGTGACGTATCAGGCGGCCGCGTCGATTGGGCCGACGAGATCCGTATGAGCGTCGGCGGTATACCCATTCATATGGTGTGCGACGGCAAAGCAACATATGAAAGCCGCTTAACGATTGCCTGTGAGCGGGGCTCGTTGGAAATCGAGCGTCTCCATCGCCCCGAGCTCGCCCATGTGAAGTACTCCGACGGGCGCACGCTCGAAATAAATGCCCCGTTTGAGGTCGATGATTTCTACGGCGAAATCCAGCATGCGACGCAGCTCATTCAGGTGGGGAAACTCGAAAGCCCCATCATGTCCCTAGCCGCCACACAGCGCTGTGCGCACATCATCGATGCGATTCGTTTGAAACTTTAGGGCGTGGGGCATGGCACCAGCGCTTGGAATGCCTGGAGGCCTTTGTCCCTGATGCCCCTTTTATAACTTGCGGTGGAATACGGTCTGTTTGCGCCAAAATAGGGCACCAATAGACCGTATTTCACCGCAACTGATGAGGGGGAGTTGGAGATGCTGACGATCGGGTGCCATCTTTCGACGACGAAGGGCTATCGGGCGATGGGGGAGACGGCGCTGTCCATTGGCGCCAATACCTTTGCATTCTTTACGCGCAACCCGCGCGGTGGCAAGGCAAAAGAACTTGACATGGATGACGTGGCGGCTCTGCGCGAGCTTATGGCGCAAAACGACTTTGGACCGCTGGTGGCGCATGCCCCGTATACCTACAACCCCTGTTCTGCCAAAGAGCGGGCGCGCGAGTTTGCCTTGGAGGCAATGGCCGAGGACTTGCAGCGTCTGGAAGCACTGCCCGGCAACTACTACAACTTCCACCCCGGTGCGCATGTGGGACAGGGGGCAGACGCCGGCATTCAGATGATTGTCGACACGCTGTGCCAGGTGATGTTTGAGGGACAGCAGACGACGGTATTGCTCGAGACCATGGCGGGCAAGGGCACCGAGGTGGGCCGTAGCTTTGAAGAACTGGCGTGCATTATCGAGGGCGTTGCCGCCAAGTGCCCAGAGCTGTCCGATAAGCTGGGCGTTTGTTTGGACACCTGCCATGTGAGCGATGCCGGCTACGACATCATCCATGATCTGGACGGCGTACTCGACGAGTTCGACCGCGTGGTGGGTATCGATCGCTTGCATGCCGTACACATCAACGATTCGAAGAACCCTTGTGGCGCCCATAAAGATCGTCACGAGTGCATCGGCAAGGGATACCTTGGCAGCGAGGAATTTGGTGGCGGTATGCAGGTTATGCAGAATATTGTATCGAATGGCCGTTTGCGTTCGCTGCCGTTTATTTTGGAGACTCCGAACGAACTTGCAGGTTATGCAGCTGAAATTAGACTATTAAGGTCATTGCAGCAGTAATGACTGTCACAAAGTAGAGTATTCAATTCACGTTATGGGTTTGTTTCAATCAGTTTTCTCATTGCAGATTCGTAATTCCGGGTGCATAATAGCCAACAGTTTTTGCAGACCTCTGAATCAAACGAGGTCACCGGAAGGAGACTGATTATGAAGCTGAAGAAGCTTGGCGCATTTGCCGCCACGGGTGCTATGGCGCTCGCCCTTGCTCTGACGGGCTGCGGCTCGTCCAACGCCACCTCTGGTTCTGATGCCGGTTCCAGCAGCTCTGACGACGCTAAGGTCGAGAAGGTCGACGGCTCCAAGGAGTATGCGCTCGTCAAGGACGGTACGCTCACCGTCGGCACCTCTGCCGAGTACGCTCCGTTTGAGTACAAAGATGACAACGGCGATTATCAGGGCTTTGACCTTGAGCTCATCAAGGCTATCGGCGACAAGCTGGGCCTGGATGTCGAGTATGTCAACAATGACTTTGACACGCTGGTTCCGGGCGTCGCTTCGGGCGCCAAGTATGACGTTTCCATCGCGGCTATCACCGACACGCCCGAGCGTGAGAAGGAAGTCACTTTCTCTGATTCCTACTACATGGACGATCAGGCTATCGTGACCAAGGTCGATAACACCGACATCACGGCCGATAACTACAGCGAGAAGCTCAACAATTCCGACGCTACCATCATCGTCCAGTCTGGCTCGACCGCCGAGGCCTTTGCCCAGGAGAACTTCCCCAAGGCCAAGATCGTCCCCTACAAGGACGCCACCGAGTGCTTTAGCGCTCTGCAGTCCGATAAGGGCGACGCCGTAGTCACCAACCGCTCCGTTGCCAGCCAGCTGACCGCCGAGCAGTTCAACACCTGCCAGACCATCAAGCAGATCAGCACCGGCGAGGAGTACGCCATTGCCATCAACCAGGGCAACACCAAGCTCAAGGATGACATCAACCAGGCCATCAAGGACCTGACCGACGACGGTACCGTCGACGCCCTCATGGCTAAGTACAACATCAAGTAAAATAACTACTTGATTGCGCGCGGGCCCTTTCCGTTTTGCGGAGAGGGCCTTTGCGCTTCTCTTGACGGAGAGCGTTTCCGTCTCGTTTTGTCGGCAACTTCTACGATAGGAGCCACCTTGTCTCGACTGAACAAAGGGGCCGCGGAGCAGCGTTTTCCACTGCCCGCCTTGCTCCAAAAGCTAGTCTGCGTCATGGCCGTGGCGCTCGCGCTGGTGTGCGCGGGGGCATATGCGCCCACGACCGCCCAGGCGCTTGAGACCGCAAAGATTACCGCCCGACCCAACACCGGCTCGGGCAGCGATGTGGTCGGCGGCACCGAGACGCGCATTACCTGGGAAGTTCAGGCCGATGCCGACGAGGAGCTGAGCGGTCTTTCTTTGACGTTTGTCGACGGCACGACGTTTGGTACCGATGACACGCGATTGACGATGCTCTCGGGCGAGGACCTCATGGATCGTACGCCCATGAAACCCACGTGCACGGCTGATGGTCAGACGCTCAAGATCGACTTTGGCGAGACGGCGCCTGCCGGCGGCTTTTTCCGTGTCGAGGTTTACGGCGTGACGTTTCCCGTTGAGGGCGGCGATGAGGCCTTTAGCGGCACCTATACGCTCGCCGACGGTTCGACCAAGAAGATCTCCAAGATTCCGTCGGTGGAGATCAAGGGCGTGACGGCCTTCGATAACTTCTTGGCCGATCTTAAGGAGCAGCCGTGGGTCGAGGCTTGGAACTCCAATATGTTCCTGCGCCTGTTCTTGAACCCGGTCATTTTGGTCCAAAGCCTGCCGATCGTCTTTAAGGGCTTCCTTATGTCGCTCTCGATCGTGCTTGTGGCGTTTCCGCTGGCCATTCCCTTCGGTTTCGCCCTATCGCTCATGCGCATTTCCAAGTCGCGCATCCTTCGTTGCCTTGCCGGCATCTATGTGAATATCATCCGTGGTACGCCGGCGTTCCTGCAGATCTATATCGCGTTCTTCGGTCTGCCGTTGGCCGGCGTCAAGGTTGATGACTACGTGCTCGGCGTCATAGTCATGGCCATGAACTCGTCTGCCTATTTGTGTGAGATCTTCCGCGCCGGTATTCAATCGATCCCCAAGGGCCAAAACGAGGCTGCTCGCTCTCTGGGCATGAATGCCTTCCAGACGCTGCTCTACGTTATGATTCCGCAGACGTTCCGCAATGTTTTGCCTACGCTGACCAGCGAGTTTATCTTGCTTTACAAGGATACGTCGCTGCTTGCGGCCGTGGGTGTGGTCGAGATCGTCATGAACGCCCGTACCATCGTGGCCACGACGGGCTCCATTACACCGTACGTGGTTGCCGCCCTGTTCTATCTGGTCATCACCCTGCCGCTCGCTCGCTTGGTGAGCGGTCTTGAGGCGAGCCTTTTGGGCACGACCGAGACCAAGAAGAAGCGTCCCGCCAAGAGCGCCGGACAGGTTGTCGCGACGCCTGCCGATCACATCGCCGGTCTGTAAGGAGGTCCTATCATGAGCGAAACCAATAACTCGAACGAGGTCGTCGTCAGTATCAAGAACCTCCAGAAGGCCTTTGGCGATAACGTGGTCCTGCGCGATATCGATCTAGATGTGCACAAGGGTGAGGTCGTTGTGGTCCTGGGCCCTTCGGGCTCGGGCAAGTCGACGATGCTTCGCTGCATCAATCGTCTGGAGCATCCCACGAGCGGCTCGATCATCGTTGAGGGCGTGGACGTGTGCGCCAAGGGTGTCGACCTCAACAAAGTGCGCACGCACCTGGGCATGGTGTTTCAGCAGTTCAACCTGTTCCCGCACCTGTCGGTCAAAAAGAACGTCATGCTTGCGCAGCAAAAGGTGCTCAAGCGCAGCAAGGAAGAGGCCGAGAAGATTGCCATCGAGGAGCTGACCAAGGTCGGCCTGGCCGAGCGCATCGACTTTATGCCGAGCCAGCTCTCGGGCGGTCAGCAGCAGCGCGTGGCGATCGCCCGCGCCCTGTCGATGAATCCACACGTGATGCTCTTTGACGAGGCTACGTCAGCGCTTGACCCCGAGCTTGTCCGCGACGTTCTTGGCGTCATGCGCGATCTTGCACGTGACGGTATGACCATGATCGTGGTGACGCACGAGATGGGCTTTGCCCGCGATGTCGCCGACCGCGTGGTCTTTATGGACGGCGGCGTTATCGTGGAAGAGGGCACGCCGAGCGAGGTCTTCGACCATCCCAAGAGCGAACGCACCAAGGCGTTCTTGGGCAATATCTCGTAGCCGGTTGATGTAACTGCCGTTACAAAAGAGCGGGGGCTGGACTTGAATCCAGCCCCCGCTCTTTTGTAGGGATGGGGATGTGCTTTGATGCAGGCTCTTTTGGAAGCCCTAGGTTCGTTACGCGAGCTCGGCTCCGAGGGCCTTGCAAGCGGTCTCGCCCTCGTCGTCGGGCGCGTCGTAGCAGATGGTGGAGTCCACGACGTTGACGCCGGCATCGTCGGCGTCGGCCTTCCAGTTGTCCATCCACTCGCCCTCGGCCCATGAATAGGAGCCAAAGAGGACGACCTTCTTGTCGCCGAGAGTCTCCTTGACCTCGTCCCACATCGGCTGGAACTCATCGTACTCGAGTTCCTCGGAGCCCATGGCGGGGCAGCCGAAGGCGATGGCGTCATAGCCTTCGGCCTTGTCTGCGGAGAAGTCGGCGCAGGAGATGACCTCTGCCTCGGCACCCACGGACGTGGCGCCTTCGGCGACGAGGTTTGCCATGGCCTCGGTGTTGCCCGTGCCGCTCCAGTAGACGACGGCGATCTTGCTCATGTTGAGTCCTTTCAGTTGTGCGGCAGCTTGCCGCGGCTTCTATGTTCTATCGGGTTGCCTGGGCAAGTTGCGCCAAGCTGCAGCCCTGCTGATAGACAAAGGTGAGGTATTGAGTGCAAGCGCGGTAGGCGTCAAACATCGCAAGCGCTTGCTCGACATTCGTGTAGACCTTCCAAGCTCCAAAGACCTTGTAGTTCTCGCCGCGCTGGACGATAAACTCGCGCACATCGTCGTAGGGATATCCGAGGAAGTAGCCTATTTCGTGCGGAAACTCGCAGGTGCAGTCGTTGCTGCAGCTAGCTTGCTGGGGTAGTGCGCATCGAGTCTGGCTACAGGCGCATTCCGCGACGTTATTGCTCGCGAGCGTGATGCGTGATGCCAAATGCACAAGGCATGTCGAAAGGTCTCTCGTGTCGTAGCCTTCCGAGGCGAGCGCCGTTTGGGCGCGAGGGTCTGCGAAATAGGTGGTGAGGCTTTTGGCTCGGTACATATACACGAGCGCTCCGCAGGGCCGCCAGACCAAAACACTCAGGTGGATACCGAACGGGTCAAGCTCGCGATTGCACTGGGCGATAACGTTGAGCAGGCGTGCTCGGCGCTCTGCGATGGTTTCGGTTGCGACCGAGCCGTCCCCGTGGGCGTAGGTGCCTGGATAGGTAAAGAGCGATGCCGGCTTGATGCCCGCGAGCGTGGGAGAGCAGTTGCGCACGACTGCCGCCTGAAACGTTGGGATGTCTATGGTTCGAGTCACGGCGCTCCTTACGGATCTAACTGTTAGCCTAGGAAAACTTATACACGAAAGTAAGCCTTGGTCAACAAAAAAGTTTGAAGAGGGAAACTAATTGACCGAACGGACATGATTTTGGGTTAAGATGGGGACACCCCATGGGGGTATCTAGATAGTGCTACTTGAAAGGGGAACGCATGAGCGACTTGCTCAACCCTGCGAATCTCATCGTGCTGGCCGTCATTGCCGTCGGCATGTTTTTTGGACTGCGTCGCATTGCCGCTTCGACACACGGGAAGAGTTGCTGCAGCGATGGTGCGAGCGGCAAGAAGGCCAAAAAGGTTGTTGTGGTGGATACCGATGCGTCACACTACCCCTATAGCGATGAGCTGTTCATCGGCGGCATGAGCTGTGACGGCTGCGCTCAGAACGTAGCCAATGCCCTCAATGCACTGGATGGCGTGTGGGCAACGGTGACGTATGCGGACCACACGGCACGCGTGCGCTCTAAGCAGCCGGTTGATCGCGGTGTCCTCGAGACGGCCGTGAAAGACGCAGGCTACTACGTCATAACGCTGTAAGCGCCGTCTTGGATGCATTTCCTTGTCTAGGCTCGTCCGCGCAGCTCGATGTCTTGGATATCGTCGAAGTCGATGGCGATATCTTTGAGCTTGAGGAGCCTGAAGGCGGGGAGTACCTCGTCGAGAATGCCGGTGCGGGAGCGATAGCCGTACGTATCGTAATAGGTGACGCGGACCAGGTCGCCACGTTTGAGACCCTCGAGCTTTTTAGAAAGCACGAGGGCTTTTTCTTCCGTGAGTTCACGTTTTGGCTCGACGGTGATTTCCTGCTTGCGCACGAGTTCGTAGTATCCCGTGAGGGCGGC